>DDKN01000096.1 GCA_002339725.1 Thiobacillus sp. UBA2597
TCCCCATCCATCGCCCCATCTTTTCCTTCCCCTGTTTGCAGCAACCCGCCCGTGCCGGGCGGTTGGATTGTCATTCCGGCCGCGCCGGTTGCGCTTAACCCTCACCTGCGCGGGTTGGCCTGCCTTGCAGCAAGTGGCGCACCTCGATGGCATGACTGGCCTGGCAGGCCCGGTAGGCCAGATACCTGGCCCGGTGGCTGTCGGTCGCACGCACCGTGGCGGCCAGCCAGGGCAGGCTCGCCGCGTCCACGGAAAAGATGCGATAGCCCAGGCCGATCAGGGCGGGCAGCACGCCCGGCAGCTGGGACAGCAGGCCGCAGACCTGGAGGGTCTGGGCCTGGCGCCCGGCAGTGCGCGCCACCATGCCGAGAAAGCGATAGAGCACCGGGGCATAGGCATCCAGATAGCCGCGCAGCTGCGGCTGGTCACGGTCGGCCGCGAACAAACACTGCATCAGGTCGTTGCAGCCCAGGGCGGCGAAGTCGGCAACATTGAGAAAATCGTTCACCGCCAGGGCCGCGGCCGGTGTCTCCAGCATGGTGCCCACCGGCACCGTGTTGGGCAGTTGGGGCCGAATCTCCGCCTGCAGGCGTTCGAGTTCCGCCAGGTCCGTGACATAGGGCAGTAGGGCCGCCACCCGGTAGCTGCGGGCGAGTTCGGCCAGGGCCGTCAGCTGATCCAGATAGACGCGGCGCACCGGTTCGCTGCTGTACAGGCGCGAACCTTGCAGACCCAGCACGCCGGCGCTGCCCGGGATTTCGCCCAACCAGGCCGGCCGCTTGTCGCCGGCGATGTCGACCAGACGGAAGGTCACGGCCAAGGGGGCGGCCGCCTGGCACAGGCCAGTGAAGGCGGTGATGAGAAAGTCGGCGTCGGGCCGGCGGCCGTCGTCAGGGAACAGGTATTCCGAGCGCACCAGCCCGATGGCCGCCGCGCCCTGACTCAAGGCCCGCGCCGCGCCGGCGGCGCTGGCCACGCTGGCGCGCAGTTCGACTGCCAGCCCGTCGGCCGTGTGCACGGCCGCGCCCGGCTCCGGCGGGGGTGGAGGCTGGCTGTCCGGCAGTGCCTGGCCGCTGAGCAGGCCGGCCTGGCCGTCCAGAAACAGCGGCATCCCCTCGACCAGATCCGAAAGGATTTCCCTTGGCGCCAGCACCGTGGGGATGCCACGACTCAGCAGGCGCAGCGCGGGGTGGGAGAAAGGCGCGCCATCGATGAGCACGACGCCGGCCGGCCGGGTCGCGAGTGCGGCGAGTTCCGCCTGATGCAGCACGACGATGCTGTCCGCGCCCGCGGCCGTGACGCCGAAGCGCAGGCTGCCGGCGGCCCGTCCGGGCACGAAGGGCATGACGGCCAGCGGGGCATCTGCATTCAAAGGCATGCGCAAGTCTCCTCTCCTGTCAGGCTAGACCGTATTCGTGCGTCGCGGCGGAGCCTGCCCCACCCAGGCTGGGCGCCGCAGTCCGGAAATCGCCTAAATTGAGAAAGGCATCGGGTGTGGCGTGTTGCCGATGGGCGGTTGTCTGTCCATGGGCGCGCGCTGCGGCCCTTTCTGCTGGGGGCGTTCAAATGCAGATCAGTTCCAGCGCGTTTGCGCACAACGAGACGATTCCGACTCAATACACCTGCGACGGCCAGGATCGGTCGCCACCGCTCGCCTGGAGCGGGGTGCCGGCCGGGGCCCGCAGCCTGGTGCTCATCGTCGACGATCCCGATGTGCCCGATCCGGCCGCCCCGCGCCGGACCTGGGTGCATTGGCTGCTCTACAACCTGCCACCGGACAGCACGGGGCTGGCCGAGGCGACCCAAAGCCTGCCGCCGGGGACGCGCGAAGGCGTCAACGATTGGGGGCGCACCGGCTATGGCGGTCCCTGCCCGCCGATCGGGCGCCATCGCTATTTTCACAAGCTCTATGCCCTGGACGTGGTGCTGCCCGACCTGGGCCGGCCCAACAAGGCGGCCCTGGAACGTGCCATGCAGGGGCATATCCTGGCGCAGGCGGAACTGATCGGCACCTACAGCCGGCGTTAGCCTTTATCACAGGTGCAGGGCGACCAGGGGCACCTGCATCTCCGATGCGCTCAGGCCGCCGTGTACGCCGACATGGCGGTAGCGCTCTTCGCCCAGCAGCCAGTCGCGCAGGATGGTGCGACCCTGGCCGATCAGCACATAGTCGCCCAGCCGCTCGGCCAGGGCCGGATGGGCCGGACCCGGGCCGAGCCAGCCCCGGTCCAGGACGGTATCCCGGCGGAAGAGCAGCAGGCGATCGGCCAGATGCTCCCGGATATAGCCTTCGAATCGCGCCTCACAGCCGGGACGGACATAGGCATAGGCCACACGCGGCTCGCCGCACAGGGGCAGGCGCAGGGTTTGGCGCAGGTCGGGGTGGTCGTCCAGATCGACGGTGTCGGCCGGCGTGGTGTCGATGAAGCCGTGGTCGGCGGTCACCAGAATCAGGCTGTCGCTGCCGCGCGCCTCGGTCAGCAGGCCGGCGAAGGCCTCATCCAGCTCGGCCAGGGCCTGTGCCACCGGGGCGCTGCCGCTGCCATGTGCATGCGCCAGGCTGTCCAGTTCCGGCCAATAGGCATAAAGATAGCTGGGCTCGGGCGCGTGCAACAGCCCGCGCAGCAGGGCGAACAGCTCCGCCAGTGTGCCGTAGCCGTGACGCCGGGCGCGCCCCGAGAGGGCGACATTAAAGTCGGAATGCACGATGGAGTGCGGGCTGATAACGTGGCAGGGCCGGGGCAGGCGGTCGAACAGGGGGGGTAGGCCGAGCAATTGCGCCGGGTTCACCCCCGCCTCGCGCAAGTCCTGGCGCCCGGTGCGCAGGCGGAAGGGCAGGGGCGCGGCGATGGCGCCGATCTCGCGGAAATACATGTGCCAGCCGGTGAGGCCGTGCTGTTGCGGCGCCAGGCCGGTGAGGAAGGTGGGGATGGCGCTCGCCGTGGTCGAAGGGAAGACCGAGCTGATCGGCCCGGTTAGATGCCGGCGCAGGGTGTCGGTTTGACGCCGCAGGCGCTCGTACCCCAGGCCGTCCACCACCAGGAGCAGCACATGACGCGCTGCGGCCACGCGCTGGGGCGGGAGCAGCGTCAGGGGCGGATGGGGGCTCGTCGCGCCCAGGCCGAGGGCGAGGCTGCTCATGAGATTGACCAGGCTGCCGCCGGCGTAATCGGGCAGGCAGAGCGGGGGCGTCTCGGCTGCCATCGGCGCGCGGCTCACCGGGCGCCCGGGCTCAGCCGCCTTTTTTGACGGCGTGCGGCACCGGGCGGTAGCTGGCCGGCAGCACCCCGGTGGTCCAGCGCTTGCGCCAGGCGGCGTAGACGGCGTTGGGATACTGGGCCTGACCCAGGCTGCCGTTGTAGCGGCCCAATGCCCGGAACAGGTCGCCCCGCTCGATGTCCAGGTAATGGCGCAGGATGGTGCAGCCGTAACGCAGATTGGTACGCAGATGGAACAGGTTCTGGTCGCGGCTGCCGATCAGGTCGACCCAGAACGGCATCACCTGCATGTAGCCGCGGGCCGAGGCGCTGGACACGGCGTATTTGCGAAAGCCGCTTTCGACTTCGATCAGGCCCAGCACCAGCTCCGGGTCGAGCCCGGCGCGGGTCGCCTCATAGTGCACGGTGGCCAGAAAATCGCGCCGGTATTCGGCATCGGGGATGAAGCGGGCCAGGCGCTGGGAGATGACGCCGAGCCAGGCCTGGACCTCGGGGGCATCGGCAAAGGCGGCCTCGACCGCGGCATCGGCCACGGTCTTCGAGAGCTGGGCCCTGACGCTGGCCGACAGGGGCTCGTACTTCTGGGCGCCGGCCAGGGCGGAACCCGCCGTCAGCCCCAGCGCCAGGATCAGTAGCCGCACCCGCCGTTCGTTCACGCCTTCACCCGCTCCTCGATCCATCGGGCCGCTTCGGCCTGGGGCAGCTTGGTCGCTGCCGCGTCCTGGCGCCCCTGGTATTCCAGCTGGCCCTCTTTCAGGCCGCGCTCGCTGACCACCACCCGATGCGGCACACCGATCAGTTCCATGTCGGCGAACATCACGCCGGGTCGCTCGTCGCGGTCGTCCAGCAGCACATCGATATCGGCCGCTTTCAGCTGATTATAGAGGGCATCGGCCGCCGCTTTCACGGTGGGGTTCTTGTGGTAGCCCAGGGCGACGATGGCCAGCTCGAACGGGGCGATGCTTTGGGGGAAGACGATGCCGCGCTCGTCATGGCCCTGCTCGATGGCGGCGGCGACGATGCGGGAGACGCCGATGCCGTAACAGCCCATGATCATGGTCTGGCTCTTGCCCTGCTCGTCGAGGAACCTGGCCTCCAGCGCCTCGGAATACTTGGTGCCGAGCTTGAAGATATGCCCCACCTCGATGCCCCGACACAAGCTGAGCCGGCCCTTGCCGTCGGGGCTGGGGTCGCCCTCCACCACGTTGCGGATGTCGGCGAACACCGGCTCGGGCAGGTCGCGCCCGAAATTGACGCCGGTCAGGTGATAGCCCGCGACGTTGGCGCCGCAGACGAAATCGGCGAGGTTCATCAGGGCGCGGTCGGCGATGATGGGCAGCTTGAGGCCGACCGGGCCGATCGAGCCGGGCGGGCAGCCGGCGGCGGCGTGGACCTCGGCGTCCGTGGCGAAGGTGAGCGGCGCAAAGACCCCGGTCAGCTTGCCGGCCTTGACCTCGTTCAGCTCGTGGTCGCCGCGCAGGAGCAGGGCGACCAGGCCCTTCTCGCCCTTGACGATCAAGGTCTTCACCACCTTGTCGGCCGGCACCTTGAGGAACGCGGTGACCTCGGCGATGCTGTGCTGGCCCGGGGTGGCAACTTCCTGCATGGGCTGGCTTGGGGCCGGGCGGGCATCCTGCGGTGGCAGCCCCTCGGCCAGCTCCACGTTGGCGGCGTAGTCGGAGTTGGGGCAATAGGCGATGGCGTCCTCGCCCGAGTCGGCCAGGACGTGGAATTCGTGCGAGCCGGAGCCGCCGATGGCGCCGGTGTCGGCCGCCACGGCCCGGAACTTGAGACCCAGCCGGGTGAAGATGCGGCTGTAGGTGTCGTACATCACGCGATAGGTCGCGTCCAGGCTGGCCTCGTCGGCGTGGAAGGAATAGGCGTCCTTCATCAGGAACTCGCGCGCGCGCATGACGCCGAAGCGGGGCCGGATCTCGTCGCGGAACTTGGTCTGGATCTGGTAGAAATTCACCGGCAGCTGGCGATAGGAGCGGATCTCGCGGCGGGCGATGTCGGTGATCACCTCCTCGTGGGTGGGGCCAAACAGGAAGTCGCGCTCGTGACGGTCCTTGATCTTCAGCATCTGCGGGCCGAACACCTCCCAGCGGCCCGATTCCTGCCAAAGCTCGGCCGGGATCACCGCCGGCATCAACAGCTCGATCGCCCCGGCCCGGTCCATCTCCTCGCGCACGATGGTCTCCACCTTGCGCAGGATGCGCAGGCCCAGCGGCATCCAGGTATAGAGGCCGGAACCCAAACGCTTGATCAGGCCGGCCCGGAGCATCAGCTTGTGGCTGACGAGCTCGGCCTCGGCCGGGGCCTCTTTGCTGGTGGAGAGGAAGAATCGGGAGGTGCGCATGATAGGCTTGGGGGCTTCGGAATAAAGCGCGGATTCTAGCAAATGCGGTTGTTTTCAAGGCAGCGTCAGGGCCGGGCCGATTTCGACCCGGTCGAGGTGAGCGAGAAGGGCGGCATCCGCTTCCTGCACCTGGGCGGCACCGCCGTGCAGAGCGCCATGCGCCTGCGCGACCCGTTCGCCCTGGAGCTGGAGTACACCCGGGCGATGATGGCCTTCCTGCTGTTTCATCCCGAGCCGCGCGAGGCGGCCCTGATCGGCCTGGGCGGCGGCTCGCTGGCCAAATTCATCCATCGCCGTCTGCCCGAATGCCGGCTGAGCGCGGTGGAATTGAACCCGGAGGTGATCGCGGCCGCGCGGGCCTATTTCTTCCTGCCGCCCGACGACGCCCGGCTGAGCGTGATCGAGGGCGATGGCGCCGCCTTCGTCGCCGGACAGCCGGAGAGCCGGGACGTGTTACTGGTCGATGCCTACGACGCCAAACGCATCGTCGAGGCCCTGGCCAGCGAGGCCTTCTATCAGGCCTGCCATGCCCACCTGCGGCCGGGCGGGGTGGCGGCCTTCAACCTGTGGGGCTCGGAAGACCGTTTTGGCCTGTATTTTCACCGGATCAATCTGGCCTTCGGCAGCCACTGCCTGATTTTGCCGGCCGAAAAGCGGAGCAACGTCATCGTCTTCGGCTTCAAGCCGCCGCTGCCGGAAACGGCCTTCGCCCCCTTGGCTGAGCGGGCGCGCGCCTTGGAAGAGCGCCTGGGCCTGGAATTTACGGGCTTTCTCGACCGCATGCGGGCCTTCAATGCCGTGACCGACCGGGGTTTCGTGCTGGGGGATGGCTGACTTTTCTCCCGCCGCGAAGGGTGGGAGAATGTGACCAATTCATGAACTTGCAAGGTGCGGCCATGATCGACAAAGACGGTTACCGGCCGAATGTCGGGATTGTCCTCTGCAATGCCCGCAACGAAGTGTTCTGGGGCAAGCGCATCCGCCAGTCCTCCTGGCAATTTCCCCAGGGCGGGATCAAAAGTGGCGAATCGGCCGAAGAGGCCATGTTCCGCGAGCTGACCGAGGAGGTCGGCCTGGCGCCCGAGCACGTGCGCATTCTCGGGCGCACCCGGGGCTGGCTGAAATACGATGTACCCAAGGACTGGGTGCGGCGCGAGTGGCGCGGCCACTACCGGGGTCAGAAGCAAATCTGGTTCCTGCTGCGTCTCGTCGGCCGTGAATGCGACGTCAAGCTGCGCGCCAGCGAGCATCCGGAGTTCGATGCCTGGCGCTGGAACCAGTATTGGCAGCCGGTGCAGGAAGTGGTCGAATTCAAGCGCGAGGTCTACCGCCTGGCCCTGGGCGAGCTCGAGCGCTTCCTGCAGGTGGATGCCCTGCCCCGGGTGCGCCATCCCTACCTGCATCCGGTGCAGCTCCATGGCGGACGCGGCAGCGGACGCTGATTGTGTGAATCGAACAGGAAAAATTCATGGACAAGGCTTACAGTGTGATCGCCTCCGCCCCGGTGCAGAAGGGTGCCACCTTCCACCGGCCGACCCAGGAACTGGCCCAGAGCGTGACGTTGGATGACCCCGCCCTGATGGTGATGACCGATTTCCGGGCGGTGACGGCGCATACCATTCACCCCCTGGAAAGCATCGAGGCGGCCCGGCTCAAGATGATCCATCGCGGCGTGCGCCTGCTGCTGGTGGTGGACGAGCAGAACCAGATACTCGGCCTGATCACCGCGACCGATCTGACCAGCGAGAAGCCGGTGCAGATCATCCAGGCCCAGGGCATTCGCCACAATGATGTCCTGGTCAAGGACATCATGACCCCGCGCGAGAAGCTCGAGGCCTTGTGCATGGACGACGTGGTCAAGGCCAAGGTGGGCGATGTGGTCGCCACCCTGCAGGCCTGTGGCCGGCAGCATGCCCTGGTGGCCGAGCGCCAGTCTGACCGCAGCCAGATCGTGCGCGGCCTCTTCTCCGTCAGCCAAATCAGCCGCCAGCTCGGCGCCCCGGTGCAGACCCAGGAGATCGCCCGCACCTTCGCCGAGATCGGGGCGGAACTGATCCGCTAGCCCATGCAATTGACGGTGCGCCCGGCACAAGCGGTCCTGTGCGCACCGGATTGGCAGGCGGCGCAGCCCTTGTGGCAGCGGGTGCCCAAGCGCGATGCGGACGGCGCCCTGCTCGCCGATTTCATGATGATCGCCCCCGCCCTCAAGCGTTGCCGGCCCGATGAGCTGACGCTCTGGCTGGCGCGGGTGGAAGGGGCGCTCAAACGGTTTGAATCGAGCGTGGTCTTCGCCGACTTCAATCTGCGGCTGAATCTGCTTTGGGTGTCTCACCGCAGCCAGCCCGGTTTGGGCGCCCGGCTCGTGGCGGCGCTGCGGGCCGCGGCCCCCGAGCTGCGCCTGGTCGCCCATGCCCCCGATCTGCCGGACTGAAGCCCGGGCTTGGCGCGCCGGATAATAATTGAGTAAAATAGTAAACTACTAATGTGCCCGTCTCGGCGGCGCGTCGGCGGCAAGGCTTGAAATTCCCGGGATCGCCTTCAAATGTCGGGAACCCGGGGGCCAAGGGCAGGCCCGATGTGCCAGGCGATGGCGTTTATTTCATTGAGCAGAGGTTGAACGATGTCGGTTACCGAACAGCAAATTCAAGCGGCCCTCAAGGAGTTGATCGATCCGAACACCCAGAGGGATTTCGTCAGCACCAAGTCGGTGCGGAACATCAAGATCGACGGCGGCAAGGTCAGCCTCGATGTGATCCTGCCCTATCCGGCCAAGATGGTCCAAGGCGAGATCAAGCGCTTGGTCGAGGACAAGCTCAAAACCGTCGCCGGTGTGGAGTCGGCCACGGCCAACGTGTCCTGGAAGATCGTCGCCCACGGTGTGCAGAAGGGCGTCAAGCTGATCCCGGGCGTCAAGAACATCATCGCCGTCGCCTCCGGCAAGGGCGGCGTGGGCAAATCGACCACGGCGGTCAACCTGGCCCTGGCCCTGGCCGCCGAAGGCGCCACCGTCGGCATGCTGGACGCCGACATCTACGGCCCCTCGCAACCGACCATGCTGGGCATCCATGGCCGGCCGGTGTCCGAGGACGGCCAGGTGCTGGAGCCCATGATCGGTCACGGCATCCAGGCCATGTCCATCGGCTTTTTGATCGACGTCGACACCCCCATGGTCTGGCGCGGCCCGATGGTCACCCAGGCGCTCGAGCAACTGCTCAACAACACCAAGTGGAAAGACCTGGATTACCTGGTGGTCGATCTGCCGCCCGGCACCGGCGACATCCAGCTCACCCTGGCTCAGCGCGTGCCGGTGACCGGCGCCGTGATCGTCACCACCCCGCAGGACATCGCCCTGATCGACGCCCGCAAGGGCCTCAAGATGTTCGAGAAGGTGGGCGTGCCCATCCTCGGCGTGGTCGAGAACATGAGCCTGCACATCTGCTCCAAGTGCGGCCACGAGGAGCCGATCTTCGGCGTCGGCGGCGGCCAGAAGATGTGCAGCGACTACGGGGTGGAATTCCTGGGTGGCCTGCCGCTCGACATCCGCATCCGGGAGGAGACCGATGCCGGCAAGCCCACCGTGGTGGCCGAACCGGACTCGCGCATCGCCGAGATCTACCGCCAGATCGCGCGGCGCGTGGCGGTCAAGGTGGGTGACCTGGCGGTGGACCACAGCGCCAAGTTCCCCAGCATCGTGATCCAGAACACCTGATATAGCTGGCAGCAGGTAGCAGGTAGCGAGTAGCATAGAGGCCGCGCCCCCGGGCGCGGCTTTGTTTTTGGCTACCCGCTATTAGCTACCGACTACAGGCTGAACTATGAGCATCAAATCCGACAAATGGATCCGGCGCATGGCCGAGCAGCACGGCATGATCGAGCCGTTCGAGCCGGGCCAGGTCAAGAGCGTCGGCGGCCGCAGCATCGTGTCCTACGGCACGTCGAGTTATGGCTACGACGTGCGCTGCGCCAACGAATTCAAGCTGTTCACCGACATCAACACCACCATCGTCGACCCCAAGGCCTTCGATCCGGCGAGTTTCGTCGAGGTGAAGGGCGATTCCTGCATCATTCCGCCCAATTCCTTCGCCCTGGCCCGCACGGTCGAATACTTCCGCATCCCGCGCAACGTGCTCACCATCTGCCTGGGCAAGAGCACCTATGCCCGCTGCGGCATCATCGTCAACGTGACCCCGCTCGAGCCGGAGTGGGAAGGCCACGTCACTCTGGAGTTCTCCAACACCACGCCGCTGCCGGCGCGCATCTACGCCAACGAGGGCGTCGCCCAGATGCTGTTTCTGGAGTCGGACGAGGTGTGCGAGACCTCCTATCGCGACCGTGGCGGCAAATACCAGGGCCAGACCGGCGTCACCCTGCCTAAAATCTAGGCAGCACGGCCTGCGGCGGCGGCCGCCGCAATTTCTGCTCCACGCCGGCCCCGATGCTCCCTATAATCCGCGCTTTACTTTTAATCCCCTCTCCCGCCGGGAGAGGGTTAGGGTGAGGGATTCTGCCGGTAGCGACCCTCACCCCCGGCCCCTCTCCCGATGGGAGAGGGGGGCGAATGGAGTAAGGTCATGCGCTTCCGTTTCCCTGTCGTCATCATCGACGAAGATTTCCGCTCGGAAAACCAGAGCGGCCTGTCTATCCGCGCCCTGGCCGAGGCCCTGGAAAAGGAGGGCATGGAGGTCTTGGGGGTGACCAGCTATGGCGACCTGTCCTCCTTCGCCCAGCAACAGTCGCGCGCCTCGGCCTTCATCCTCTCGGTCGACGACGAGGAGCTGGCCAACGAGGAGGAGGAGACCATCGCCGAGCTGCGCGCCTTCGTCGAGGAGATCCGCTTCCGCAACGCCGAAATCCCGATCTTCCTGCACGGCGAGACCCGCACCTCGCGCCACATCCCGAACGACATCCTGCGCGAGCTGAACGGCTTCATCCACATGCTGGAGGACACGCCCGAGTTCCTCGCCCGTTACATCGCGCGCGAGGCCCGGGCCTATCTCGATTCGATCGTGCCGCCCTTCTTCCGGGCGCTCACCCATTACGCCTCGGACGGCTCCTATTCCTGGCATTGCCCGGGCCATTCCGGCGGCGTGGCCTTCCTGAAGAGCCCCATCGGCCAGATGTTCCACCAGTTCTTCGGCGAGAACCTGTTGCGGGCCGACGTCTGCAACGCGGTCGACGAGCTGGGCCAGCTGCTCGACCATACCGGGCCGGTGGCCGCCTCCGAGCGCAATGCCGCCCGCATCTTTCATTGCGACCATCTCTATTTCGTCACCAACGGCACCTCCACCTCGAACAAGATGGTGTGGCATTCCACCGTGGCGCCGGATGACATCGTGGTGGTCGACCGCAACTGCCACAAATCCGTCCTGCATTCGATCATCATGACCGGGGCGATCCCGGTATTCCTGACGCCGACCCGCAACCATTACGGCATCATCGGCCCGATCCCGCTGGCGGAATTCAAGATCGAGAACATCCGCAAGAAGATCGAGGCCAATCCCTTCGCCCGTCAGGTCAAGGACAAGAAGCCGCGCATCCTCACCATCACCCAGTCGACCTACGACGGCGTGATGTACAACGTGGAGACCATCAAGCAGATGCTCGACGGCCAGATCGACACCCTGCACTTCGACGAGGCCTGGCTGCCGCACGCCGCCTTCCACGATTTCTACGGCGACTACCACGCCATCGGCGAAGGCAGGCCGCGCTGCAAGGAGTCGATGATCTTCGCCACCCAGTCCACCCACAAGCTGCTGGCCGGCCTGTCCCAGGCCTCGCAGATCCTGGTGCAGGAGTCGCAGACCCGCCAGTTGGACCGCGACGTGTTCAACGAGGCCTACCTCATGCACAGCTCGACCTCGCCCCAATACGCCATCATCGCCTCCTGCGACGTGGCGGCGGCGATGATGGAGCCGCCGGGCGGCACCGCCCTGGTCGAGGAATCGCTGGTCGAGGCCATGGACTTCAGGCGCGCCATGCGCAAGGTCGAGCGCGAGTTCGGTGAATCCTGGTGGTTCAAGGTCTGGGGCCCGCAATACCTGGCCGAGGAGGCCGAGGGGGTGGGCGATCAGGAAGACTGGATGCTGAAGGACAACGAGCGCTGGCACGGCTTCGGCGACATGGCGCCCGGCTTCAACATGCTCGACCCGATCAAGGCCACCATCATCACCCCCGGCCTCGATGTCACGGGCGAGTTCGCCGAGCAGGGCATCCCGGCCGCCATCGTCACCAAATACCTGGCCGAGCACGGCGTCATCGTCGAAAAGACCGGCCTGTATTCCTTCTTCATCATGTTCACCATCGGCATCACCAAGGGCCGCTGGAACACCCTGCTCACCGCGCTGCAACAGTTCAAGACTGACTACGACACCAACCAGCCGCTGTGGAAGGTGCTGCCGGAATTCATCGAGAAGCAGCCGCGCTATGAAAAGATCGGCCTGAAGGATCTGTGCGACCGGATTCACAGCCTGTACAAGGCCAATGACGTCGCCCGCCTGACCACCGAGATGTATCTGTCGGAAATGGCGCCCGCCATGAAGCCGGCCGACGCCTTCGCCAAGATGGCGCACAAGGAGATCGAACGGGTGGAGATCGACCAGCTCGAGGGCCGCATCACCAGCGTGCTGCTCACCCCCTACCCGCCGGGCATCCCCCTGTTGATCCCGGGCGAACGCTTCAACGCCACCATCGTGCGCTACCTGAAGTTCGCGCGCGATTTCAACGAGCAATTCCCGGGCTTCGAGACCGACATCCACGGCCTGGTCAAGGAGTCGGTCGACGGCAAGGTGCGCTACCACGTCGACTGCGTGGTCTGAGGCGGGCCGGTCTTCCCGCCGACCGGATTGCCATCCATCTGATTTTTCATTAAAATTACGCGCTTGCCCGGCCGCCTTGCTTTGCAGCCGGGTTCCTTGCTCCACCGCTGCATTCGGCCACCGGCCGAATCTGACGGGGGGCCGTTAGTCCGAAAGGAGTGTTATGCGTCATTACGAAATCGTCTTTATCGTCCATCCGGACCAGAGCGAGCAGGTGCCCGCCATGGTCGAGCGCTACCGCAGCCTGATCGCCGCCAAGGGCGGCCAGATCCATCGTCTGGAAGACTGGGGCCGCCGGCAGCTGGCCTATACCATCCAGAAGGTGCACAAGGCCCACTACGTGCTGATGAACATCGAGTGCGACCAGGAAACCCTGGACGAGCTGGATCACGGCTTCCGCTTCAACGATGCCATCCTGCGCCATCTTGTCATCAAGCGCGACGGCCCCGTCACCGGCGCCTCGCCCATGATGAAGGAAGAGAAGGCCCGCAACCTGTTGGCAGCGCAGTCGCAGGAGGCGTCGGCCGAGGCTGCCGCCTGAGGGTGAGCAACCGGGTCGAGCTGACCGGGCAAATCCTGGCGACCAGCGGCCTGCGCTACACGCCGGCCGGCCTGGCCACCGTGGCGATGCGGCTGGCCCACGCCTCGGAGCAGCAGGAAGCCGGGCGGCCGCGCCAGGTGGTGTGCGAGGTTGAGGCGATCGCCTTCGGCGAGACCGCCCGCAAACTGAGCCAAAGCCCGGCGGGAAGCCAGGTGAGCCTGACCGGCTTCCTCGACCGCAAGAGCCCCCGCAGCAACCTGCTGACCGTGCACGTAACCGATTACGAATTGATTTAAGGAGTAGCACCATGGCGTTTTTCCGACGCAAACCCGATGCCAAGGGCAAGGGCAAGACTGGCGGCGCCCTGTTCCGCCGCAAGAAGTTCTGCCGCTTCACCGCCGAGGGCGTGAAAGAGATCGACTACAAGGACATCGAAGTCCTCAAGGACTTTCTGACCGAGCAGGGCCGCATCATTCCCGCCCGCATCACCGGCACGCGTGCCCATTATCAGCGCCAGCTGGCCACCGCCATCAAGCGCGCCCAGTTCCTGGCCCTGATGCCCTACACCGACCTGCACGAGTAAGAGGAGCGCGACATGGAAGTCATTTTGCTGGAAAAGGTCGTCAACCTCGGCGGGCTGGGCGATGTGGTCCGGGTCAAGGACGGTTTCGCCCGTAACTTCCTGATCCCCCAGGGCAAGGCCAAGCGCGCCACCGCCGCCAACCGCGCCGAGTTCGAGCAGCGCCGCGCCGAGCTGGAAAAGATCGCCGCCGAGAAGCTGGCCGCTGCCCAGGCCCGGGCCGAGAAACTGGCCGGCTACCTGTTGCAGATCACCCAGAAGGCCGGGGTCGATGGCCGCCTGTTCGGCTCCGTCACCAACGTCGACATCGCCGAGGCCCTCAAGGCCCAGGGCTTCGACGTGAGCAAGTCCGAGGTGCGCATGCCCGCCGGCCCGTTCAAGATGGTCGGCGACTATGACCTCACCCTGGCCCTGCACAGCGACGTCTCGGTCGACATCAAGGTGTCGGTCCTGGGCGAGCACTAAAAAATCCCCTCTCCCTTTGGGAGAGGGGTTTCTTTGACAACTGGCCGCTTGCGCGGCCTTTTGTCATTTGGGGTGCGGGACTACAATGAGCCCCCCGAAACGAGAAACCCCATGTCCGCCGTCTTCGCCGATCCCGATCTGTCCGCCATCAAGCTGCCGCCCCATTCGGTCGAGGCCGAACAATCCGTGCTGGGCGGCCTCATGCTGGAGAACAGCGCCTGGGACCGGGTGGCCGATGCCATTGCTGAGCCCGATTTCTACCGGGCCGACCACCGGCTGATCTGGAAGCAGATCACCCGCCTGATCGAGGACAACAAGCCGGCCGACGTGATCACCGTGGCCGAGGCCCTGGAGTCGCACAACCAGCTCGACGAGGTCGGCGGGCTGGCCTATCTCACCGCCCTGGCCCAGAACACCCCGTCGGCTGCCAATATCCGGCGCTACGCCGAGATCGTGCGCGAGCGGGCCGTGCTGCGCCGCCTGGCCGAGGTGGGCGCCGAGATCGCCGAGCTGTCCTACAACCCGGCCGGGCGCAAGGCGAGCGAGATCCTCGACGAGGCCGAGGCCAAGGTGTTCGAGATCAAGGAGGCCGGTGCCCGGGGCGGCCAGGGGTTCCAGCCGATCAAGCCGGTGCTGATCGAGGTGGTCAACCGCATCGACGAGCTGTACAACCGGGAAAACCCGAGCGAGATCACCGGGGTGCCCACCGGTTTCGCCGATCTCGACGCCAAGACCTCCGGCCTGCAGCCGGGCGATCTCATCATCGTCGCCGGCCGGCCCTCCATGGGCAAGACCGCCTTCTCGCTCAACATCGCCGAGCACGTGGCGCTCGAGGCCGGCTTGCCGGTCGCGGTGTTCAGCATGGAAATGGCCTCGACCCAGCTGGTCATGCGCATGCTGGGTTCGGTCGGCAAGCTCGACCAGCACAAGCTGCGCACCGGCCGCATCAGCGAGGACGATTGGCCGCGCCTGACCCATGCCCTGGGCCGGCTGGACGAGGCGCCGGTGTTCATCGACGAGTCCGGCGGGCTCACCGCCATGGAGGTGCGCGCCCGCGCCCGGCGCCTGGCGCGCCAGTGCAAGGACGGCCGGCTCGGCCTGATCGTGATCGATTATCTGCAATTGATGGCCGGCAGCGGTTCCGGCGAAAACCGCGCCACCGAGATCTCCGAGATCTCGCGTTCGCTCAAAAGCCTGGCCAAGGAGCTGCACGTGCCGGTGATCGCCCTGTCCCAGCTCAACCGCTCGCTCGAACAGCGGCCCAACAAGCGGCCGGTGATGTCCGACCTGCGCGAATCGGGCGCCATCGAGCAGGACGCCGACGTCATCCTGTTCATCTACCGCGACGAGGTCTACAACCCGGACAGCCAGGACAAGGGCACCGCCGAGATCATCATCGGCAAGCAGCGCAACGGCCCCACCGGCACCGTGCGCCTCACCTTCATGGGCGAATACACCCGCTTCGAGAATTTCGCGGCCGACATCTATCTGACGCCGAACAATTGATCGCCAGGCTGCCAGGAATACCCATGCCGAAACGGCCTCAGCTCCTTGTCCAGAGAGGGCGCGCCTTGCGCGATGCGCAGACCGATGCCGAGGCCACGCTTTGGCGGGCGTTGCGGAACCGGCAGGTCGAGGGCTTCAAGTTCCGTCGACAACATGCCATTGGCCCTTATATCGCCGATTTTGTGTGTCTCGAAGTGGCACTGGTTCTGGAACTGGATGGCGGGCAGCACGCGGACGCGGCCATTGAGGATGCCAAGCGGACGGCTTATTTGCAGGCTCAGGGATATGGGGTGTTGAGATTTTGGAACAACGATGTGCTGGGTAATTTGGAGGGGGTGCTGGAGGTGATTCGGCGGGAATTGCTGAATGCAGCCCCCTTACCCCAACCCTCTGGTGAAGCCCCTGCCCTTCGGTATCCCCAAAGGGGAGAGGGGGACGCAGTGTTGGCAGGTGCATCCGTTCCCCTCACCCCAGCCCTCTCCCCAGAGGGGAGAGGGGGAAAGGCGGCCTCGGCCTCGCCAAGAGGAAGGAAGGCGGGGGTTGATTCATCCTCACCAAGTGGGAGAGGGGGCAAGGCGGAGGTGCACACAGCCTCGCCGAAGGGAAGCGGGGGCAAGGCGGAGGCGGGCTCATCCTCCCCAAAGGCGGGGGAAGGTGAATGCGGACCTATGCTCTCCAAGTGGAAGGGAGGAGAGGTTCCGGCGGACCTATCCCCTCTCCCCTCCGGGGAGAGGGTTAGGGTGAGGGGGCGGGAATCCCCGCCGTCCCTTTTTTCCTCCCGCAAGCATGCCAGTGTGAAGGGCCAGCACTAACCATGTCCCACCCGCTTGTCGCCCGCATCGACACCGCCGCCCTGGCCCGTAATCTCGGCCTGGCCCGGCGCCTGGCCGGCTCGGCCCTCTCCCCAATCGGGAGAGGGGGGGAGTTTCCGGCGGACCTATCCCCTCTCCCCTCCGGGGAGAGGGTTAGGGTGAGGGGGCGGGAATCCCTGCCGTCCCTTTTTCCCTCCCGCAAGCAAGCCTGTGTGAAGGGCCAGCACTAACCATGTCCCGCCCGCTCGTCGCCCGCATCGACACCGCTGCCCTGGCCCACAACCTGGGGGTGGCCCGGCGCCTGGCCGGCTCGGCCCGCATCCTGGCCGTGGTCAAGGCCAACGGCTACGGCCATGGCCTGTTGCGCGTGGCGCGCGCCCTGCGCGCGGCCGACGGCTTCGCCGTGCTCACCCTGGAGGAGGCCGGGGCCCTGCGCACCGAGGGCTTCACCCACCCCATCGTGCTCCTGGAGGGCTTCTTCCACCCGGACGAACTGCCGGCCATCGCCCACTGGCGCCTGCAGCCGGTCATCCATCGGGAGGATCAGGCCGAGGTCCTGGCCAAAGCCAAGCTCGAGCACCGGGTCGATGTCTTCGTCAAGGTCGATACCGGCATGCATCGCCTGGGGCTGCCGCCCAAGCGGCTCAGGGAAGTGGTGGAGCAGCTGCAGGCGGCCGCCTCGGTCGGCAGCATCACCCTGATGACCCACTTCGCCAGCGCCGACGAGTTCCAGGTGGGCGTGGCCGGTCAGATGCAGGTGTTCCGGCAGGCCGTCGAAGGCCTGGCCCTGCCCGTGTGCCTGGCCAACTCCGCGGCGCTGATGCGCTACCCCGAAACCCGGGGCGACTGGGTGCGTCCCGGCATCATGCTCTATGGCGCCTCGCCCTTCGCGGATGTGAGCGGCGGCAACCTCGGCCTGCTGCCGGCCATGACCCTGGAGAGCCGGCTCATCGCTCAGCGCCCCCTGCGCCGCGGCGAGGCGGTCGGCTACGGCGGCACGTTTGTCGCGCCCAAGGACATGCGCATCGGCATCGTCGCCTGCGGCTATGCCGACGGCTATCCGCGCCACGCCGGCACCGGCACGCCGGTTTTGGTGGAGGGGCAACACACCCGCACCCTGGGCCGGGTGTCCATGGACATGCTCTGTGTCGATCTCACACCCATTCCCAACGCCCACGTCGGCAGCCCGGTCACCCTTTGGGGCGCGGGCCTGCCGGTGGAAGAGGTGGCAGCCAGCGCCGGCACCGTCGCCTATGAGCTGCTCACCGCCATCGCGCCGCGCGTGCGCATCGAAGAAGTTTGATTTTCAATCAATCGCTCATATACTCCGCCGTATGGCCACGATCACATTCGATACGCACCAATTCGTGCGCAAATTGCGCGAGCAGGGCTTTTCCGAAGGCCAGGCTGAAGCCTTGGTGGAAGCCTTGTCGAAAGTCCACGAAGACGCCGAGCTGTTGAGCAAGAAAGATTTGAAAATCGAGCGTGCGCCGATTCAATCCGATATCCACCTGATCAAGTGGATGATGGGTTTGATGTTGGGTGGCGTCACGGCCCTGGTTCTCAAGGCCTTTTTCTAGCCCCGGCTTCTTTATCTTCGGCCACTCCCGCGCGCGGGAATCCAGTGCATACCAGCATGTCCGACATCCTCGACAAGATCCTTGCCGTCAAACGCGAAGAGGTGGCCGCCGCCCGCAAGGCCGAGCCGCTCGAAGTCATGCGCGAGGCCGCCGAACTGGCGCCGCCGCCGCGCGACTTCGTGGGCGCCATTCGGGCCAAGCTGGCCGCCGGACAGCCGGCGGTGATCGCCGAGATCAAGAAGGCCAGCCCGAGCAAGGGCGTCATCCGGCCCGACTTTCGCCCGGCCGAGATCGCCGCCAGCTACGAGCGGGGCGGCGCGGCCTGCCTGTCGGTGCTGACCGACCGCCAGTTCTTCCAGGGCGCGCCGGAATACCTGCGCGAGGCGCGCGATGCCTGCGCCCTGCCCGTGCTGCGCAAGGACTTCATGATCGACCCCTACCAGGTCTACGAGGCCCGGGCCATGGGCGCGGACTGCAT
>DDKN01000086.1 GCA_002339725.1 Thiobacillus sp. UBA2597
CCATGGAAATCAACTCGATCACCAAGAAGCTGCTGTTCAACACCATCCGCGTGGATACCGTGCTGGAGGATGGCAGCGAGGGCTCCGGCACCGCCTTTGTGGTGAGTCATGCCCATCCGCGCGGCACGCACACCTTCATCGTCACCAACCGGCACCTGGTCGACGGCGTGCGCCGGGGCGGCCTGGTGTTCACCCAGAAGCGCAACGGCCAGCCCGCCTTCGGCGAGCGCTTCCAGCTCAACATCGAGGATTTTCCCCAGGCCTGGTTCATGCACCCCGACCCGGCGGTGGACCTTGCCATCATCCCGATGCGCCCGCTCGAGCAGGCGGCACGTGACCAGGGCGTCGAGCTGTATTACCAGGTCATCGACAGCCGTCTGGCACCCGATGCGGCCACGCTGCGCGCGCTCGATGCCTTGGAAGAGGTGCTGTTCGTCGGTTATCCGAGCGGGGTGTGGGATCAGGTCAATCTCATGCCCATCCTGCGCCGGGGCACCACGGCCACCCCCATCGCCCTCGACTTTGAAGGGCGCCCGGAATTTCTGATCGATGCCGCGGTCTACCCGGGTTCCAGTGGCAGCCCGGTTTTCATCTACCAGCCCGACAGCCTGCGGCCGGGGCAGAGCGGCCGCAAGTTCCTGTTTGCCGGCGTCGTGGCGGCGGTGTTCTTCCGTGAGGAAGCCAATCACCTGGTGCCGGCGCCGGTGCCGGCCAACAACAGCGGCATGGTGATGGGCTCGGAGATGATCGATCTGGGCCTGGTGATCAAGGCCCAGGCGGTGCTCGAGGTGATCAATGCCTATCTGGGCAAATGGGCGGAGTGAGTGCAAGGATGAAGAACAAGCCCATCTATTCCGGCTTTCATCAGGATTCCCATGGCATCACCACCCTGGGCCGGGTCGTGCTCGACGCCTGGGTGTTCGGCTTCATCCCGGAGACCGAGGACTGTGCCGGCTGGGACCTGGGACGCATGCAGGTGCTCATGGACCGGGTGGAAAAGGAATGGGACAAGTATGGCAACCTGCCCAGCAACCTGCCGCCCGAGCTGCGTCAGCGCCATGTCGAGATTTACCAGAAGGCCATGGCCGAGGCGCGCGCCAAAGGCTGGAACCCGGAACTGGACGACGATGAGTGAGGCGCGGGCCCTGCTGAGGGGTGGTGCGTGCTGAGGCCATGCCAGCCACGCAGGGGAGGCGTGTGAGGCGATGAGCTTCGAACCGGTCGTCCTGTTCTTTCTGTTGGGTGTGCTGGCCGGGTTGCTGCGTTCCGATCTCAAGATTCCGGGGGCGATTTATGAGGCCCTGTCGATCTATATCCTGCTGGCCATCGGCCTGAAAGGCGGGGTCGAGCTGGCCAAGTATCCCCTGGGCGAACTGGTCGGCGATGGCATCGTCATCGTGCTGGTCGGCGCCCTGATCCCTTTGCTCGCTTTCCCCATCCTGCGTTACCTGGGGCGCATGTCCCGGCCCGACGCCGCCTCCATTGCCGCGCACTATGGTTCGGTCAGCGTGGTCACCTTCTCGGTGGCCATCACCTTGCTCGGGCATGAGATGCTCGACTACGAGGGCTATCTCATCGTCTTTCTGGTGCTGCTGGAGATGCCGGCCCTGGTGATCGGCGTCATCCTGGCCCGCTACGGCCGGGGTGAAGTGCGTTGGGCCAAGCTGCTGCACGAAGTGTTCTTCGGCAAGAGCATCTATCTGCTGGCCGGCGGTCTGGTCATCGGCTATGTCGCCGGGCCGGTGGGGATCAAACCGCTCGACCACTTGTTCTTCGATCTGTTCAAGGGCGTGCTCGCCCTGTTCCTGCTGGAAATGGGGCTGGTGGCGTCCTCCCGCATCGCCGCGCTGCGCGAATACGGGGCCTTTCTCGCCGGCTTCGCCGTGGTCATGCCGCTCATCTCCGCTTCCCTGGGCACGCTCACCGGCTGGTTCCTGGGCTTTTCCGTCGGGGGCACCTTCCTGCTTGCCACGCTGTTTGCCAGCGCCTCGTATATTGCCGCCCCGGCGGCCATGCGCATCGCCGTGCCCGAGGCGAATCCGGCCCTGTCGATCGGGGCCTCGCTGGGCATGACCTTTCCTTTCAACATCTTCCTGGGCATCCCGATCTATCTCTGGATGGCCCGTTTCATCCACGCAAGCGGAGGCTGAACTTGATGGCAACGCAATCGATGGTGCTGCTGACCATCCTGTCGGAAGCGGTGCTGGAAGACACCTTGATCGACGAAATCACCGAGCTGGGGGCCACGGGCTACACCATCACCGATGCCCGTGGCCGCGGCGCCCATGGCCTGCGCAGCGGCAAATGGTCCGCCAGCGGCAACATCCGCATCGAAGTGATCGGTGACGAGGACCTGTGTCAGCGCATCGCCCAGCGTCTGAAGGAGAATTACGACCGGGATTACGGCCTGCTGATGTTCACCAGCCGGGTCGACCTGTTGAACTGAAACATACACATCGGGCGGCTGCCTGAACCGCAGGCCGCCGGAATGTGTCAGGCTCCGATCCTAACCAGCGCCTTGTTGCGGCGCCTTCTGAAACATTCCGGCCCAGGCCGTATCAAATGGCATTGTCCTGACCAAAATGCCCACCATGTCCAATACTCCAAACATCAGCCGCAGTATGCGTGAACGCCTGAAGCTTTTCATCCAGGATGGCCGGGTCCAGCGCTTCATCCTCGCGTTGATCCTGATCAACGCGGTCACGCTCGGGCTGGAAACCGTGCCTTCGGTGATGGCCCTGGCCGGGGTCTGGATCAAGACCCTGGATCTCATCATCCTGAGCATCTTCGTGGTGGAGATCGGCATTCGCCTCTATGTCCATCGTGCAGCCTTTTTCCGCGACCCCTGGAGCGTGTTTGATTTCGTCGTGGTGGGGATCGCCCTCCTGCCGGCCACCGGCCAGCTTGCCGTGTTGCGGGCGCTGCGCGTCTTGCGGGTGCTGCGCATTCTGACCATTGTGCCTTCCATGCGCCGTGTGGTGGGCGCCCTGCTGGCAGCCATACCGGGGCTCGGTTCCATCGTCCTGGTGCTGCTTCTGGTGTATTACGTGTTCGCGGTGATCGCCACCAATCTGTTCGCCACGGCCTACCCGGAATGGTTCGGCGACTTGGGCAAATCCCTCTACACCCTGTTCCAGATCATGACCCTGGAGAGCTGGTCGATGGGTATCGCCCGGCCGGTGATGGAGCACTTCCCCTATGCCTGGGCATTCTTCATCCCGTTCATCCTGATTGCCACCTTCACCATGCTCAACCTGTTCATCGCCATCATCGTCAATGCCATGCAAAGTTTCAGCGAGGCCGGCCAGGCCGATACGGTTGCGGCTGTGGACAAGGCCAGGGAGCACATCGAGGCGGACCTGCATGAGGAAGTGCGTGGCCTGCGCCGGGAAATCGCGGAGTTGCGCGCACTGTTGGCAAACCTGCCAGCGCGCTGAGGGGGCGGCACGCCGCGCCTGCCTCAGCTGGCGGCGCTGAACAGGGCCTTGCGGGCGGCCTCGCTGATGGCCACCACCGCGGGGTGGCGCAGGCGGCGTTCCGCCGAGATGGCGTAGAAGTGTTCCTGCACGGCCTCGGTGCCACCCAGTTCCTTGACCTTGTATTGCCGGACCACTTCCCCGGTCAGCACGGCCGGCGCCGGAAACACCCCGCTGCCCCCGGCGCCGAAGGCCTTCATCAGGGCGCTGTCGTCGAACTCGCCGACGATCCGGGGCCGGATCGACTGCGCCTCGAACCAGCGCAGCAGCTGGCCGCGCATTGCCGTCCCTTCCCCCGGGATCAGCATGGGGGCGCCGTCCAGACGGCCGGGGAAGCCGCCGCGCAACCTGGCCGCCAGCGCCGGGCTGGCGAAGAAGCGGATGCCGCATTGGCCCAGTCGATGGCTATAGCCCTTGACCTCGGTCTGCGGCGGCAGGGGACTGTCGGCCAGCACCAGGTCCAGCCGGTGGATGGCCAGTTCCGCCAGCAGGCGCTCGAGCTTGTCCTCGCGGCAGACCATGCGGACCGGCTCAGGCAACTGGGTGGCCGGCGCCAGGAGGTGATAGGCGATGGCCTTGGGCACCACGTCGGCGATGCCGACCCGGAACAGGAAGGGACGTCCGACCGGCTGGCTGCGCAGCATCTCCTCCAGTTCGCCGCCGACCTGAAAGATCTCGTCGGCATAGGACAGCGCCAGCTGACCGGTCTCGGTCAGCTCGAGCCGACGCCCGACGCGTCGGAACAGTTGCACCCCCAGACTTTCCTCGAGCAGGGCGATCTGGCCGCTGATGGTCTGCGGCGTCAGGTGCAGCCGTTCGCTGGCACGGGCGATGCCGCCGGCCTTGGCGACCGACCAGAAGTAATGCAGCTGCTTGTAGTTGAGCATGGTCAATGTTCGTAAAAACCGAAGTTAAATTCAGAAACATTCGAATTTTACTGATGTAAGGTCGGCCCTACCATAACCCTGTCTTTCAATGACAGAGGAACCAGATCATGCATGTCGCGATCCAGAGCCAGGGCTTCGACCTCACCGACGGGCTCAAGGACTACACCGCGCGCCGCCTGGCCTTCGGCTTGGGGCGCAGCGCCCGCCACATCGTTCGGGTGTGCGTGCAGTTGGCCGACATCAACGGCCCGCGCGGCGGCATCGACAAGCGCTGTCGGATCCGGGTCAGGCTGGAGCCATCGCGCGAGGTCGTGGTGGAGGATACCCAGTCGGATATGTACACTGCGATCGACCGGGCGGCCGAGCGGGCCGGACGCAGCGTGGCGCGCAGCCTGCGGCATCGTCGCGCCGTGCGCGGCGCGCAGCCGATGGCGGCGGCCCTGGATTCCGGTTCCGTTACCTGATCACATCGAACATTCGGGAGACCCTGATGAAACGCATCGTCCTCTTTCTCGCCACCAACCTGGCCATCGTGCTCATGTTGTCCATCACCATGCGTCTGCTGGGGGTGGAGCCTTATCTCAATCAACAGGGCCTGAACCTGCAGGCCCTGCTCATCTTCGCCGCGGTCATGGGCTTCGGCGGCGCCTTCATCTCGCTCGCCATCTCGAAATGGACGGCCAAGATGTCGGTCGGCGCCCGGGTGATCGAAACCCCCAGCACCTCCGAGGAACTCTGGCTGGTGGAGACCGTGCGGCGCCAGGCCCGGGCCGCCGGCATCAGGATGCCCGAGGTGGCCATCTACGATTCGCCCGAGGTCAATGCCTTCGCCACCGGCATGAGCAAGAACAGCTCGCTCATCGCGGTGTCCACCGGCCTGCTGCGCCAGATGACGCGGGAGGAGGCGGAGGCGGTGCTCGGTCATGAGGTCAGTCACGCCGCCAACGGCGACATGGTGACTATGGCGCTGATCCAGGGCGTGGTGAACACCTTCGTCATGTTCCTCTCGCGCGTGATCGGCCACACCGTCGACCGGGTGATCTTCAAGAACGAGCAGGGACACGGCCCGGCCTTCTTCGTCACCATGATCGTCGCCGAACTGGTGCTCGGCATCCTGGCCTCGATCATCGTCATGTGGTTCTCGCGTCAGCGCGAGTTCCGGGCCGATGCCGGCGGGGCCCAACTGGCCGGACGCCAGCACATGATCGCCGCCCTCAAGCGCCTGGGGGCCATGCATCCGGCGCCGTTGCCGGACAAGATGGCCGCCTTTGGCATCGCCGGTGGCGTGGGCGGCGGCCTCAAGCGCCTGTTCATGACCCATCCGCCGATCGAGGAGCGCATCGCCGCCCTCGAGGCCGCGCGCTGAACCGAAATTCCCCGGCCTCGATAGGAATGCAGGCATGAACAAGTTGGGGCTGCTCGCCTTCGCCGCCCAGTTCGCCCCCCGGCTGCTGCAGGTGCGGCGCGGCACCTGGATCGCCGTGGCGGTGGGGCTTGTGCTGCTGTTCGGCCTGCTGATCTGGGCGGCCGTGGCACTGCTCGGCTGGCTCTTTGGCCAGGCCGCACACTGGTTCGGGGCCGCCCAGCAGGCCGCGGCCGGCCCGGCTCAGGGTGCGCTGGCGCAGGTGGAGCGCCTGATCCCCGAGGCGCGCGAACAGCTGGCCGATTATCTGCCCCGGCTTCAGGCCGAACCGGTGCGCGATGTGTCAGGCCAGGACCTGGGGCCGGTTCCGCGTTATCCCGGTTTGGCGCGCACGGTCTGGCAGCGGGAGGCTGACCGTCTGATCGTGGAATATGCCGGCCGGGCTGACTATGCCGCCCTGCTGGAGCACTATGCCAAGGGTTATGCCGCCTTGGGCTTTGGCCAGACCGTGCTGTCGGCCAAGCCGGATGCCGAGACCCATGAATACGCCAAAGCTGGCGAGCGCTATCGGGTGACGCTGACGCGCAAGGCCTGGGGTGAGGTCGGCGTGCGTATCGAATCCGGCCGCCTCTGATGGACAACCGACGCGAAGCGCTGGCGCCTGATCAGGAAATGAGTTCTGTCATGACCGAATCCCAAACCCGTTCCCCCTTGCTGGAAATCGCCGTCACCCTGCTGATTCCCTCGCTCATCCTGATGCAGTTGTCGAAGCCGGAACACCTGGGTGCGGCGGGTGCACTGGTACTGGCGCTGGCCCTGCCCATCGGCTGGGGCCTGCGGGAACTGGCCAGGAGCCGTCGATTCAGCCTGTTCGCCGGGCTGGGCATTGTCAGCCTGCTGCTCACGGGCGGCATCGGTCTGTTGGAGCTGGACGCCCGGTGGCTGGCGCTCAAGGAGGCGGCGATCCCCGCCGTGCTGGGCTTGGTGGTCGCGGGTTCCGCCTTCACCCGCATGCCCCTGGTGCGGGTGCTGCTCTACACCCCGCTCTTGCTCGATACCGCCCGGATCGACGCGGCATTGGCCGAACGCGGCAATCTGGGCGCGTTCGAGGCCCGCCTGCGCATCGCCACCTGGCTGTTGGCAGGCACCTTCGCCTTCTCGGCGGCGATGAACTATCTGCTCGCCCGCTGGATTGTCGTGAGTCCCGCGGGCTCCGCCGCGTTCAACGAGGAGCTCGGCCGCCTGACCCTGTTGAGTTACCCCATGATCGCCCTGCCTGCCACCTTGATGATGCTGGCGCTGCTCTATTACCTGGCCCTCGGCGTCAAGCGCCTGGCCGGCCTGAGCCTGGGCGACGCGCTGCAGCGCCGATAGGGCACCGCCATGCGCCTGTTCTCGCCCCTCTATGCGCGCGCCATGCGCTGGGCGCGCCATCGCCACGCCCCGGCCTACCTGGGGACGCTGAGCTTCGCCGAATCGTCCTTCTTCCCGGTGCCGCCGGACGTGATGCTGGCGCCCATGTGCCTGGCGCGGCCCGAGCGGGCCTGGTCCTTCGCCCTGCTCACCACCCTGACTTCGGTGGCGGGCGGCTTGGCGGGCTACGCCATCGGCCATTTCGCCTTCGAGGCGATTGCGCCCTGGCTGCAGACGACGCATTACTGGCCGGCCTACCAGACCGCCGTGGGCTGGTTCGGCGCTTACGGTTTCTGGGCCGTCTTCATTGCCGGGTTTTCACCCATCCCCTACAAGGTGTTCACCCTGGCCGCGGGGGCGCTGTCCATGGCCCTGGTGCCGTTCGTCCTGGCCTCGCTGATCGGACGCGGCGCGCGCTTTTACCTGGTCGCCGGCTTGATGAAATGGGGCGGCGCGGGCATGGAGGCGGCCCTGCATCGTTATGTGGACCGTCTCGGCTGGGCCACGCTGGCCTTGGTCCTGGCGGGCCTGCTGCTGACCCGAGTCTGAGAGGAAATCACGCCATGCACCCCGAACAGCAACGCGCCATCCTCACCCTGGCCCTGCTCGCCGCCTTTGCCGACGGCGAGAAGCACGCGCGCGAACGCGAGGAAATCCGCCGACTCGCCGACAGTCTGGCCACGGAAGCCGGCGCGCCCGACTTGATGCGGCTCTATCAGGACGTGCTGCTCAAGCGCGCCAGCCTGGACAGCGCCGTGGCCGCGTTGCCGGAGCTGGGACAGCGTCAGCTCGCCTACGAAATGGCGCTTGGCGTGTGCGAGGCCGATGGCCAGGTCAGCGCGGCCGAGCGGCGCTTCCTGGATGAGCTCAAGGCCCGGCTGGGGCTGGACGCCGCCCGCACCGAGGCGATCGAGGCCGAGGCCGACGCCATCGTCGAGCTTTCCCAGGTCGCCGCATCTGGGCCAGCGGATTCGTTGGCGGCTAGGCCGCTTTACGAATCCGGCGTGCCCCTTGCGGGTGCGGTGGTCGCGGCGCAGGCCAATGTGAGCGAGGCCGAGCTGGACAAATCCATTCTCAACTACAGCCTGCTCAACGGCGCGCTGGAATTGCTGCCTCAATCCTGGGCGTCCATGGCCATCATCCCCCTGCAGATCAAGATGGTGTATGGCATCGGTCGCGCCTACGGCGTCAGTCTCGACCAGGGCCATATCAAGGAATTCATCGCGGCCGCCGGGGTGGGCCTGACCTCGCAATATCTGGAACAGTTCGGGCGCAAGCTCCTGGGCGGGCTTTTGGGCCAGGCGGCGGGCAAGACCCTGGGCAAGGTGGGCACTGCCGCGACCGGCATGGCGTTCTCCTTCGCCACCACCTATGCGCTGGGTCAGCTGGCCAAGCGCTATTACGCCGGCGGCCGCCGCATGGACACGGCGCTGCTGCGTGACACCTTCCAGAATCTGCTGGGACCGGCCAAGCAGATGCAAACCCAGTACCTGCCGCAAATCCGGCAGCAGGCCGAAACCCTCGACATGGGGCGGGTGATGGCCATGGTGCGCGGCGGTGCTTGATCCTGCGCAAACCAGGGGCAATCGACATGAACGACAGCAAAGCCAAGGCCAGTGCCGCGCGCCATCTGGGCATGCGCATCGCCGTGGGCGTGGTCGGCCTGGCCCTGATCGCCCTGTTCGTCCTCCTGGGCAGCGTCGCGCTGCGGCAATCCGACACGACGCGAACCCTGGAGACCCGGGCGCCCCTGCGCGAGGGCGTCCAGACAACGCCCGTTCGGGAATGAGGTATGGCCGCCCGCACGCCAGCCGGCTTCTGGCCGGCCCGTTGTCTGGTGTTCTGGGGCCTGGCCCTGGTCGTCCTGGCCGCGGGCGCGCATTGGGTCTGCCCGGGCGGCACCTGTGTCATCACCGCCTTCGACCACGCCGGCCTGGCCCTGGCGGAAAACTGGCGTCCGCCCGGCCTGGCCGCGGCGATGACGGCCATCACCTGGCTGGGCTCGCTGTTCCTGCTGGTGCCCCTGACGGCCTGGCTGGCCTGGCGCCGGCTGCGCGCCGGTCGTGCCAACGAGGGGCGTTTCCTGCTCGCCGCCCTGTTGGGCGCCGCGGCCCTGGCGCACGCGGCCAAGCTCTGGGTGGCGCGGCCACGCCCGGAGCCGTTGTTCGCCTGGGTTGATATGCCGGCCGACTGGTCCTATCCCAGCGCCCATGCCATGCAGGCGGTGGCCTTCGTCCTGGCCCTCGTCCTCGTCGCCGGCCGGCCGCTGCGCGGCTGGCTCGTGTCGATGCTGCTGATCGCCCTGCTGGTCGGCGTCTCGCGCGTCTATCTGCACGTGCATTACCCCAGCGATGTCGTGATCGGCGCGCTGGCGGCCGTGTTCTGGGTATGGGGCTTGCATGGGCTGATGTTCCCGCGTGCGGCCGGGGACGGCGCGAACCGTTTTGCCACGGGTGGGCGATGAGACACAAATTCCTCGGCACCGGCGAGCCGGGCTTGCACCCGCTCAGAAAGCTGCGCACCATCGGCTCGGGCCTGCGTTATGCCGTGATCTACGATTTCAGCGTGGCCTGGAAGCTGGTCGTCTCGCTCGCGATCCTGCTGGCCGCCCTGCTGGCGCGGGACTGGGTCGACGCCCTCCTGATCGTCGTGGTCACCGCCCTGGTCCTGGTCGCCGAGATCATGAACAGCGCGATCGAGGCCCTGTGCGATTTCGTCGAGACCCGGCACAACGAGAAGATCCGCATCATCAAGGACATCGCGGCGGCGGGGGTGGGCATCGCGCTGTTCGCCTGGCTGCTGGTGCTGGGCTTCGAATTGGAAGCGATGTTGCAGCGCTGGTTTTTTTAAAGGGGAAAGTCGCATGATTGGTTTTATCTTCGGGCTCATCGCCCTGGTGCTGGGGGCCGAGCTGCTCGTACGCGGTGCCTCCCGGCTCGCCCTGACCCTCGGCATCTCGCCCCTGGTGGTGGGGCTGACCGTGGTGGCCTTTGGCACCAGTGCGCCGGAAATGGCGGTGTCGGTGCAGTCGGCCTGGTCCGGCCAGGTCGACATCGCCCTGGGCAACGCGGTGGGCAGCAACATCTTCAACGTGCTGGTCATTTTGGGCCTGTCGGCCCTGATCACCCCGCTGGTGGTGCATCAACAGGTGATCCGCCAGGAAGTGCCGGTGATGATCGGGGCGAGCCTGCTGCTCTGGGCGCTCGCCCTGGATGGCGGCATCAGCCGCTGGGAGGGCTTTCTGCTGGCCGGCCTGGTGGTGGGCTACACCGTTTTGCTGATCCGCCAGAGCCGGCGGGAAACGGCGGCCGTGCAGGCGGAGGTGGATGCCGAATACAGCGAGGCCTTCGCCGCACCGTCCAAGGCCTGGCAGAGGCATTGGGGCGTGCAAGTGCTGCTGGTGCTCGCCGGCCTGACGCTGCTGGTGCTGGGTTCGCAATGGCTGGTAGAGGCGGCGGTGTCCTTCGCCCGTTACCTGGGGGTGAGCGAACTGGTGATCGGCCTGACCGTGGTCGCCGCCGGCACCTCCCTGCCCGAGGTGGCCACCTCGGTTACGGCCGCACTCCGGGGCGAGCGCGACATCGCCGTGGGCAACGTGGTGGGCAGCAACATCTTCAACATTCTGGCCGTGCTGGGCATCTCCGCCAGCGTGGCGCCCGCCGATCTGGTGGTGGCGCCCTCCATGCCGGTGTTCGACATCCCGGTGATGGTGGGTGTAGCCCTGGCCTGCCTGCCGGTGTTCTTCACCGGGGCACGCATCGCGCGCTGGGAGGGAGCCCTGTTCCTTTCGCTCTACGCCGCCTACAGCCTGTATCTGATCCTCGACGCCACCGGCCATGACGCCCTGAGGGGCTATGGCATGGCCATGGCTTACTTCGTCTTGCCCCTGGTGGGCGTGACCCTGGTCATCCTGGCCTGGCGGCATTGGCAGATGAAACACAATGTCTGAGGCGCCGCCCGGGCCAATCCCAAACCGGCGTGCACGCCAGCGGCAACGGGCGGGCAAGAGATTGGGCGACTTCACTGATAAAAAGGAAATGGCATGGAATTGATCAGCATCGGCACTCCCCTCATGTGGGCGGGATTCATTGCCTTCGTTCTGGTCATGCTGGCGCTGGACCTGTTCGTCTTGGGTGGCAAGCAGGCCCACAAGGTGTCGGTGAAGGAAGCCGCGGCCTGGAGTGTGGCCTGGGTGACCCTGGCCCTGGCCTTCAATGGCCTGCTCTGGTGGTGGCTGGACGGCACCGCCGGGCGCGAGGTGGCCAACGCCAAGGCGCTGGAATTCCTCACCGGCTATCTCATCGAGAAATCGCTGTCGGTCGACAACATCTTCGTCTTCCTGATGATTTTCAGCTATTTCGCGGTGCCGCCGGAATATCAGCGTCGGGTGCTGATCTATGGCGTGCTGGGCGCCATCGTCATGCGCGCGATCATGATCCTGGCCGGCGCCTGGCTGGTCTCCCAGTTTCACTGGGTGATCTATCTGTTCGGCGCCTTCCTTGTGTTCACCGGTATCAAGATGCTGATCTTCGCCGAGCAGGAACCGAATCTCGAGAAAAATCCCTTGCTGCGCTGGATGCGTGGCCATCTGCGCATCACGGCCGAGTATCAGGCAGAGCGCTTCACCGTGGTGAAGGATGGGGTGCGCTGGTTTACACCGCTGTTTTTGGTGCTTGTGCTGATCGAGGTGACCGATCTGATCTTCGCGGTGGATTCAATTCCGGCGATCTTTGCCATTACCACCGATCCCTTCATCGTCTTCACCTCCAACATCTTCGCCATTCTCGGCCTGCGCGCCCTCTATTTTCTGCTCGCCGACATCGCCGGCCGCTTTCACCTGCTCAAATACGGTCTGGCTATGGTGCTGGTATTCGTTGGGGTGAAGATGCTGATCGTGGATGTTTACAAGGTACCGATTGGGATCGCCCTGGGGGTGGTCGCCATCATCATCGCCAGTTCGATTCTTGCCAGCCTGGCAGCGACGCGGCAGCGGAGTCCGGCGGCCGAAGCTGGAAAGGTCTCAGTCGCAGGCACGGCCGGCACGGAACATGAACCAGCCAGAAAAGGCTGACTATGCCGGCCAGCGGATCGCCCTCCTGACCCAGCACGGCAAGGAGCGCGTGATCGCGCCCCTGTTCGAGGCCGCGCTCGGCTGTGAGGTCGCCCACGTCACCGGTTTCGACACGGATCGCCTCGGCACCTTCAGCCGCGAGATCCCGCGCCCGGGCAGCCAGCTCGATGCCGCCCGGCGCAAGGCGCGCATCGGCATGGAGCTGTCGGGCCTGGCGCAGGGACTGGCCAGCGAGGGCGCCTTTGGGCCCGATCCCTGCACCGGCCTGTTCGCGTGGCATGTGGAATGCGTGCTATTCATCGATGACGAGCGCGATCTGGAAATCGTCGGCCTGGCGCAAGGCAGCACCAATTTCTCCCATCGCCTGGTGGCGGACTGGGCCGATGCCGCGGCCTTTGCCCGCCAGATCGGTTTTCCCGGGCATCATCTGCTGCTGCGCCCGCAGGGCATGGACGATGCGCGCATCACAAAAGACATCCGTGACTGGGTTGCATTCGAATCGGCTTTCGCCCGGGCGCGTGAGCAGGCGCCCAACGGCCTGGTGTTTTTGGAAAGCGACATGCGGGCCCATGCCAATCCGACGCGCATGGCCAACATCGCGCGGGCGACCGAGGACCTGCTGATGAAGCTGAGATCCTGCTGCCCGGTTTGCGGCACGCCGGGCTATGGCTTGCTCGAGCGGGTGCCGGGCCTGCCCTGTGCCGATTGCGGGGCAGCCACCCGGGAGGTCCAGGCAGAAGTTTACGGCTGCCTGAAGTGTGGGCAGCGCGAGCGGCGCGCTGTCGCGGCGGACAGGGCGGCCGACCCCGGGGCCTGCGATTATTGCAATCCCTGACGCGCCTGAATCGGCCCGGGCGGCCCCGGCAGCAGGCAGGTTGACCCGGCCTGCGCCGGCGTTGCCTTGGGCGTGCTTGCTGTTATGATCGCGCCTGGACGGTCGCCCGCCCCGGCGCGACCTGCCGGCCCAATCCAAGGAAGACGTCGCATGAAACACGTGGAATCCCGCATCGAACGCCTGCTCTTCGCCAGCCGCTGGCTGCTGGTGCCGTTTTATATCGGCCTGGTCATGGCATTGGCCCTGCTTTTGGTGAAGTTCGTCAAGGAATTCATCCATTTCGTGCCCCTGGTATTCACCGGCGAGGGCGGCGACATCATCATCGGTGTGCTCACCCTGGTCGATGTGGTGATGGTGGCCAACCTGCTCATCATCATCGTCTTCGCCGGCTACGAAAACTTCGTTTCCCGTTTCGATGCCGATCAGCATGAGGACTGGCCCGGCTGGATGGGGCATGTCGGCTTTGCCGAGCTGAAGATGAAGCTCATCGGTTCCATCGTCGCCATCTCCGGTATCGAGCTGCTCAAGGCCTTCATGCATGTCGAGAACCTGACCAACGAACAGCTCGCCTGGAAGGTGGGTATTCACATGACCTTCGTGATTTCCGGCGTGCTGTTCGCCGTGATGGACCGCATCAGTGCCGGCAAACCCGTGGCCCACAGCGAGGAATAGTCCCGACCGGGCAGGCCGGCTGCACTGCATGGCGCGGCCGGGACGGGGATCCGGTTTGGCTCGGCCGTGCGACAGTGGTATGAAGTTACGGGGTGGACGCCGGTCGGCGCGTTACATAATCGACCGGTGCCGTGTCCAATAGGATCATCGACGTCGGGGTTGCATCGTGAACAAAACCGCCCTCTTCCTCGAACAATTCTCCAAGAGCGCCCCGCTGATCGGCGGCCTGTTCCATGGCCTGAGCCAGGAGGAGTTGACCCACCTGGTCGGGGCCTCGGAAATGGCCGTGTTCGACAGCGGGGCCGAGGTGTTCAGGGAGGGCGCCTCGGGCGACACCATGTATGTCGTGGTGACCGGCAAGTTCGCGGTCTACCGCACCGATCCTTACGGCAACGAGATCCGCCTGGCTGTGGTGGGCGAAGGCGAGATATTCGGCGAGATCGCCCTGCTCGAACACGTGCGGCGCACGGCCAGCATCCGCGCCCTGATGCCCTCGGTGACCTTGTGTTTCGGCCGCAACGCCCTGGAACGCCTGCCCAACCTGACCATGAAGCTCTACCAGAACATGGCCTTGATGCTGGCCCGGCGCCTGCGCCTCACCACGGATGAATTGCTGTTCCAGGAGACGCAGGCGCGCCTGGCCGCGCAGGGTGCCGCCCAGGCGCCCGAGCGCTGAACCGTGTCAGCGTAAGGACATCATGAAACAGAACAAGGCCTCCCAGATCGCCCTGTCGATCCTGAGCGTCATCGAGCATGCCGGCCTGGCCGTGATCATGGTCGCCACGGTGATCGCGGGCATCGCCGAGGTGAACGTCATGATCGATGCCGGCACCGTCACCCTGGCCGATCTGCTGCTCATGTTCCTCTATCTGGAAATCCTGGCCATGGTCGGGCTGTATTACCGCTCCGGCAAGCTGCCGGTGCGTTTCCCGCTCTACATCGCCATCGTCGCCCTGGCGCGTTTCCTGGTGCTCGATATCAAGAACCTCGACCAGTGGGAGATGATGGGCATTGCCGGCGCAATCCTGCTCCTGGCCATCGCCGTCCTGGCCATCCGCTATGGCCACGCACGCTATCCCTACGGGGACGGCGAATAGGTCACAGGCCGCGCAGTCGGCGATTCAGGCCGGCATGTCCGGCATCAGCGTCATCTTGAGCCGGGCGATCTCGTCCTTGATGTGGAGCTTGCGCTTCTTCAGGCGCTTGAGCCCCAGCTCGTCCGGGTAGCCGGTCTGGGTCAGGTGTTCGATCGCCTTGTCCATGTCCCGGTGCTCGGTTTCCAGGGCCAGGATACGGGCATTGATCTCGGCGATCTCTTCCGGGGTGGGTTGATTCACAGCCATCTCCTTCCAATAAAGCAACTGTAGCCTTGCCCGGTCCGGAAGGCCAGCCCTGGGCACTTGGCGCGTTGGCGACCGGTGCTCAGAAAATATTAGTAACGATTGCTACAAACAATGTAGTATTCGTTACATGAATCTGACGCGCTGGCATGCCCTGATCGCAAGCCTCCCCTCCGGTCATGCGGCCCTGCGCATGCGTTTGTGGCGCACCCTCAAAGGCCGGGGGGCGGCCATGTTGCGCGACGGCGTCTGGCTGTTGCCGGAGTCTGCGGCGGCCGGCTTCGACGACTTGAGCCGGGAGCTGCAGGCGCGTGGCGGCACGACCGAGCGGCTGGTCTTCGAGGCGCATGATGCGGCGCAAGAGGCGCGCTTGCGCGCCTTGTTCGATCGGGGCGAGGACTATGCCGGCTTCATGCGGGCAGTCAAGGAAGCGCACAGCGCAGGGCCCGACCTGCGTCAGCTTGTCCGGCTGCGCCGCGAGTTCGAGCGACTGGCCGCCCTGGATTTTTTTCCCGGGGCGGCACAAGCCGCGGCAGCGGCCGCTTTGGCCGATCTGGAGCGCCGGGCCATGCCTGATGAGCCGGCGGCACGTGCCGGAAAGATCAAGCGCCTGGATGCCGCAGCTTATCAAGGGCGCATCTGGGCCACGCGGGCGCGGCCCTGGGTCGACCGTCTGGCCTCGGCCTGGCTGATCCGGCGCTTTATCGATCCCAAGGCGCGTTTCCTCTGGTTGAAGCGGCCGGCCGATTGCCCGAAGAAGGCCGTGGGCTTCGACTTTGACGGCGCCAGCTTTGCCCATGTCGGCCAGGGCGTCACCTTTGAAACGCTGCTGGCCAGTTTTGGGCTGGAGGCCGATCCTGCGCTCGCCCGGCTCGCCAGTCTGGTGCATTACCTCGATGTCGGCGGTCCGCCGGTACCCGAGGCGGCCGGCGTGGCGGCGGTGCTGGCCGGCATGCGTGACGCCATCGACGACGACGATGGCCTGCTCGCGGCCGCGGAGCGCACCTTCGACTATCTATACGCCAGTTTCGAGAGAGGAGAGTCAGCATCATGAACGACACGCCGCAGCAACGTCCGGCCCATCCCGGTTTCTGGGAGGCCTTCCGCTATTGGCTCAAGCTCGGCTTCATCAGCTTCGGCGGCCCGGCCGGCCAGATTTCCCTGATGCACCAGGAATTGGTCGAGAAGCGGCGCTGGATCTCCGAGCACCGCTTCCTGCATGCCTTGAACTATTGCATGCTGCTGCCGGGGCCGGAGGCCCAGCAGTTGGCGATCTACATCGGCTGGCTGCTGCACCGGACCTGGGGCGGTATCGTCGCCGGCACTCTGTTCCTGCTGCCTTCCCTGTTCATCCTGATCGGTCTGACCTGGATCTACCTCGCCTTCGGCGACGTGCAATTCGTCCAGGGCGTGTTCGCCGGGATCAAGCCGGCGGTGGTGGCGATCGTCCTGTTCGCCGCCTGGCGCATCGGCGCGCGGGCGTTGAAGAACCGCGTGCTCTGGGCCTTCGCCGCGGCCTCCTTTCTGGCCATCTTCGCCTTCGATGTGCCATTTCCCTATATCGTGCTGGCGGCCGGCATCGCGGGCTATGTCGGCGGCCGCATCGATCCGGCCCGGTTCAAGGCGGGTGGCGGCCATGGCGCATCCGACAAGGATTACGGGCCGGCCCTGATCGACGACGACACGCCGCCCCCGGCGCATGTGAAGTTCCGCATGGGCCGGCTGGCCACGCTGATCGTGCTGTTCGTCGCCCTCTGGGGGCTGGTGCTGGTCCTGCTGCCGGCCGGCACCCTGCGCGACATGGGCGAATTTTTCACCAAGGCGGCCCTGGTCACCTTCGGCGGTGCCTATGCCGTATTGCCCTATGTCTATCAGGGCGGGGTCGAGCACTACGGCTGGCTGACCGGCCCGCAGATGATCGACGGCCTGGCCCTGGGCGAGACCACGCCCGGGCCGCTGATCATGGTGGTGGCCTTCGTCGGTTTCGTCGGCGCCTGGAGCCAGGCCCTGTTCGGGCCGGATGCCCTGTTCTGGGCCGGCGTCGCCGGCGCCGTCGTGGCCACCTTCTTCACCTTCCTGCCCAGTTATCTGTTCATCCTGGCCGGCGCCCCTCTGGTCGAGGCGACCCACGGCGAGATCAAGTTCGTCGCCCCGCTCACCGGCATTACCGCGGCCGTGGTCGGGGTCGTCTTCAACCTGGCGGTGTTCTTCGCCTGGCATGTGTTCTGGCCGAGGGCGAGCGAGATCGCCCCCTTCGCCGGGGGCTTCGAGTGGTTTTCCGCCGCCCTTGCACTGGCGGCCTTCGTCGCCCTCTGGCACTACAAGCAGGACATCCTGCGGGTGCTGGGAGCCTGCGCGGCGGCCGGCCTGGTCTACACCTTCGCGCTCGGCGCCTGAACTGGCGGCGCTCCGCGCGCGTCAGTGCGCCGGAGCGCTCACTGCGGCGGGCGGGGCAGTCGGGCCGGCCTTGTATGCGGCGTGGGGGTGCCAACCGAACAGTGCCAGCATGATGAAAAAGCCGATCACATAGCCCAGCGCCACGTGCCAGCCGGCCTTGAGCCAGGCACCGACCGATTTGGCCTCGGGGAACAGATTGGACAGGGCCACCCCGGCCGAGGAGCCGAACCAGATCATCGAGCCGCCGAAGCCGACGGTGAAGGCGAGCACGCCCCAGTCATAGCCGCCCTGGGTCAGCGCCAGGGCGGTGAGCGGGATGTTGTCGAATACGGATGAGACAAAGCCCAGGCCGAAGGCCGTCTGCCAGGAGGCATCCGGCAGCTTCTCCACGGGCATCATCGAGGCGCAGACCACCAGCGAGAGCAGGAAAACGCTGCCCTTGAAGGCATCGGGCAACAGGCTCCACTCGGGTTTTCGCCAGGGCACGGCGAGCAGGATGGCAAGCCAGACCGCGACGCCGAGAAAGGGGAAGGCGTCGGAGATTTCGGGGAACAGCGTGTTGATGGTGACGTTGGTGGCGATGGCGGCGACCAGGATCCAGAGCACGATGCCGACCCGGGCCCAATCGACCGTGGCGCCGGCGTCGGCGCCTTTCTGGATCGGTTGATAGGCCTGCTGCTGGCGTGCCGCGATCAGGCCGAACACGAGCAGGGCGGGGATGGCGGCGGCATAGGCGCCGATCACGTCGAGTGGCGACACACCGTCGATCCACATCATGGTCGTGGTGGTGTCGCCCACCACCGAGCCGGAGCCGCCGGCATTGGAGGCGGCAACGATGGCGGCGAGATAGCCGATGTGCACCCGGCGCCGAAAGACATGGGCGGCGACGGTGCCGCCGATCAGCGCCGCCGCGATGTTGTCGAGAAAGGCCGACATCACGAATACCATGGCGAGCAGGACGAAGGCACCCTTCCAGTCGCCCGGCAGGAAGCGCGGCAGCACGTGGGGCACGCCGCTGTCCTCGAAGTGGCGGGCGAGCAGGGCGAAGCCAAGGAGCAGGCCAAGCAGATTGCTCAGCACCACCCACTCGTGCTGCATGTGGGCGAGCCAGCCCGTCACCCCGCTGCCTTCGTTGAAGCCGGTGAAAGCGATCTTGTAGAGCGAGATCACGACAAGGCCGGTCAACGCCACACGCAGGGTGTGGTGGTGGAACAGGGCGACGCCGAGCAGGGTGGCGGCGAACAGGATGAAGTCGACCGGGATGCCGAATACGGCCGGCCCCTCGGCGGCCCGGGCGGTACAGGGGAACAACAGGGCAGCGATGGCCCAGATCCGGGGGGATGTCATGGCGGGTCTCTTTTTTGCGCTGTTGTGTCGTTTACTTGACCAGGGTGACCGGCACCTCGGCCAGGTGCAGCACCTTGGTGGCAACCGAGCCCATGAGCAGGCCGCCCAGGGCGGACTGGCCCCGGGTGCCCATGACGATCTGATCGCAGCCGAGTTCGCTGGCCAGCCGGGCGATGCTCGGGGCGGGCTCCCCCTGCACCATGTGTTCGCTGACCTTGATTCCCGCCGCCTGGAGGATGGCACGCGCCGGTTCCAGCGCGGCCTCGGCCCATTCCTGTTCCATTCTGGCCAGTTCCTCGGGTTTGAAGGCACGTCGGGTCATCCAGTCATCGCCCCGTGGCTGGACGTTGACCAGATGCACCGTCAATTCCGGCACCAGCTTGGCGATGTTGGCGACATGGCGCGCGGCGCGGGCCGAGCCCTCGGAACCGTCGACGGGGAGCAAAATGGTGCAGGGCATGGGAAATCCTTATTGTGGAGAAACCAGGATCGGCATGCCAAGCCAGGGCCAGATCGTCACCATGGCCAGGCCCAGCACGAGAAGCAGGAGGATACTCATGGGGATGCCATGTTTGAAGAACTCGCCGGTGGTGAACTGCTTGGAGTCGTAGGCGATGGCATTGGGCGCGGCGCCGATCAACAGCAGGAAGGGCATGCCGGCGGTGACCAGGGCGGAATAGACGATCACCTCGGGCGCCACGCCCAGATACTTGGCGATGACCAGCGCCACCGGCAGGGCGATGGCGATGGCCGCGACGTTCATGATGAAGTTGGTCATGATCAGCACAAAGGCGGCAATGCCCATGACGAACACCCACCAGTGGGCGTCGATCAACAGGCCGAGCCAGTTCACCGCCATCCATTCGGCGGCCCCGGTATTCCACAGGCAGAAGCCGATGGACATGGCGCCGGAGAAGAGCAGCACGATGTTCCAGGGGATTTCCTCCAGGTCCTTCACCGTAAGCACCCCGAAAATGAAGAAGAGCAGGGTGGTGGTGAGGATCACCGCGGCACGGTCGATCGGCGCCAGGAGCGGGATGAAGGATTTGGTCGACATGACGATGACCAGGGCGGCGACGATGAGGATGACCAGTTTCTCCTTCAGGGTCATCGGGCCGATGGCCTTGGACAGCTTGGCCACGGTCTCGCGCAGGCCTGGGATGCTGGCCTTCTCCGGCTTGTACACGGTCTTGAGATAGAACCAGATGATGAACACCATGCCCCAGCCGATGAGGAACATGTACTCGGTGAGCTGGAAGAAGGTGATGTGGTGGCCGGTGAAGCCTTCGTACATGGCCGCGGCGGCCGGCCCCCGGGCGGCGCCGAGAAAGGTGATGATGCTGCCGGCACCCGCGGCGTAGGCCATGCCGATGAACAGGGCCTTGCCGAAGTTGGTCGGCTTGTCGCCCTCGCCGTAGAGGGCGTAGATGGCGAGCAGGATCGGGAACATGGTGGCCGCCACGGCGGTGTGGGCCATCAAATGGGCCAGCCCCGCGGTCACCACCATGGCGCCGAGCAGGATGCGGTCGGTGCGCTCGCCGACCACGGCCAGCATCTTGTAGGCGATGCGCTTGGTCAGGCCGGACTTGGTGAAGGCCAGGCCGATGACGATGGAGCCGAAGATGAACATCACCGACGGGTCCATGAAGTCGTGGAAGGCCTCCTTGGCCGGGCGGATGAAGAACATGGCCTGGAACACACCGATGGCCAGGGCAGTGACGCCGATGGGGATGACCTCGAACACCCACCAGATGCCGGCCATTAGGAACAGGCCGATGGCCGCCTTGCCCTCGTGCGAGAGGACGAACTCCTTGCCCGCGGGGTCGACCGCCACGGCCCAGGGCGGCGAGAAATAGATGGCGAGGAACACGGCCAGGCCGAACAGCAGGATCGCCGTCTTCCTGGGATCGATCGGCAGCCGTTCGGCGGCCAGGGTGACAGGTTGTGGGGTATGGTCGTCAGTCATGGAGCACCACCTTGGAGGCCTCGTTGAACACGTCGATCATGCGCACCACGCCGATCAGACGCTCGCCCTCGACCACGGGCAGCATGCTGGTGTCGTGGATCACCAGCAGATAGGCGGCCTTGGTGATCGGGTCGTCGCTGTGGACCTGACCCGGGATGGGGCTCATGAAATCCCTGACCGGATGTTCCGCTGCGGCGGGGCATTGGCTCTGGCAGGTTTCGGCCCAGATCAGGGTCAAGGCCGGGAAGTCGGGGATGGGCCCTTCGTGACGCGAGCGTTCCTTGGTGCGCAGGTAATCGGGGAACAGCCCGCGCAGGATGTCGCGCATGCCCAGGATGCCGATCAGTTGTCCCTGCTTGTTGAGCACCAGGATATGGCGGTAACGCTTGCCCGTCGTAAAGGCCTCGCGCAGGACGAGAAAGGCGTCTTTCAGGGTGGCGTTGTCATGCAGGTGGGGGTATTCCGCGAGCGGGACCATGATGTCCCGGATTGTCTGATTGAGCGGCATGGCTTGTCTCCACGCAAGGCGGGCATTCGGATATCAATGTATGAATATATCGGCA
>DDKN01000081.1 GCA_002339725.1 Thiobacillus sp. UBA2597
TTCACGCCCTATCTGGATCAGACCGATCAGATCGTCGCAAGCGTGGTCACGATCGGCCTGAGCGGCGGCAGCATGGCGGCCTTCGGTCACCACCGCGCGTCGCATATCGCCTTCAGTTGGCCGCTGCTGCTGCCCTTGGCGGGATACTGGCTGTGGCAGGACGGTGGCGCAGGCATGGTCATCGGCTTGTCCCTGTTGCTTTATCTGCTGTTGACCACGCGCAGCGTTTCCGGTTTTCAGCAGGGCCTGATCGAGGCGATGGCCGTCCGTTACGACCAGCAGACCAATATCAGGAAGCTCACCGCCCTGACCCAGCGGCTCGATGTCGCCAACCGTGCCCTGGCCGACAAGAACGCCCTGTTCGGCAGCCTGTTCAACAACAGCCATCAGCTCATGGCCTATCTCGATCGTCAGTTCAATTTCGTCTTCGTCAACGAGGCCTATGCCGCGGCAGGCAAAAGGCCGGCCAACGAATACATTGGCCTGAATCACTTCGCTCTCTATCCCGACCCCGAGAACGAGCGCCTCTTCCGTCAGGTGGTGGAGACCGGCCGGGCTTATCGGGCCGACGCCAAGCCGTTCGTGCATCCCGACCAGCCCGAGCGCGGCACGACCTACTGGGATGTCGACCTGCTGCCGATCCAGAACGCGGAGGGCCGGGTCGATGGCCTGCTCTTATCGTTGTTCGACGTGACCGAGCATGTCGTGGCCCTGCGGCAGCTGACTGAGCGCGAGGAGTATCTGGCGGCGGTGCTCGATGCCATGCACGATGGCCTGTGCGTGTCCGACGCGCGGGGCCGTATCGTCGGCGTGAACCCCGCGCTGTGCGCCATGTATGGTTATAGCGAGTCCGAACTGATCGGCCGGGACATCACGGGCCTGATCGGCGGCCATGACCGGGCGCGGCATGCCGGCTATGTCCAGGAGCATGTCGCGCAACATCGTAAAGTGCTGTTCAGGCGGGTGGTGATGGGCCAGGGGGTGCGCAAGGACGGGGCGACCTTTCCGGTCGAGGTCTCCCTGACCGAAACGACGGTGGGCGGCAAGCAGTTGTTCGTTGCCCTGATCCGCGATGTCACCGAGCGCCAGACCATGATCGACCAGCTGGAACAGGCGCTGGCCGAGCTGCGCCAGGAGAAGGCGAAGGTGCTGGCGGCCAACGAGGAGCTGGCTTTCCTCTCGACGCACGACAGCCTGACCAACCTGGCCAACCGGCGCCATTTCGACGATTTTTCCGGCCGGCTCTGGCGTCAGGCCCAGCGCCGGCACGAGTGGGTGGCGATCCTGCTGATCGACATCGATTACTTCAAGCAATACAACGACCATCTCGGCCATCAGGCCGGCGATGCCTGTCTGACCCGGGTGGCCGAAGTGCTCGGCCGCGAGATCGGCCGCGCCGGGGATCTGGTGGCCCGCTACGGCGGCGAGGAGTTCATCGTCCTGCTCGGCAACACCGATGTGAACGGCGCCCGGCATATCGCCGAAACCGTGCGCAGCCAAGTGCAGGCGCTGGCGATCCCGCATCCCGGCTCGAACCATGGTGTGATCACGGTGAGTGTCGGCCTGGCCGCGTGTGTGCCGGGCAAGGGCGCGCGCATCGAGACGCTGATCGGCCGGGCCGATGCCGCGCTGTATGTGGCGAAGGCAGCTGGGCGGAATCGTCTGGAAATCTCGAATGCCACGTCACCGGGCGGTTGCACAGTCGATTAACGTCCCCGTTTTCTCTCGATTGCCCACACCGCCGCCTCGACCCGCGAGCGCAGGTTGAGCTTTTTCAGCAGGTGTTTGACATGGACCTTGACCGTCCCTTCGGCGATATCGAGCTCCCGGGCGATCAGTTTGTTGCTCTTGCCTTCGGCGATGAGGTCGAGGATGCGGCGCTCCTGGTCGGTCAGGCCGGACTCATCCAGGTCCTTCGGTCGGCTACTCTCGCGCATGGCATGGGCGAGCAGGCTGGTCAGGCGCTCGGTCAGTGGCAGGCGACCGGCAGCAGCATCCTTGAGTTTGGCGACCAGTTCCTCCGGCTCCATCTCCTTGAGCAGATAGCCATCGGCCCCGGCCCGCAGGGCGGCGATCAGGTCGGTCGCCTCGTCGGAGACGGTGAGCATGACCACCCGCGCCTCGCTGTCGGTGGCCTTGATCGCCTTGAGTACCTCGATGCCGTTCATATCCTTCATGTTGAGGTCGAGCAGGATCAGATCCGGCCGCAGTTCCTTGGCCAGGCGACAGCCCTCGCGGCCATCCGAGGCTTCACCGATCACGTTGAACTCGGTCGCCGGCTTGATCAGTTGCAGCACGCCTTTTCGGAACAGGGGGTGGTCGTCGATGATCAGCAGGCGCTGGGGGGCGGAGGCATTCATTGGCTGGCGATCCTGATGGTGCGCTGGCGCGGGCCGGCAAGGGGAAAACTGAGCACAACCCGGGTACCGCCGCCAGGGCGTTCCTCGTAGCGGATTTCGCCTTGCAGGGTACGGGCGCGCTCTTCCATGATGGTCATACCATAATGATGGACATCGGCCGTCTTGTGAATGCCGACACCGTCATCTTCGATCACTGCCTCCAGCCAGCCGTCCGGCCGGCGCTGCAGGCTGACCTTGGCCCGGCTGGCATGGGCGTGATTGAGCACGTTTGACAGAGCCTCGCGGATGACGTGGAGGACATGGATCTCCTCATTCGGCGACAGCGTGCAGTCGAGCCGGCTGGTGTCGAGCTCGATTTCGATGCCGCCGCGGCGGGCGAATTCCGCCACGGTATGGGCGAGCACACTGTGCAGGTCGCCGTCCTCCATTTTCAGCCGGAAGGTCGACAACAGCTCGCGCAGCTGGCGATAGGCGCCGGACAGGCCGGTGCGCAGTTCGGCCAGCAGCTGCGTCGCCGCGCCATTTTGTTGCGGGTCATTCAGCGCCGCCTGCAGCAGGCTGACCTGGATCTTCATGTAGGCGAGCGATTGGGCCAGCGAGTCGTGCAGCTCACGGGCGATCACCGCTCGTTCTTCCAGCAGGGCGAGCCGGCGGCTTTGCTCCACCCGCTGCTCGGCACCGATGGCGACACCGATGTGGCGCGACAGCGCCTCCAGGAGTTGTACCTGCCACGCCTCGGGGTGCGCGCCTTCGGGCAGGTCGATGATCAGCACCCCATACTGGTGTTCGGTATCCGACAGCGGCAGGGTAAGTAGTTGACGGCCGTCGTCCATGATGCTCACCCGCGGCGTGCGGGTGTTGTGACACAGTGCACAGTCGGCCTTGTCGCAGGGGCTGGCGTCACCCGAGACCATGCTCGAGGCGATAGCATAACCCGTGCGCCCACCTGGTTCTCCCAGACAGACGATGCCGTGACCGAGTCCGAGCACCGTCTCGATATCGCGCAGCACGGCCATGTAGGTCTCACGGCCGGGCGGTGCGCCGTGCAGGCGGGCGATCGAGTGGTAGAGCAGCTCGAGTGAGCGGTTGCTGCGGGTGAGTTCAGCCGTCTTCTGGGTCACCCGCGACTCCAGGTCCTGGTAGAGTTTGGACAGATCTTCCGCCATCAGGTTGAACGCCTGGCCCAGGCGGCCGAGCTCGTCTCCCCCGATGTATTCGGTGCGGACGGAAAGATCGCCTTGGCCGACTCGGGTGGCAAAGCCAAGTAGTTGATGCAGCGGCTTGACCAGGCCGGTGTGGATGAGGTGGATGGTCAGCAGCATCACGAGCACGGTCACCGCCAGAGCGACGCCGAGCACCATCTGCAAGACCAGAATCTTGGATTCGGTAGCGCGTTCCATCTGCTTGACCAGATGGTTGATGTCGGCGACGAAGGCGTCGACATCGGCAAGCATTGCCGCAATTTGTGTCGAGTTCGGTGGGGCGGCATCGGCCATTGTGGCGGCAACGAAATGAGGCCGGATACGCTGGCGCCAGTCGCTACGTACCCGATGATAGCTGGCGACCAGGTCGACCTCGCCCGGGCCGGGTAGCATCTCGACGATCGGTTTGGACATCAGGGTGGTGTCGAAATCGACGATGGCCTCACGCAGGCGTGTGCGGCCGCGGTCCATATCGCCGTCGGCCAGGGCGAGATAGAGGCTGGCCATGCGCCAGCTCTGCATGCGCAGGCTGCCGGCCAGGTTGATCGCCTCGCTGCTGCCTTGGGTGGAGAGGGCGACCATGCCCGAGACCGACATGCCCAGCACCGCCAGCACGGCAATGGCCGCGATGGCCCCGCCCAGCCGGGTGACCAGCGATTGTTCGATGTGTCGCCAAGTTGAACTTGCCAAGCGAAAACCTTTTCAGGCACCCGGGCCAGTAGCAACGATGACACGGGTCCGGGCGAATCGATGGGGATACCACCATTGCGCCGAGCGGCCATGCCGGCCGTGCGGCGTTTTCTCAATTTTCAATATAACAACCATTTAGGTGGCTACCACCATACCTCTTAGGTGGTAATCGGGTCTGGCGTTGGTCGCCGCACCCCTCTGGAAACCGCGTCGTCACTGGCTAAAACTCGCCCCAGGTAATTTCGATTTGCGTTGTTTTCCTACCCGAGGCGAACGTCATGACGACACAGACCCAGAAGCAGATATCCGTGCTGGCGATGAGCACCGTCGCCTTCACGGTGTGCTTCGCGGTCTGGATGATGTTCGCCGTGATCGGCATTCCCATCAAGCAGGAACTCGGCCTGAACGAGACCGAGTTCGGCCTGCTTGCCGCCACCCCGGTGCTTACCGGTTCCCTGATCCGCCTGCCGCTGGGCATGTGGACCGACCGATTTGGCGGACGCATCGTCTTCTTCCTGCTCATGCTGTCGACCGTGCTGCCGATCTGGCTGCTCGCCTATGCCACCGAGCTCTGGCAGTTCCTGGTTGCCGGCCTGTTTGTCGGTGTCGCCGGCGGCTCCTTCTCGGTTGGCATTGCTTATTGCGCGCGCTGGTTCAGCAAGGCGCGCCAGGGCTTCGCCATGGGTATCTTCGGCGCCGGCAACTCCGGGGCCGCGCTGACCAAGCTGGTCGCGCCGGTCATCGTGGTCGCCTACGGCTGGCAGATGGTGCCCCAGGTCTATGCCGGGATGATGCTGGTCACCGCCATCCTGTTCTGGCTGTTTACCTACGACGAGCCGGCGCACAAGGTGGGCGGCCACGTCACCCTGCGCGAGCAGCTCCATGCCCTGCGCGATCCCACGGTGTGGAAATACTGCCAGTACTACTCCATTGTCTTCGGCGGCTATGTCGCCTTGGCGTTGTGGATGACCAAGTACTACGTCAGCGAGTACGGCTTTGATCTTAAGTCGGCCGCTCTGCTGGCAGCGGCCTTCTCTCTGCCGGGCGGCGTGCTGCGCGCGGTCGGTGGCTGGATGGCCGACAGGTGGGGCGCCCATCGGGTGACTTGGTGGGTACTCTGGGTGTCCTGGGTCTGTCTGTTCCTCATGTCCTACCCGCAGACGGCCTTCACCGTGCAGACCGTGACCGGGCCGCGCACCTACCACATCGCCCTGTCACCCGAAGTGTTCACTGCCCTGCTGTTCACCGTTGGCGTCGCCTTCGCCTTTGGCAAGGCCTCGGTGTTCAAGTACATCTCCGACGAATACCCACACAACATCGGCGTCATCTCCGGCATCGTCGGCCTGATCGGCGGTCTTGGTGGTTTCCTGTTGCCGGTCATCTTCGGTGCCCTGGTCGACCTCACCGGCATCCGTTCCTCCGCCTTCATGCTCATGTACGGCGTGGTTTGGGTGTCCCTGATCTGGATGTACACCACCGAGGTGCGCAAGCTCGACCACCTGGTCAAGCGCCGGCCACCGGCCGCGAACGATTCCCTCGAATGAACCGCCCATCTCAACCATTGCAACGGAGCAAGATCATGAGCAGCAACGTCAAGGACTGGCAGGGCCGGAGCGCCGGCGACCCCCGACCGCGGGCAGCCACCAGCGGCACCGACATCCAGCACTGGGATGTCGAGGATCCGCATTTCTGGGAGAGCACCGGCCGCAGGATCGCCAACCGCAACCTGTGGATCTCCATCCCCAGCCTGTTGCTCGGTTTCGCCATCTGGATGATGTGGGGCATCATCACCGTGCAGATGTTGAACCTGGGTTTCCCCTTCTCTAAGGAAGACATGTTCAGCCTGACCGCGATCGCAGGGCTCTCGGGCGCGACCTTGCGCATCCCCTCGTCCTTCTTCATCCGTATCGCCGGCGGCCGCAACAGCATCTTCCTGACCACGGCGTTATTGATGATCCCGGCCATCGGCACCGGCATCGCCCTGCAGGACAAGACCACGCCGCTATGGGTGTTCCAGCTGCTGGCCCTGCTCTCCGGCATTGGCGGTGGCAACTTCGCCTGCTCGATGTCCAACATCAGCACCTTCTTTCCCAAGCGGCTGCAGGGCACCGCACTGGGGTTGAACGCCGGGTTGGGTAACTTTGGCGTCACCACCATGCAGATACTGATTCCGCTGGTGATGACCGCCGGTATTTTCGGTAGCCTGGCCGGTGCGCCGATGGAACTCATCAAGGACTCCGGCTGGATTTTGGGCAAGATCCCGGCCGGTACCCCGACCTGGATCCAGAACGCCGGCTGGGTCTGGCTGCTGGCCCTGGTGCCGCTGGCCTTCCTTAGTTTCTTCGGCATGAACAACCTGCTGCCGATCTCGCCCGCTATCGGCTCCACCCTGGGCGCCTTCGGCAAGATCCTCTGGCTCTATGGCCTGGCCGCGGCCACTGCCGGCGTCGGCCTTTATCTCTACCTGCCGCCCGCCGCCGGTGGCCTGGGTCTGCTCAACATGTGGGTGGCATTGCCCTTGATCATGGTCGGCACCCTGTTCGTCATGCGCCTGTTCGCCATCGGCGAGATGAAGGCCGGCATCCAGAAGCAGTTCGCCATCTTCTCCAACAAGCACACCTGGTCGCTGACCGCGCTTTACGTGGTCACCTTCGGCTCCTTCATCGGCTTTTCCGCTGCGGTGCCACTGTCGATCACGGTGATCTTCGGCGACATGCACCTCTACGACGCGGCAACCCAGACCTGGAGCCACGTCAAGAACCCGAACGCGCCCTCGGCCCTGACTTATGCCTGGATCGGCCCCTTCGTCGGCGCCCTGGTTCGCCCCGTCGGCGGCTGGATCTCGGACAAGGTGGGTGGCTCCATCGTCACCCAGGTGATCTCGGCAGTCATGGTCGGTGCCTCGGTCTATGCCGGCTACCTGATGATGCAGGCCTACCACTCGGCCACGCCCGAGATCTACTTCACCCAGTTCATGATCACCTTCGTCCTCGTCTTCGCCGCCTCCGGCATCGGCAACGGCTCCACCTTCCGCACCGTCGGCGTCATCTTCGACCGCACCCAGGCCGGCCCGGTGCTGGGCTGGACCTCGGCGGTGGCGGCCTACGGCTCATTCATCGCACCGGTGGTGATCGGCGACCAGCTAAAGGCCGGAACCCCTGAGAACGCCATGTACGGCTTCGCCCTGTTCTATGCCGCCTGCCTGATTCTCAACTGGTGGTTCTATCTGCGCCGCGGCGCCGAGATCAAGAACCCTTAAGCCCGACCGGAATTCTTAGGAGAAAACCATGAGTCACTTTCTTGATCGCCTGACCTTCTTCAGCCAACCGCGCGAGTCCTTCTCCAATGGCCACGGCGTGCTGACCATCGAAGACCGCAAGTGGGAAGACGCCTA
>DDKN01000099.1 GCA_002339725.1 Thiobacillus sp. UBA2597
CGGCGATGGCCGAGGCCAGGGTGCAGCCCGAGCCGTGATAGCTGCCGGGCAGGCGCTCCCAGCTCAGGGTCTGGATCAGGCCTTCGGCGCCATAGAGCCGGTTGCTCACGGCCGGCGATTGTTCCTCGGTGCCCGTGATCAAAACGTATTCGCAGCCCATGTCGAGCAGACGCTCGGCGCATTCCTCCAGGTCCGGCGCCTCGCTGTCGACGCCCTCGTCCATGGCCAGGCGCCGGGCCTCCAGGCCGTTCGGCGTGATCAGCGTGGTTTGCGGCAGCAGCATGTCCTTCATGGCGTCGATCAGGGTCTCGGTCGCCAGCTCGTCGCCGCGGCCCGAGGCCAGCACCGGGTCGAGCACCAGGGGCACGTCGGGATAATCCGACACCACCTCGGCGATGGCCATCACCGCCTCGACGCTGCCCAGCATGCCGATCTTGAAGGCGGCGACCGGGATGTCCTCCAGCACGCTGCGGGCCTGGTCGACGATCCATTCCGGATCGAGCGGCAGATAGTCCTCGACGCCGACCGAATCCTGCACGGTGATGGCGGTCACCACCGCCAGCGGATGACAGCCGAGGCTGGCCAAGGTCAGCACATCGGCCTGCAGGCCGGCGCCGCAGGTGGGGTCGGTGCCGGCGAAGGTCAGAACGGCGTGGGGCGTGAACGGGCTCATCGTGGCTGGTGGCAAGGCAGGGCTTGGGGCAGAATGCCTATTCTAGCAGTGCGCACACGAGGGAGCGGATTCATGGAATATCGGGCGTGGATGTGTCTGGTCTGCGGCTTCATCTACGACGAGGCCAAGGGCCTGCCGGAGGAAGGCATCCCTCCCGGTACCCGCTGGGAGGACGTGCCGCCCAACTGGCAGTGTCCCGAATGCGGGGCGCGCAAGGAAGACTTCGAGATGATCCAGGTTTGAGCCAGGCCGATGCGTGCCGAGTCTTCCGCTGCGCAAGAACTCGATCTCGATCTGCTGCCGGTCTTTTTGGCCGAGGCGGAGGAATTGCTGCCGCGCATCGAGACCGGCCTGGCCTTGCTGCGCGCCGGCCTGGCCGACCTGGATGCCCTGCGCCGCCTGCAACGCAGCCTGCACACCCTGAAGGGTACGGCCCGGATGACCGGCGCCCTGGCGCTGGGCGAGGCCGTGCACCGACTGGAGCTGCGGCTCAAGGCATTGGTCGACGATTCGATGCAGGCGCTGGCGAGCATTGACCTCAGCGCCGACCTGGCTCAGATCCAGGCGCTGCTGCAGCCGCTGAGGGATATGCCGCAGGATCGGTGCGCGGCGGCTGTCGAGCCCGGCGCGGGGCGGGAGGCCACGCTCGAGGTCTTGGCCGATCGTCTGCATCGCGTCTGCGACCAAACCGCCCTGGCCCTGCGCAAGCGGGTGCATCTGTGCATCGAGGACAATGGCGTGTATTTCGCGCCCGGCCGGCTCGATGTCCTGGCGGCCCCGCTCGATCATCTGGTGCGCAATGCCGTGGTGCACGGCATCGAGCCGGGCGAGGTGCGCCGCCAGGCGGGCAAGCCGGCCTGGGGGCAAATCCGGGTCGAGGCGAATTGGAGCGAGCGTGGCCTCGGCATCGAAGTCTGCGACGACGGTGCTGGCATCGAGGCCAGCCTGCTCGATCGGATCTTCGAGCCGGGTTTCAGCGGCGCCCGGGCGGTGACTCACGCCGCCGGCCTGGGCATCGGCCTCGATGCCGTGCAGGCCGTGGTAAGCGAAATGGGCGGCACCATCCAGGTGGCGTCGGAACCCGGTCGCGGCAGCTGCTTCAGAATTTCACTGCCGGCTTAGAGCCTGGTCTCAACACGGGGTATGTTGCCTACTGAAATAGGCTCTTAGGCCGTGTGCCACTCGACCCAGCCGAAATAGGCACTGGCCCAGACCAGGATGCCGAAGGCGATGCGGTACCAGGCGAAGACCACGAAGCTGTGGTTGGAGACGTATTTCAAGAGGGCCTTCACCGCCAGCATGGCCGAGATGAAGGCGGTGACGAAGCCGACGGCGAACACCGGCAGGTCGGACAGGCGCAGCAAATCCCAGTTCTTGTAGAGGTCGTAGGCGGTGGCCGCGAACATGGTCGGGATGGCCAGGAAGAAGGAGAACTCGGTGGCGGCCTTGCGCGACAGGCCGAACACCACACCGCCCATGATGGTGGCGCCGGCGCGGGAGACGCCGGGGAACATGGCCAGGGCCTGGGCGAAACCGACCTTGAGCGCGGTCTGCCAAGGTAGATCGTCCACGCTCTGATAGCGCGGCTGGTAGAGCCGCTTCTCGATGTAGAGGATGGCCAGGCCGCCGACGATCAGGGCGCCAGCCACGGTCAGCGGGTTGAACAGATAGGCCTTGATGGTGCTGTGGAACATGACGCCGAGCACCGCCGCCGGCAGGAAGGCGAGCAGGATGTGGCCGGCAAAGCGGCGCTGGGCCGGGTCGGTCTTCAGGCCACCGACCACGCGCCCGATCCTGGCCCGGTAATCCCAGCACACGGCCAGGATGGCGGCGAGCTGGATCACGATCTTGAATACCTTGCTCTGCGCGTCGGTGTAGTCGAGCAAATCGCCGACCACGATCAGGTGGCCGGTCGAGGAGATCGGCAAAAATTCGGTCAGCCCCTCGACGATGCCGAGGATGGCGGCCTTGAGTAGCAGCAGTGTGTCCAAAGGCTTTCCTTAAGCGGAGTGGTGTCTCCCTCTCCCCTTGGGGGAGAGGGCTGGGGTGAGGGGTTCGGTTTGGCCGGTCAGGTCGAGCACATCCTGCAGAATGCGGCGGGGCACCTGCAGATGATGCCGGGTGCGCAGCAGGCGGTCGAAGGCGGCGACGGTCCTGATCGGTTTCGGCGCGGCGCGCAGGAAATTGCCCAGGTCCTCGATCACCGCCCAAGGGTAGATGATCCAGCGCCACTTCCGCACCTTTTTCGCCCAGAAGTCAGGCAGCACCGGACAGGCCGCCTTGTGCAGCAGCACCGCGCTGCGGATCTCGGCGCCGGGCAGGCGTTCACGGATATGGGGGATGGCGACCTCGAAGGTGTCGCCGGTGTCGGAGACGTCGTCGACGATCAAGACGCGGCGACCCTCGATATTGGCCGGTAGCGGGTGGCGGATGCGCGCCTGCTGCATCTTGCGCGGTCCGGTGTAGTGCTCCACCTTGATGCTGGCCACGTTCATCACGCCGAAGTAGTCGGCCAGCACCCGGGCCGGGGCATAGCCGCCGCGGGCGATGGCGATGATGAGATCGGGCCGGTAGCCGGCGGCGGCGATCTTGTAGGCCAAGGCGCGGGCGAGCTGGGCGAACCGGCTCCAGGAGATCAGCTCGCAGGGCAGGGGCTCAGTCATGGCGGCATGCCTCGGGCTGGGTTTCCCGTTCGAGCCGGGCGAGCCAGGTCAGCGCCTGGTCGCGGCCGCTGCCGCACATCTCGCCTGATGGCTTGAGGCCGGCGCAGAAGGACGGCCGCTCGGGTCGGCCGAACAGGGCGCAGCGCAGATCCGCCGTGAGCTGGACACAGGGCACGCCGGCCGGCTTGCCCTGCGGCATGCCGGGAATGGCGGAGGTGATCGAGGGCGCGATGCAGCAGGCGGCGCAGCCGGGGCGGCAGTTGATGACGCTCATTTTCCGGTTTCCGCTTTATGCGCCGGCTCGGCCGCGCTGCCGCCCTGGCGCAGGTAGATCGCCGCCAGGCTGCGGTAGAGCGGCGGGCTGATGGCGCGCGAGACCACCGAGGCGAGCAGGGAGACGATCATCAGGTGCATGACCAGGGCATAGCCGTCGATCATCTCCATGACGATGACGAAGGCGGTGATCGGGGCCTGGGTGACGGCGGCCAGGAAGCCGGCCATGCACAGGGCGCTGGTCACCGCCGTCATGTCTTCCGCCTCGGCCAGGAAGTGCAGATTCTGGCCCAGGCCGGCGCCGATCGAGAGCGAGGGCGCGAAGATGCCGCCGGGCACGCCGCTGGCGAAGGAGATCAGGGTGGCAGCGAACTTGTCCAGGCCGAAGTGCCAGGGCATCGGCTCTTCATTGTCGATGTCCATCAGCATGTGCTTGGCCTCGCCGTAACCGGTGCCATAGGTCAGGTCGCCCGAGAGCCAGCCGATGCCGGCGACCGCCAGGCCGCAGCCGGCGGCGAACCAGACCGGGTGCTGCCGGCGCCAATCGCCCAGCCGGCCCGGCAGGCCGCTGGCGGTGAGGATGGCGAGGCGGGCGAACAGGCCGCCGGCGACGCCGCAGAGCAGGGCGGCGGCGAGCAGCAAGGGCATGGGGTGCGCCGAGGTGTCCAGGCCGCTGGTGTTGAGCCAGCCGAAATAGGTGTAGGTGCCGAAATAGGCCTGGGCCACGATGCCGGCGATGACGATGGCGGTGATGATCAGCCCGCTCATGCGCCATTCCAGGCCGCGCGAGAGTTCCTCGATGGCGAACAGGATGCCGGCCAGGGGGGTGTTGAAGGCGGCCGCGATACCGGCGGCGCCGCCGGCGGCGAGCAGGTGCTGGCGGCTGACCTGCAGCCGCTTGGGCAGATAATCGCCGATGGCGTGCATGAGCGCGGCGCCGATCTGGACCATGGGGCCTTCGCGGCCGGTGGAGAAGCCAGCGAAGATGGCGCCGGCGCCGAGCGTGATCTTGCCGAAGACGATGCGCAGCGAGAGCAGCGGCCGGGCCAGACGGCTGTGGCTGCCGTGCCGGGCCATCTCGGCCATGACCTGGGGGATGCCGCTGCCTTCGGCACCGGGAAAGAAGCGCAGGGTGAGCCAGACGATGAGGGCACCGCCGAGCGGGGCGGAAACGAAGACCCAGCCGGGATATTCACTGTTCAGATCGCGCAGGAGCTCGACGCACCATTCGGTGAGCCAGGCGAACAGCACGGCCAAAAGACCGATGCCGACGGCGCCGGCGAAGAGGATGAGGCGGCCGAGCCAGACGTCGCGATAGGCCGTCTGCCGGCGCTTGAGCCGGTCCAGCCAGTTCGGTTTGGGCGTGAGGGTCGAGGGGGGTGGACCGTCAGGGGGCGTCATCGCCGCGTATCTTAACGCGGCGGCGGCAGGCCGTCAGGTCAGACCTTGTGGTAGACCTCGGCGCCCTGTTTGACGAACTCCACCGCCTTGACCTCCATGCCGCGCTCCAAGGCCTCCTGCTCGGAGATGCCCTGGCGGGCGGCGAAGTCGCGTACGTCCTGGGTGATCTTCATCGAGCAGAAGTGCGGCCCGCACATGGAGCAGAAGTGGGCGACCTTGGCGCTCTCCTTGGGCAGGGTCTCGTCGTGGAATTCGCGTGCCTTGTCCGGGTCGAGGCCGAGGTTGAACTGATCCTCCCAGCGGAATTCGAAGCGCGCCTTGGACAGCGCATTGTCGCGGATCTGGGCGCCGGGGTGGCCCTTGGCCAGGTCCGCCGCATGGGCGGCCAGCTTGTAGGTGATGATGCCTTCCTTGACGTCGTTCTTGTTGGGCAGGCCCAGGTGCTCCTTGGGCGTCACATAGCAGAGCATGGCGGTGCCGTACCAGCCGATCATGGCGGCGCCGATGCCGGAGGTGATGTGGTCGTAGCCGGGGGCGATGTCGGTGGTCAAGGGCCCCAAGGTGTAGAACGGCGCCTCGTCGCACCATTCCAGCTGCTTGTCCATGTTCTCCTTGATCAGCTGCATGGGCACGTGGCCGGGGCCTTCGATCATCACCTGCACGTCGTGTTTCCAGGCGATCTGGGTCAGTTCGCCCAGGGTCTTGAGCTCACCCAGTTGGGCCTCGTCGTTGGCGTCGTAGATGCTGCCCGGGCGCAAGCCATCGCCCAGCGAGAAGGCCACGTCGTAGGCCTTCATGATCTCGCAGATCTCCTCGAAGTGGGTGTAGAGGAAGCTCTCCTTGTGATGCGCGAGACACCACTTGGCCATGATCGAGCCGCCTCTGGAGACGATGCCGGTCATGCGGTTGGCGGTCATCGGTACGTAGCGCAGCAAGACGCCGGCGTGGATGGTGAAATAGTCCACGCCCTGCTCGGCCTGTTCGATCAGGGTGTCGCGGAAGATCTCCCAGGTCAGTTCCTCCGCCTTGCCGTCCACCTTCTCGAGGGCCTGGTAGATGGGCACGGTGCCGATGGGCACGGGCGAGTTGCGGATGATCCACTCGCGCGTCTCGTGGATGTTCTTGCCGGTGGACAGGTCCATCACCGTGTCGCCGCCCCAGCGGATGGCCCAGGTCATCTTGTCCACTTCCTCGGCGATGGAAGAGCCCAGGGCCGAGTTGCCGATGTTGGCGTTGATCTTCACCAGGAAGTTGCGGCCGATGATCATCGGCTCGGTCTCCGGGTGGTTGATGTTGGCCGGGATGATGGCGCGGCCGCGCGCCACTTCGCTCCTCACAAACTCGGGGGTGATCTCTTCGGGGATGTTGGCGCCGAAGGCCTGGCCCGGGTGCTGGCGGGTGAGCAGCTTGGCCAGCTTCTCGCCCTGCGGCCCGCTCGCGCGCAGGCTCTCCAGATACTCCTGACGGCGCAGGTTCTCGCGGATGGCGACGAACTCCATCTCCGGGGTGATGATGCCCTGGCGCGCGTAATGCATCTGGGTCACGTTCCTGCCGGCCTTGGCGCGGCGCGGCTGGCGCTTGAGGTTGAAGCGCAGCTCGGCCAGCTTGGGGTCGGCCGCGCGGGCGCGGCCGTATTCGGAGCTGAGGCCCGAAAGCAGCTCGGTGTCGTCCCGTTCCTCGATCCACTTCGCGCGCAGCGCCGGCAGGCCCTGGCGGATGTCGATCTTCACGTTCGGATCGGTGTAGGGGCCGGAGGTGTCGTAGACGAAGATCGGCGGATTATTCTCGCCGCCGAAGGCGGTGGGCGTGTCGGCCTGGCTGATTTCGCGCATGGGCACGCGGATGTCCGGCCGGCTGCCCGCGACGTAGACCTTGCGCGAATTGGGCAGGGGCTGGATGGCGGCCTCGTCGACGTGGGCGGTGGCGGCGAGGAATTGCGGGTTGGCGTTCATGGTGCGGCTCCTACTCTCTCAAACGGCGGAGGTGCGAAGCCCTGGGACATCGCTTCCCTACGCCGGCATGACCCGGGTCAGGTTCAAAGGGTGTGTCTCACTCCGTCTTGCCCACGCGCCGAAGGCGCTCTGCGTCCCCCTCGCCCGCAGGCGGGAGGGGGCAGGGGTGAGGGCTGGCCGGAGACCCCTAGCGAACAGATCAGCGAACAGATTGATTTGATGAGCCAAGGATACACCGATTCGGAGCCGGCCGTTGGGCTATCGTGAAGCAAAAGACCCTGCTGCCAGCATTCCCGGCTTGTCATGAAAATCCACCAACTCAGCGCCGAAGAAGCCCTGGCCAGCCTGCGCAGCCGGCGCGCGGGGCTGAGCGCGGCCGAGGCGGCCGCCCGCCTGCGCGAATACGGCGAGAACCGGGTGGAGCGCATGGCGCGGCCGCCCTGGTATCGGCTGCTGTTTCGGGAATTCAGCCATCTGTTCGCCCTCATCCTCTGGCTGGCGGCAGCGCTCGCCTTCCTCTCGGAATGGCGCGAGCCGGGCCAGGGCATGGCCACCCTGGGCTGGGCCATCCTGGGCGTGATCGGGATCAACGGCAGTTTCTCCTTCTGGCAGGAATACCGGGCAGAGCGGGTGCTCACCTCGCTCGAGGCGCTCCTGCCACGCGAAGTGACCGTGCTGCGCGACGGGGCCCGGCAACGCCTGCCGGCGCACCAGGTGGTGCCGGGCGACATCGTGCTGCTGAAAGAGGGGGACGACGTGCCGGCCGACTGCCGGGTGATCGAGGCCTATGGCCTGCGGGTGAACGTGGCGGCGGTGACCGGCGAGTCGCTGCCCCAGGGCCGCAGCGCAGAGCCCTCGGCGACCGAGCGGCTGCTGGAGGCGAGGAACGTGCTCCTGGCCGGCACCGCCGTGCTGGCGGGCGAGGCCGTGGCGGTGGCTTTCGCCACCGGACGCCACACCGAGTTCGGCCAGATCGCCCGGCTGTCGCAGCGGGCCGGCGCGACGCGCTCGCCGCTGCACCGGGAGATCGCCCGGCTGTCGCGCATCGTCGGCCTGCTGGCGCTGCTGCTCGGGCTCGGCTTCTTCGGCATCGGCCAGGCCATCGGCCAGCCGTTCTGGGCCAGCTTCATCTTCGCCATCGGCATCATGGTCGCCAACGTGCCCGAGGGCCTGCTGCCCACAGTGACCCTCTCGCTTGCCATGGCGGCCCGGCGCATGGCCCGGCGCCGGGCGCTGGTGCGGCATCTGCCGGCGGTGGAGACCCTGGGCGGGGCGACGGTGATCCTGTCCGACAAGACCGGCACCCTGACCCAGAACCGCATGCAGGTGGCACGCCTGTATCTGGCCGGGCAGGAGGCGAGCCCGGAAGAACTGGCGCCGCGTCTGCGCAGCGACCACGCCGTGGCGCTGGAAGTGGCGCGCCACTGCCACAGCCTGACCTGGCTGGAGGGCGAGGCACGCTTTCAGGGCGACCCGATGGAACAGGCCCTGGTGGCCCTGGCCGAACGGTTGGCCCCTGGTCAGCCTGCCTTCGAGCGGCTGGACGAGTTGCCGTTCGAGGCCGAGCGCAAACGCATGAGCACCTTGCATGCGACACCGCAGGGGCCGCGGCTGTATACCAAGGGCGCGCTGGAGGCCCTGCTGCCCCTCTGCAGCCGGGTGCAGACCGAGGCCGGCAGCGTGGCCCTGACCGAAGCGGAACGTGAGCGCTGGCTCACGGCGGAGGCCGGGCTGGCCCGCCAGGGGCTGCGGGTATTGGCCCTGGCCTGGCGCGCGGCGGCCCCGGGCGAGGCCAAATCGGCCTGGGAATCGGATTTGACCCTGGTGGCCCTGGTCGGCCTGGCCGACCCGCCGCGCCCCGACGTGCCCGAGGCCATCGCCACCTGCAGGGCGGCGGGCATCCGCGTGTTCATGGTGACCGGGGATCATCCGCGCACCGCCCTGGCGGTGGCGCGCCAGATCGGCCTGGTCGAGCTCGAGCATCCGCTGGTGTTGACCGGCGAGGCCCTGCGCCGGCTCTCGCCCACCCAGCTGCAGCTGGCCCTGGATGCGCCGGAGGCGATCTTCGCCCGGCTCTCGGCCGACCAGAAACTCACGCTGGTGCAGGCCCTGCAGGCCAAGGGCCATATCGTGGCAGTGACCGGCGACGGCGTGAACGACGCGCCCGCCCTGCGCGCGGCCGACATCGGCGTGGCCATGGGACGGAGCGGCACCGATGTGGCGCGCGAGGCGGCCGACCTGGTGCTCCTGGACGACCATTTCGCCACCATCGTCGCCGCCATCGAGGAGGGGCGCGCGGTCTACCAGAACCTGCGCAAGTTCCTGACCTACATCCTGACCTCCAACATCCCGGAGATCGTGCCCTACCTCGCCTTCGTGCTGTTCAAGATCCCTTTGCCGCTCACGGTGATCCAGATCCTGGCGGTGGACCTGGGCACCGACATGCTGCCAGCCCTGGCCCTGGGCGCCGAACCGCCGCGGCCCGAACTGATGCGCGAGCCGCCGCGCAAACGCGGGGAGCGGTTGCTGACCCCTGGACTGATCCTGCGCGCCTATCTTTTTCTCGGCCTGCTCGAGGCCGTGGCGGCGATGGCGGCCTTCTTCTTCGTGCTCGAGCAGGGCGGCTGGCATTATGGCGAGCGGCTGGCCTGGAACGACCCGCTCTACCTGCAGGCCACCACCGCCACGCTCGCTGCCATCATCGTGATGCAGATGGTCAACGTCTTCCTCTGCCGCGATGCGCGGCAATCGGTGTTCACCCTGGGCTGGCCGGGCAATCGCCTGATCTGGCTGGGTCTGGCGCTGGAGCTGGGCCTGATCCTCGCCATCGCCTACACGCCGCTGGGCAATCGCCTGTTCGGCGCCGCGCCGCTGGCGCCGGCGGTCTGGGGGTATCTGCTGCCCTTCGCCCTGGCCCTGCTGCTGCTCGAGGAGGGGCGCAAGGCCATAGTGCGGCGCCAGCGGCCGGTTTGAGGTGCTGTGCTAAGATTTCTTCCGAACCGGCAACCCCGACAGACGAGGCAGACCATGGAACTCGAACGCGCGCGCCACAACATGATCGAACAGCAGATCCGTCCCTGGGAGGTGCTGGATCAGCACATCCTCGACCTGCTGGGCCGGGTGAGGCGCGAGGACTTCGTGCCCGAGGCCTACCAGACGCTGGCCTTCGCCGACATCGAGATCCCGCTCGGTCACGGCGAGGCCATGTGGCCGCCCAAGATCGAGGCGCGCGTCCTGCAGAGCCTGGATGTGCAGCCGGGCGACCGGGTGCTGGAGGTGGGCACCGGCAGCGGCTATCTGACCGCCTTGCTGGCCAGTCTGGCAAGCGAGGTGGTGAGCGTCGAGATCGAGCCCGAATTGAAGGCCTCGGCCGAACAGAAACTGGCCGCCCATGGTTTCAGCAATATCCGCCTGGAACTGGGCGACGGCGCCCGGGGCTGGGAGCGCGGCGCGCCCTATGACGTGATCGTGCTCACCGGTTCGACCCCGGTGCTGCCGGACGCCTTGCTGCGCCAGCTCAAGCTCGGCGGCCGCCTGTTCGCCGTGGTGGGCGAGCCCCCGGTGATGCAGGCCAGACTCATCACCCGCACCGGCGAGGCGGCCTGGCGCACCGATGTCCTGTTCGAGACGGTGATCAAGGCCCTGCGCAACGCGTCCCAGCCCGAGCGCTTCGTGTTCTGATGAAACAGCTGCGGCCGGCCGAGTTGAAGGCCTGGCTCGACGATCCGCAACGGGAAAAGCCGCTGCTGCTGGACGTGCGGGAACCCTGGGAATATGGCCTGTGTCACATCGAGGGCGCGCAGCTGATGCCCATGGCCAGTGTGCCCGCCCGTCTGCACGAGTTGGACCCGGAGCGTGAGATCGTGGTGATCTGCCACCACGGGGTGCGCAGCTACCATGTGGCGCGCTTCCTGGAACACAGCGGTTTTGGCAAGGTGATCAATCTGACCGGCGGGGTGGATGCCTGGGCCAAGGAGGCCGATCCCACCATGCCGACCTACTGAGTACTGAGGTGAAGCGGATGCTGCGTGTCTGGATGTTCTGTGGCCTGGGCCTGATCGGCATGACCGCCCAGGCGGCCAACCTGGGCGAGATCTACCGCATGGCGCGGGCGAACGACCCGGTCTTCGCCGCGGCGCAGCAGGCCTACCAGGCCGGCCTGGAGAAGCTGCCGCAGGGCCGGGCCGGCCTCTTGCCCAGCATCAACCTGTCGGCCAGTACCCGGCAGAACGAGGTCGATTCCAGTTTGAGCGGCAGCCGCAGTTACGACACCCAGAGCTACAGCCTGGCGCTGACCCAGCCGCTGTTCCGCCGGCAGAACTTCGAGGCCTTTGAACAGGGCAAGCTGCAGGCCCTGTTGGCCGAGCAGCAATTGAAGAGCGCCGAACAGCAACTGGTGCTGCGCGTGGCCCAGGCCTATTTCGATGTGCTGCAGGCAGAGGACGATCTGACTGCGGCCCGCTCGGAGAAAGAGGCCTATGCCGAGCAGCTGGCCCAGGCCAGGCGCAGTTTCGAGGTGGGCACGGCGACCATCGTCGACGCCCACAACGCCCAGGCCAGTTTCGATCTGGCCTTTTCGCGCGAGCTGAAGGCGCAGAACGATCTGGATGTGCGGCGACGGGCGCTGGAAAAACTGCTCAACGCCCCGGCGCCGCGGCTGGCCCGCCTGGCGCCGAAGGCCCAGGTCGCGCGCCCCGACCCCGAAGACATGGAGGCCTGGGTGAAGCAGGCCGAGGCCAACGGCCTGTCGGTACTCCAGGCCCAGACCGCCTTGGAGATCGCCCGGCGCGAAGTCGACCGGCAACGCGGCGGCCATTACCCGACACTGGATCTGGCGGCGAGCTATACCGACAGCCGCAATGGTGCGGTGGGCACGACGACCGGCATCGATACCAAGACCACCGTCATCGGCCTGGAACTCTCCCTGCCCCTCTTCCAGGGTGGCGCCACCACTTCCCGCGTGCGGGAGGCGGTGGCCAACCAGGAAAAGGCGCGCTTCGATCTGGACAACGCCCGCCGGCAGGCCACGCTGGAGGCGCGCCAGGCCTATCTGGGCGTGGTCTCCGGCCGGGCCCAGATCGCGGCCCTGGAGCAGGCCCTGGTCTCGACCCAGGCCCAACTGGCCTCGAGCAAGCTCGGCCTGGAGGTGGGGGTGCGCACCCGGGTCGACGTGCTCAATGCCGAGCAGCAGCTCTACAGCACCCAGCGCCAACTGGCCGCGGCGCGCTACCAGACCCTGCTCGCCGGCCTGCAGCTCAAGGCCGCGGCCGGCAGCCTGGCCGAGGCGGATGTGCAGGTCATCGACGGCCTGCTGAAGGACTGATATGACAGCAGCACAGCCCGAGCCTCCAATCGACGCGCAGTTGCGCCAGGTGTTGGCGCGGTATCCAGCCGTTCGGCTGGCCTATCTGTTCGGTTCGCTGGCAAGCGGGCGGGCGCGGGCGGATAGCGATCTCGACCTGGCTGTGCTGGCTGAGCGACCGCTCGCGCCCGAGGCGAAAATGGCGCTGATCGAGGCATTGGCACATCGGTTCGGCCGACCGGTCGATCTGGTCGATCTGGCGCAGGTGGGCGAGCCGTTGCTGGGCCAGATCTTGCTGCATGGCCGGCGTCTCCTGGGCAGCGATACCCTGCACGGCGACATGATTTCGCGCCACCTGATCGAGCAGGCGGACTTTCTGCCCTACCGCGACCGCGTATTGGCCGAGAGGAGGCGGGCGTGGATCGGCGGGTGATCGAGCAGAAGCTCGAATCGCTGCGCCGCTGCCTGGCACGGATCGAAGCCAAATGCCCGCAAGACCTCGCCGTCCTGGCGGCGGATGCCGATGTGCAGGACATTGTCAGCCTCAACCTGACCCGCGCCGTGCAACTTGCCGTCGATATCGGTGCCCACCTTCTCGCCGGCATGACAGTGCCGCCGCCGGACACCATGGGGCAGACCTTCGACCGCCTGGCCGAGGCCGGCGTCATCGGCGCTGAATTGGCGCTCCGGCTGAAAAAGGCGGTGGGGTTTCGCAATATCGCCGTGCACAACTACGAGGCAATCGATTGGGCGATCGTGCACGCGATCTGCAAGCATCGCCTCACCGACTTCACGGATTACGCCAGGGCCGTGCAAAGCGCGTTGGATCGGGCCGGGGCAAAGTAAGCAGCCTTTCGACCGCGGCCGCCAAGCCTGGGCGGACGGCTCTGGCCCCTAGGCTGTCTTTTCCGCCAGGCAGGGCTCGATCAGCCGCAGGATGCGCTCGGTTGCACCCCGGTGCGCCTCGGCGAACCGGCGGCCGGCCTGGCCCATTTGCTGCCGCTGTTCGGCGTTCTGGTAGAGCTCCCGCACGGCTTCGGCCAGCGCCTGGGCATCCTTGACTTCGCGCGCGGCGCCGGCGGCGATCGCATCCCGGCTTGCCTGCTCGAAGTTCCAGGTGTGCGGCCCGATCAACACCGGCTTGCCGGCGGCGGCGGCCTCGATCAGGTTCTGGCCGCCGAAGGGCAGCAGGCTGCCGCCGACGATGACCAGGTCGCAGGCAGAGCAGTAGGCCGCCATCTCACCCATGCTGTCGCCCAGGTAGACCCGGTCTGCGCCGGTCGCGGCCTGGCCCCGGCTGCGGCGCGGGCAGCCGAGGCCGCGCGCGCCGATCAGGCGGGCGACTTCGTCGAAGCGTTGGGGATGGCGCGGCACAATCACCAGCAGCAGCCCGGGCAGCTCGAGCGGCAGCAGGGCGTCCAGCAGCAGGGCCTCCTCGCCGTCGCGCGTGCTGGCGGCCAGGACGACGAAGCGTTGGCCGAACAGCCGGCGCAACTCAGCCGCCCGTTCTGCGGTGTCGGCGGGCGGGGCGACATCGAACTTCAGGTTGCCGGTGACGACGAGGGAAAGCTCCCCCTCCCAACCTCCCCCATGAATGGGGGAGGCGTTTGACGACGCGCTGTGGCAGGTGCGGCCTTGGCTCTCCCTCTCCCCCTTGGGGAGAGGGCAGGGGTGAGGGGCGAATGGCCCGACGAGCTGCTCAAGACGCCTGGCATCAGCCTCGCTCTGGGCGGCGATGCCAGCCAGCCCCGCCAGCGCCGGCTGCACCAGCGGCCGCAGCCGGGCATAACCCTGGGCCGACTGTTCCGACAGCCGGGCATTGATCAGGAAGACCGGAATGCCGCGCTGCCGGCAGGCGGCGAACAGGTTGGGCCAGACCTCGGTCTCCATGATCAGGCCCAGCCGGGGGCGGGCCCGGTCGAGAAAGCGGCGGACGAGCCGAGGCAGGTCGTAGGGCAGATAGGCCTGCACCACGCTGTCGCCGAACAGGGCCCGGCCGGTCGCGCGCCCGGTCGGCGTCATGTGGGTGAGCAGGATGGCGTGGTCCGGATGCCGCGCCTGCAAGGCCCGGATCAGGGGCTCGGCCGCCCGGGTCTCGCCCACCGAGACGGCGTGGACCCAGATCACCGGCCTGCTGTCCGGCATGCTCAGAAAACCCAGGCGTTCGCCCCAATGGCGCCGGTATTCCGGCTGGCGCCGGCTGCGCCAGAGCAGGTAGAGAAAGGCGAGCGGCAGGGCAAACAGCCAGGCGAGGGAGTAAAAGCGGCGCATGGCGCGATTCTAGCGTGGCCGGCGGCGTTTGACCGGGCCAAGAGCCGGCCTTTGGCACCTGCCGGAATGCGGGGTAAGATACATTTAATTCAATAAGGACAATACAGGGGTTGCCATGCACTGGTACCTGGTGCACACCAAGCCACGGCAGGAACGCTGCGCCCTGCAGAACCTGGCGCAGCAGGGCTACGAGTGCTATCTGCCGTTCATCACGGTTGAGAAACTGCGTCAGGGCGCGTTGGCCGTGGTCGAGGAGCCGCTGTTTCCCCGCTATTTGTTCATCCGGCTGGACGATGGGCTATCAGGCAAGGGCTGGGGCCCGATCCGCTCCACCCGGGGGGTGAGCCGCCTGGTCACCTTCGGCACCGAGCCGGCCCGGCTCGATGCGCGCCTGGTCGAACAGATTCGGGCGCGCGAAGGCAGCAACAAGCCGCAGCCCCTGTTCGTGCCGGGTGAACGGGTGCAGGTCATCCAAGGCCCATTCGCCGGCTTGGAGGCCATCTATCAAATGACCGAAGGCGAAAACCGGGTGATGGTGCTGATCGAACTGCTCAGCAAGCCGGTGCGACTGGGGCTGGGCCCGGCGGCGCTGCGCAAGCTCGCCTGAGCCGCCTTCATTCCAACACGCCTGCCGGGGTTTTGAAAGTCTTGCCCGCCGCCGGGCTTCTTGTGGCAAAATCCCCCCGCCCGGTATGGTTGCCTTCAATTGTTCGGGTCTCAATCTCCTGGACCGCGCTTGCCGATCGTGAAACGGCATGGCGGTAGCGTGGGCGAGCGGTTTTTTGGGGCCATATCAATTCCCCTGTTTGCACCGCTTCGATTTGACGCTGGCCTGGGCGGCGCGGTTCGAATGGCCGCTGCAGCCAGGCGCGCGAAATCCTAATCAATCCCTGCCAAGAGAAAAAATGAAAGTACTGATTACCGGGACGGCAGGGCTTTGTTGCGGCCGCTCGCACGACCCGCTTAACTTGCGCAAGGCGCAAGCCGGCCTTCACTGAAACCGGCGCGACGAGTTATGAAAGTATTGATCACAGGCTGCGCCGGTTTTATCGGCATGCATGTCGCCAAGCGGCTGCTCGAACGCGGCGATGAGGTGATCGGCGTCGACAACCTCAACGACTACTACGATCCCCGGCTCAAGCTGGCCCGTCTGGAACAGCTCAAGCCTTTTTCCGGCTTCAGGTTCCACCGCCTCGATATCTCCGAGCACATGGCCGTGGAAGACCTGTTTGCTCAGGAGCGGCCACAGCGCGTGGTCAATCTTGCCGCCCAGCCGGGCGTGCGTTATTCGCTGAAAAACCCGTACGCCTACATCCAGACCAATCTGGTCGGCTTCGGCAACATCCTGGAAGGTTGCCGGCACAATGGGGTGGAGCATCTGGTCTATGCCAGCAGTTCGAGCGTCTATGGCGCCAACACCCACATGCCGTTCTCGGTGCACGACAACGTCGATCATCCGGTGAGCCTCTATGCCGCGAGCAAGAAGGCCAATGAGCTGATGGCGCATGCCTACAGCCACCTTTATGGCCTGCCGACCACCGGCCTGCGCTATTTCACTGTCTACGGCCCCTGGGGCCGGCCGGACATGTCACCCTGGTTGTTCACCTCGGCCATCCTCGAAGGCAGGCCCATCGACGTCTTCAACCACGGCAAGATGCAGCGCGATTTCACCTACATCGACGACATCGCCGAGGGCACGGTGCGGGTGCTGGACAAGATCGCGACGCCGAACCCCGCCTTCGACAAGGATGCCCCGGACCCCGGCTCCAGCTACGCACCCTACCGCGTCTACAACATCGGCAACCACACACCGGTCGAGCTGATGGACTTCATCGGCACCATTGAGCAGGCTCTTGGCATCGAGGCGAAGAAGAATTTTCTGCCGATGCAGAACGGCGATGTGGTGGCGACTTATGCGGATGTCGAGGACCTGCGGCGGGAGGTGGGGTTTGAGCCGAAGACTGAACTAACTACTGGCATTGGGCGGTGGGTGAATTGGTATCGAGGCTACACTGCCAATTGACCAGCGCTTGGGGCTGGGTGGCTGGTCGCCATCAAGCCAATGCGAAATTTTTTCGAGTTCGACCATGATTCAAGCAAGGCCAGTGATTCTTTGTGGCGGTTCCGGCACCAGGCTTTGGCCGCTTTCGCGCGCTGGCTTTCCAAAACAGTTTCTCTGTCTGACCGGAAAAGAAAGCCTCTTCCAGGGCGTGGTAAAACGCTTCGCGGATTCAACCACGAAGTGCAACGCGGTGCCAAATAACTACGGGAGTTCAATAAAATGATTCTGGTCACCGGCGGCGCCGGCTTCATTGGCAGCAACTTCGTGCTCGACTGGCTGGCCCAATCGGACGAGCCCATCGTCAACCTCGACAAGCTCACCTATGCCGGCAACCTGGAAAACCTCGCCAGCCTGCAAGGCGATGCTCGCCACATCTTCGTGCAGGGCGACCTGGGCGACCGCGCGCTGGTGGACCGCCTGCTGGCCGAGCACCGCCCCCGCGCCGTGCTGCACTTCGCCGCCGAAAGCCACGTGGACCGCTCCATCCACAGGCCGGAAGACTTCATCCAGACCAACATCGTCGGCACCTTCCGTCTGCTCGAAGCCGTGCGCGCCTACTGGTCCGCCTTGCCTGAGGCTGACAAAACGGTCTTCCGCCTCCTGCACGTCAGCACCGACGAGGTTTACGGTACCCTCTCCAAGGACGATCCACCGTTTGCAGAGACGAACCCGTACGAGCCCAACAGCCCCTACAGTGCCAGCAAAGCCGCGTCTGACCACCTGGTGCGCGCCTGGCACCACACCTACGGCCTGCCGGTGCTCACCACCAACTGCAGCAACAACTACGGGCCGTACCACTTCCCGGAAAAACTCATCCCGCTCATGATCGTCAACGCCCTGGCCGGCAAGCCCCTGCCGGTATACGGCGATGGCCTGCAGGTGCGCGACTGGCTCTATGTGCGGGACCACTGCAGCGCCATCCGCCGTGTTCTGGAAGCCGGCCAACTGGGTGAAACGTACAACATTGGCGGCTGGAACGAAAAGCCCAACCTCGAGATCGTGCGCACCGTCTGCGCCTTGCTCGACGAACTGCGCCCCCGCGCTGATGGCCGCTCCTTCCGCGACCAGATCACCCACGTGCCCGACCGCCCCGGCCACGACCGGCGCTACGCCATCGATGCGCGCAAGATCGAACGCGAACTGGGCTGGCGCCCGGCCGAAACCTTCGAGACCGGCATTCGCAAGACCGTGCAGTGGTACTTGGATAATCCTGCATGGGTGGCCAATGTGCAGAGCGGCTACTACCGGCAGTGGGTCAGTCAGCACTACGGTGAAGAGGTGGCCGCATGACTCGTAAAGGCATCATCCTCGTCGGTGGCTCCGGCACCCGTCTGTACCCCGCCACACTGGCTATCAGTAAACAACTGCTCCCGGTCTTTGATAAGCCCATGATCTACTATCCCCTCAGCACGCTTATGCTGGCGGGAATTCGCGACATTCTTATCATCAGCACCCCTCAGGACACGCCGCTGTTCAAGCAACTATTGGGCAATGGCGGCCAGTGGGGGCTGAACCTGCAATACGCTGTACAACCCAGTCCGGATGGCTTGGCGCAAGCCTTCCTGATTGGTGAGGAATTCATCGGCAATCAACCATCCGCACTGGTGTTGGGTGACAATATTTTTTACGGCCACGATTTTCATCAGTTGCTGGCCAGCGCCATGGCGCGGACCGATGGTGCAAGCGTGTTTGCCTACCACGTGCATGATCCGGAGCGTTACGGCGTGGCGGAGTTTGATGCGCAAGGCAAGGTCCTATCGCTGGAAGAAAAGCCCAACCTGCCCAAATCAAACTACGCAGTTACCGGCCTATATTTTTACGATGCCCAAGTGGTTGACTTGGTCAAAGCTCTTAAGCCCTCCCCGCGTGGTGAACTGGAAATCACCGATCTCAACAGGCTGTATCTGG
>DDKN01000089.1:0-25760 GCA_002339725.1 Thiobacillus sp. UBA2597
CTGGCCCGCGAGTGGATGGCTGCGCACAGCCTGGAAGACCTGATGAACATGGTCATCAACCACTGCCCGACCAAGGCCATCCAGCTGACCAAGAATGACGGCAAGCCGGCTGGCGAAGGCATCACCAAGGTCGCCGTGTCCGATGCCAACTGCATCGAGATCGACAACCACAACTGCGTGCGCTGCATGCACTGCCTGAACGTCATGCCCGGCGCCCTGCTGCCCGGTAAGGACAAGGGCGTCACCATCCTGGTCGGCGGCAAGGGCGTGCTGAAGATCGGCGCCACCATGGGTACCGTGGTGATCCCGTTCATGAAGCTCGAATCCGACGAGGACTTCGAGAAGCTGAACGACCTGGCCCGCAACATCCTCGACTTCTTCGCCGAGAACGCCCTCGAGCACGAGCGCACCGGCGAGATGATCGAGCGGATCGGCCTGGTCAACTTCCTGGAAGGCCTGGACATCCCGATCGACCCGAGCATGATCGTGCATCCGCGTACCAACCCCTACGTCCGTACCGACGGCTGGGACGAGGAAGCCGAGAAGTGGTTCGAGCGCAAGCGGGCCGCCGCCTGAGCTAGCAAACCCGAGGACCGATGCCTTCGCATCGGTCCGCCTGGCAATTGAAGATTTTCCGATCTTACTAAGTTGGAGAGAAGCATGGCCGAAAGAACCCATGAGACCATCGAATCCGGCGCGCCGGATCCGATGCCGTACATGCACCCGCTGATGAAAAAGAACTATGGCAAGTGGGTGTACCACAGCCATCCGAAGCCGGGTGTCCTCTACCACCGCGCCGAGAACGGCGACCAGATCTGGACCGTGAAGGCCGGCACCCAGCGTCAGATGGACCACTACACCGTGCGCAAGCTGGCCGATATCGCCGACCAGTACGGCGACGGTTATGTCCGCTTCACCGCCCGTTCCAACATCGAGTACATGGTGTCTGACGAGAAGAAGGTCGAGCCGCTGATCAAGGCCCTGACCGAAAACGGCTTCCCGGTCGGCGGCACCGCCAACTCGGTGTCCATGATCGCCCACACCCAGGGCTGGCTGCACTGCGACATCCCGGGCACCGACGCCTCCGGCGTGGTCAAGGCCCTGATGGACGAACTGTACGACGACTTCGTCAAGTGCGAGATGCCCAACCGGGTCAAGCTGTCCACCTCCTGCTGCGAGATCAACTGCGGCGGCCAGGCCGACATCGCCATCATCGTGCAGCACACCAAGCCGCCCAAGATCAACCACGATCTGGTCGCCAACGTCTGCGAGCGCCCGTCCGTCGTGGCGCGCTGCCCGGTCGCCGCGATCCGTCCGGCCCTGGTGAACGGCAAGCCCTCGCTGGAAGTGGACGAGAAGAAGTGCATCTGCTGCGGTGCCTGCTTCCCGCCCTGCCCGCCGATGCAGATCAACGATCCGGAGCACTCCAAGATCGCGATCTGGGTGGGTGGCAAGAACTCCAACGCCCGTTCCCGTCCGACCTTCCACAAGCTGGTTGCGTCCGGTCTGCCCAATAACGCCCCGCGTTGGCCCGAGGTGGCCGAAGTGGTCAAGAAGATCCTGGCGACCTACAAGGCCGATGGCCGTCCGTGGGAGCGCATGAACGACTGGATCGACCGGATTGGCTGGCCCGCCTTCTTCGAGAAGACCGGTCTGCCGTTCACCAAGTACCACATTGACAACTGGCGTGGTTCGCGCGCCAGCCTGAACGCGTCTGCCCACATCCGCTTCTGATCGGGCTGCCCTGGGCCTTACCGCCCGGGGCGCTTGATTACATTCGGATAATTGGAGTTAGGGATATAGTTAAATGAAATTCGGTATTTTGGTTAACGAAGGGCCGTACAACCATCAGGCGACGGATTCGGCCTATCAATTCGCCAAAGCGGCCATTGAAAAGGGGCATCAGGTACCGCGCGTGTTCTTCTACCACGACGGCGTGTACAACTCGACCCGCCTGACCGAGCCGCCGCAGGACGACCGTCATATCGTCAACCGCTGGTCCAAGCTGGCTGAAGAGCACAAGGTCGATCTGGTTGTTTGCGTTGCCGCCGGCCTGCGCCGCGGTATCAAGGACGAGGTGCTGGCCCCCGGTTTTCGCATCTCTGGCCTCGGCCAGTTGGTGGAAGCGGGCATCCAATACGACCGCCTCGTGACGTTCGGTGATTAAGGAGTTGTACTGTGAGTGACGTGACTGGCGGGATCGATATGGATGACGAAACCGAAGGTGTGGTCAAGAAATTCATGTTCCTGAACCGCAAGGCGCCCTATGGCACCATCTATGCCCTGGAAGCGCTCGAGGTCGTGCTGATCTCGGCGGCCTTTGATCAGGACGTGAGCCTGGCCTTCGTTGACGACGGTGTGTACCAGATCGTCAAGGGGCAGCACACCAAAGGTATCGACCAGAAGAACTTCTCCCCGACCTACCGTGCCCTCGAGGGCTACGACATCGAGAAGCTCTACGTTGAAAAAGAGTCGCTGGAAGCGCGCGGCCTGACCGAGGAGGATCTCCTGGTCGACGTGCAGGTTGTGGACTCGGCTGCGATGGCCAACCTGATGGCCGAGCAGGACGTCGTCATCAGCTTCTAAGGAGAGACGAAGATGCTACATATCGTCAACAAATCGCCTTTGGAGCGGAATGCGGTAGACAGCTGCCTGCGTCTGGCGACCAAAGGTTCTGCCGTGCTGCTGATCGAGGATGCGGTCTATGCCGCGACGAAAGGCACTGCGGCTTCGGCGAAAGTTCAGGCGGCCATGGCCAACCTGAAGATTTACGCCCTTGCCCCTGACATGGAAGCGCGCGGCGTGGCCGGGCGTGTCATGGAAGGTGTCAATCTTGTGGACTACAGCGGGTTTGTCGACCTGGTTGCTGAACACAAAAACTGCCAGTCCTGGTTGTAATTTCATTTAAGGAGTTTGCACATGCCCACCGTAAATATCGCCGGCAAAGACATCGAAGTGGATGAGGAAGGCTACCTGACCAACCTGGCCGACTGGAACGAAGAAGTCGCCGCCTACCTGGCCAAGGAAGAAAAGGTCGAGATGACCGACAGCCACTGGGAAGTCGTCAACTTCCTGCGCGAGTACTACAACGAGTACCAGATCGCTCCGGCCATCCGCGTGCTGACCAAGGCCATCGCCAAGAAGCTGGGTCCGGACAAGGGCAACAACAAGTACCTGTACGAGCTGTTCCCCTACGGTCCCGCCAAGCAGGCCTGCAAGATCGCCGGCCTGCCCAAGCCGACCGGCTGCATCTAAAGCGTCCGAGCCCGGGGTTCGCCCCGGGCAGGTCATCTCGGCTGTTATAGCCGAGAGTCGAGAGTCGAGAGCTTATGCCGCGCGGACATGGGCGGTGCATCGGCTCTCAACTCTCCACTCTCGACTGTTGGTAAGAGGAAGGCATGAGTTCTCTGACCGTTTTTTATATTGGCCTGTTCTACGTCGCCACCCTGATCCTGATCGCCGGTGTGGCCTATCGCATCTACGAGTACAGCCGCACCCCGGCGCCGCTCAAGATCCCGACCACCCCGGCCCCGACCACCAACGCCGGCGTGGCCTATCGCATGGCGCGCGAGGTGGTGCTGTTCGAAAGCCTGTTCAAGTCCAACAAGTGGACCTGGGTGTTCGGCTGGCTGTTCCACTTCGGCCTGCTGCTGGTGCTGCTGCGCCACATCCGTTACTTCCAGGAACCGGTCTGGTTCTGGGTCGACATCGTCCAGCCTTTCGGCAAATACGCCAGCTTCGCCATGGTTGCCGGCCTGCTCGGCCTGTGGGCCCGGCGCTTCCTGGTCGACCGGGTACGCTATATCTCGACCCCGTCCGATCACCTGATCCTGGCGCTGCTGGTCGGCATTGGCCTGTCCGGCATGATGATGACCTTCGTCGTGCATACCGACATCGTCGCGCTCAAGGCCTTCATGCTGGGCCTGATGACCTTCGATTTCCAGCCGCTGCCCACCGACACCATACTCCTGGTGCACCTGGCCCTGGTGGCGCTGCTGATGATCATCTTCCCGATCAGCAAGCTGCTGCATGCGCCGGGCATTTTCTTCAGCCCGACCCGCAACCAGGCCGACAACCCGCGCGAACACCGCCATGTCGCGAACTGGGCGATCGAGCTTGAGCGCAAGAATGGTTGATTCCGCGGACTGAGACAGAGTTTAAGGAGCGAAAGTGGCTGCCCCAGAGTTCGAAGTTCCCCAGTTCAAAGAACAGATCGAGATTCCCAAGATCCGGGAAGGCTCGATGTCGCACGTCAAGTCCTTCGTGTCGCCCCAGCCGACCCAGGAATTTCTCGGCTATCCCTGGGAACTGGGCGAGGACTGGAAAGAACGCGCCCTCTTCAAGATGGGCGATCTGCTCAAGAAATACCGCAGCCTGCGCGTGTTCATGGACGCCTGCGTGCACTGCGGCGCCTGCACCGACAAGTGCCACTACTACCTGGGCTCGGCCGATCCCAAGAACATGCCGGTCGCGCGTCAGGAACTGATGCGCAAGGTCTACCGCCGCTACTTCACCCTGCCCGGCAAGATCGCGCCCTGGCTGGTCGGCGCCGAGGAGCTGACCAAGGAGACCCTGGAAGACTGGTACAGCTATTACCATCAGTGCTCCGAGTGCCGCCGCTGCTCGGTGTTCTGCCCCTACGGCATCGACACCGCCGAAATCACCATGGCGGGACGCGAGATCCTCAACTACGCCGGCATGGGCCAGAAGTATTCGAACGAGATCCTGACCAAGGTCCAGAAGATCGGCAACAACCTGGGCCTGCCCGGCCCGGCCCTGGAAGACACCCTGGCCGGCCTGGAGGAGGACATCGAGGCTGACACCGGCGTCCCGGTCAAGCTGCCGATGGATGTCAAGGGCGCCGAGATCCTGCTGGTCACCCCGTCGGCCGACTTCTTCTCCGAGCCGCACGTCGAGTCGCTGATCGGCTACGCCAAGGTGTTCCATGCCGCTGGCGCCTCCTGGACCCTGTCCTCCTACGCCTCGGAGGCCGGCAACTTTGGCCTGTTCAACGGCAACTACGAGACCATGCGCAAGGTTGCCCTGCGCATCCGCGATGCCGCCCTGGAGCTGGGCGTCAAGCGCATCATCGTCGGTGAGTGCGGCCATGCCTGGCGCGTGGCCTACAGCTTCTGGAACACGCTCACCGGCATCGGCTTCGACGGCAAGGACCCGTTCTCGATCGAACTGCAACAGCAGCTGGATCACCGTTATCCGCAGCCGATGCACATCTGCGAATACACCTGGGACCTGATCCAGCAGGGCCGGCTCAAGCTCGATCCCTCGGCCAACGACGACAAGATCATCACCTACCACGATTCCTGCAACGTGGCGCGCGCCTCGCGCATGGGTGACGAGCCGGGCGGCCAGTTCACCATCCCGCGCAACATCATCAAGGCCGTGGCCAACAACTTCCACGACATGGCGGCCGAGACCATCGGCGAGGCCACCTTCTGCTGCGGTGGCGGTGGCGGCGTGCTGACCGATGACCTGATCGAATTGCGGGTCAAGGGTGCCTACCCCCGGATGAATGCCCTGAACAACGTGGTCCAGGAAGAGAATGTCAACTTCATGGCCACCATCTGCGCCATCTGCAAGGCGCAGTTCACCAAGGTACTGCCGTATTACGGTTTCGATCGCAGCATGGTCGGTGGCGTGCACCAGCTCGTCAGCGCGGCCATCAAATTGGATTAATGCGGGCATACCGCGAGATTTAACGATAGGAGAGCGAAGATGTCGGTCACTTCCAAAGACGTAAAGAAGACTGAAGGCAAGACCTGGCGCCGTTACAAGGATGGCGAGACCCAGGCCGACTACCACGACCGGCAGGAAATCATTTTCCAGGCCGGCTGGACCCACAAGTGCCCCGAGTACATGCTGTCCACCCCGCCCTGCCAGGGCTCCTGCCCGGCCGGCGAGGACATCCGTTCCTACCTGAACATCGTGCGCGGCATCGAAAAGGCCCCGCTGGGCGCCGATGGCAAGCCGACCATGAGCTGGCAGGAATTCGCCTGGCGCCGCCTGACCGAAGCCAACCCCTTCCCCGCCGTGATGGGCCGGGTCTGCCCCGCTCCGTGCGAATCCGGCTGCAACCGCAACCAGGTGGAAGAGAACGTCGGCATCAACTCGGTTGAGCACTTCCTGGGCAACTGGGCGCTCGAGCACAAGCTGGCGTTCAAGAAACCCGAGAAGGAAACCGGCAAAAAGGTCGCCGTCATCGGCGGCGGCCCGGCCGGCCTGGCGGCCGCCTATCAGCTGCGCCTGAAGGGCCACAGCGTCACCATCTTCGACGACCACGCCGAACTCGGCGGCATGATGCGCTATGGCATTCCCGGCTTCCGTACCCCGCGCGAGGTGCTGGACGGCGAGATTCAGCGCATCCTCGACCTGGGCGTCGAGACCCGGATGAACTGCCGCGTCGGCAAGGACATCCCGATGGAGCAGATCGAGAAGGAATATGACGCCGTGATCATGGGCCTGGGTGCCCAGGCCGGCCGCGCCCTGCCGGTGGAAGGTGCCGATGCCCCCAACTGCGTGACCGCGATGTCCTTCCTGCGCGCCTTCAACGAAGGCCGGCTGCAATCCGTGGGCGACAAGGTGGTGGTGGTCGGTGGTGGTGACACCTCGATCGACGTGGCCACCGTCGCCCGCCGTCTGGGCAAGGTGACCAACATCTCCGAGAAGGACCTGCCGGAGAACGTGCTGGCCGGCCATGTCGCTCACGATGTCGCCAGCATCGCCGCGCGCCAGGGCGTCGAGGTGGTGCTGATCTCGCGTGCCACCATCGACAAGATGGCCGCCAACAAGCACGAGGTCGAACAGGCCCAGTCCGAAGGCATCGAAATCATCGGTGGCGTCACCCCGGTGGCCGTGATCAAGGGCAAGGATGGCCGTGCCACCGCCCTGCGCGTGGCCGAGTTCGAGATGGTCGGCAAGGACATGAAGATCAAGGAGGGCACCGAGCGCGACATCGAGGCCTCCCTGATCGTCTCCGCCATCGGCCAGGCCGTCGACTTCACCGGCCTGGAGAGCTACAACAACAACAACGGCCTGATCAAGACCGACAAGCTCTACCGCTTCCCCGGCAAGCAGAACGTGTTCGTCGCGGGCGACGTCATCCGGCCGCATCTGCTGACCACCGCGATCGGCCATGCCCGCATCTGCGCCGACGGCATCGACGGCTACCTCAAGGGCGAAGACATGGACAAGCGTCCGAAGGTCGATGTCGCGCACTGGGATATGGTGCGGCGCTGGGTCGAGACCGGTCACGAGTACAACGAGCACCATGGCCAGGAGTGGGGCACCTCGCAGTGGAAGGACGTGCTGCACAACTTCGAGGACCGTTCGAGTCGCTACATCATCCCCTCGACCGAGCTGTTCCTGGGCCACTTCGCGCACACCCCGCGCAACAAGCGTCAGGTGATCCACCTGGACAAGGAAAGCGCCCTGGGCAACTTCCAGGACCGTCTGGGCCAGCTGTCCGAGCAGGAGACGATTGCCGAAGCCAAGCGCTGCATGTCCTGCGGCCTGTGCTTCGAGTGCGACAACTGCGTCATCTACTGCCCGCAGACCGCCGTGTACAAGGTGCCCAAGAAGGAGAACCCGACCACCGGCCGTTACGTGGCGACCGACTACACCAAGTGCATCGGCTGCCACATCTGTGCCGATGTCTGCCCGACCGGCTATATCGTGATGGGCATGGGTGACTGATAGGAGCATGACTGGCATGGCGAGACTGGACTTAGCGTCCAAGCTGGGCAGCTGGCTCCGATTCGCCGCCCTGATCGGCGCGGCGGCCGTTTTGGCCGCCCCGTCGTTCCAGGCGGCAGCGGGGGTCGACAAGCCGAAGCTGGAGCGTGGCAAGGGCGAGCGCTGCGTGGAAGACACCGACTTCATGCGCCGCAACCATATGCAACTCCTGAAGCATCATCGCGACGAGACGATGCACCGGGGCATCCGTACCACCAAGCACAGCCTGAAGGGCTGCGTCGAATGTCATGCCAGCGAAAAGACCGGCAGCGTCGCCGCGACCAAGGAAGACTTTTGCATGGCCTGTCACACCTATGCCAGTGTCAAGCTTGACTGCTGGGACTGCCATGCCACCAAGCCGATGGCCAAGAAGCCGGCCAAGACCGAGGCCGCGGCCGAGGCCAAGACCTCGCCTTTGATGGCCAACACCCAGAACGGAGGCGCCAAGCCATGAGCCAGCCAGTGCGTCCTGAAGACAAGATCGAAAACGGCGAGCGCCGTGCCTTCCTGGCGGCCGGCGCCGCCGTGGCCGGCACCGCCATCGCCCCGGGCGTTCTGCTCTATGGCATGGCCCAGGCCAAACCGGCGGACCAGCCGGTCAGCGCCAAGGTACGCTGGGGCATGTTGATCGACACCACCAAGTGCGCCACCGGCTGCACTGAGTGCGTCACCGCCTGCAACACCGAGAACAGCCTGTCCGGCAAGACCGGACCCCAGGATTCCCAGTGGATCCGCAAGGTCGAGCTGAAAAACCTGCAAACCGGTGCCCGCCACAGCCTGCCGATGCTCTGTCAGCACTGCGAGCACCCGCCCTGCGTCGACGTCTGCCCGACCGGGGCCTCATTCCGGCGTGCCGACGGCATCGTCCTGGTCGACCGTCACATCTGCATCGGCTGTCGCTATTGCATGATGGCCTGCCCCTACAAGGCCCGCTCGCTGGTGCATGAAAACCTGACCGACCAGAACCCGGAAGTGCCGCGTGGCAAGGGCTGCGTCGAGTCCTGCACCTTCTGTGTCCAGAAGGTGGACCGGGGCGAGAACACCACCGCCTGTGTCGAGGCCTGCAATGCCGCCGGCCACAAGGCCATGCTGTTCGGCGACCTGAACGACCCGGAATCGGAGATCGCCAAGACGGTGAAGACCTACGCCAGCACCGAGGTGCGGGCCGATCTCAACCTGAACACCGGCGTGCGTTACCAAGGGATCTGACAAAAGGAAAACTGCGCGATGAAGATTGCGTTCCGCGAAATCGAAGGCAAGAGCCAGGGCTACTGGGGGCTGTTCGCCGTGCTGGCGATCCTGGCCGCACTCGGCGTCGGCTCGGCCCTGTATATGGAACATCACGGCCACATCGTCACCGGCATGGACAACCAGATCGTCTGGGGTCTGCCGCACGTGTTCGCCGTGTTCCTGATCGTGGCGGCCTCGGGCGCGCTCAACGTGGCCTCGATCGCCACGGTGTTCGGCAAGACCCTGTACAAGCCGCTCAACCGCCTGTCCGGCCTGCTCGCCATCGCCCTGCTGGCCGGCGGTCTGATGGTGCTGGTGCTCGATCTGGGCCGCGCCGACCGCCTGATCGTGGCCATGACCTATTACAACTTCAAATCCATCTTCGCCTGGAACGTGATCCTGTACAACGGCTTCTTCGCCATCGTGATCGCCTACCTGTGGACCATGATGGACCAGAAGGGCGGCCGCTGGTACAAGCCGGTCGGCCTGCTCGCCTTCGTCTGGCGCCTGATCCTGACCACCGGTACCGGCTCGATCTTCGGTTTCCTGGTCGCGCGCGAGGCCTACGACGCCGCCCTGCTGGCCCCGATGTTCATCGTGTTCTCGTTCAACTACGGCCTGGCGGTGTTCCTGCTGGTTTTGATGGGCTTTTACGCCGGCACCGGCCGCGCCCTGGGCGACAAAATGGTGCTCAGACTGAAGAACCTGCTTGGCGTGTTCATCGCGGCCAGCCTGTACTTCGTGTTCGTCTACCACATCACCAACCTCTACTTCACCAAGCATCATGGGCTGGAGGCCTTCATCCTGATGAACGGCGGCATCCACACCCTGATGTTCTGGGTGGGTCAGGTGGTGCTGGGCTATCTGCTGCCCATGGCCATCCTGTTCCACCCGGGCCTGGGCAACAGCCGGGCCTGGATCGCGCTGGCCGCGCTGCTGGCGATCCTGGGTGGCCTGGCCCAGATGTACGTCACCATCATCGGCGGCCAGGCCTATCCGATCGACCTGTTCCCCGGCTTCGAGGTCAGCAGCAGCTTCTACGATGGCGTGGTGCATCCCTACACCCCGAGCGCGCTGGAACTGATGCTCGGCCTGGGCGGTGTCGCCGTCGCCCTGCTGATGGTGGCCTTCGCGGTCAAGGTGCTGCGCTTCCTGCCTGAGCGCCTGGACGACGAAACCGTCGCCGCCCTGCACGGGGCCAAGTAACCCGCCTTCCGGCGGGTGCCGGCGCAGCCATGCAGCAGCTCGATTCCCTTCGCAAAACCGACCAATTTGGTCGGTTTTGCGTTTTTGGCGCTTGAGCCATGGCCCACGTCTATCTTTCCGCCGCGCACAAGTCATCCGGCAAAACCACGCTGACCCTGGGTCTGGCCCGCGCGCTGAAAAACCGGGGACATCAGGTCCAGGTGTTCAAGAAGGGACCGGACTACATCGACCCGATCTGGCATTCCCATGCCGCCGGCCGACCCTGCTACAACCTCGACTTCCACCTGATGCAGCGCGCCGAGATCGAGCAGTTGTTCGCCCGGCATGCCAGCACCGCCGAAATCAGCCTGATCGAGGGCAACAAGGGCCTGTACGACGGCATGGATCTGGAAGGCAGCGACAGCAACGCCGGCCTGGCCAAACTGCTGCAGGCACCGGTGGTGCTGGTGATCGACTGCCAGGGCATCACCCGCGGCATCGCTCCCCTGCTGGTCGGCTACCAGGCCTTCGATCCGGCCATCCGCTTCGGCGGCATCATCCTCAACAAGGTGGCCGGCCCCCGTCACGAGCAGAAGCTGCGCGCCGCCATCGAGCGCTACACCGGTTTCAGGGTACTCGGCAGCCTGCCGCGCGATGACCGGCTGGAGATCGTCGAACGCCATATCGGCCTGATTCCGGGCAACGAATCGGCCGAGGCGGAAACCAAGATCGAGACCATTGCGGCCCAGGTCGCGGCGCGCATCGATCTCGACGCCCTGCTCGAAATCGCCCGACAGGCCCCGTCACCCCGCCCCCCGGCGGCGAGCGCGCCGGCCAGCCCGGCCGAGCCGCTTCGCATCGGCATCCTGCGCGACCGTGCCTTCGGCTTCTACTACAACGAAGACCTCGACAGCCTGCGCGCATCCGGCGCCGAGCTGGTGCCCATCGATGCCCTGCACGATAGCCGCCTGCCCGAGATACAGGGCCTCATCATCGGCGGCGGTTTTCCCGAGGTGTTCATGCGCGAGCTGAGTGCCAATGCCGGCCTGCGCGCCGACGTGCGCCGGGCGGCCGAGGCCGGCCTGCCGATCTACGCCGAGTGCGGCGGTCTGATGTACCTGGCCCGCAGCATCCACTGGCAGGGCCAGCGCGCCGAGATGGTCGGCCTGATCGCAGCCGATGCGGTGATGGGTGAGCGTCCGGTCGGCCGCGGCTATGCCGAGCTGGTCAGCACCGGCCAGGGCCCCTACCTGCCACCGGCCGGCACCCTGCTGCCTGCCCATGAGTTCCATTATTCGCATCTGGAAAACCTGGCTGACGCCCCCATCTATGCCTACGATGTCCGGCGCGGACACGGCATCGATGGCCGCCAGGATGGTATCGTCTACAAGAACGTGCTGGCCTCCTACTGTCATTTCCGGGGGTCAGGACCGAACGGGTGGATTGGCCGCTTCATCACCCAGGCGCGCCATATCGCTCGCCACAACCCGGCTGCCCGTGCGGCCTAATTTTTAGAGGACAGAAACATGATTACCGTAACCAAGGCTGCCGCCGAACAGATTCGTCAGGCCGCGGTGCAGAACGACTCCGAGAACATGGGCCTGCGCATCGCCGCCAAGGTCAATCAGGAAGGCATGCTGGAGATCGGCATGGGCTTCGACCAGGAACGCAGCAACGATTCGGTCAGCGACCACTGGGGCATCACCGTGCTGATCAATGCCCAGAGTGCACCCTATCTCAACGAAGTGACCCTGGACTTCGCCGAGGTCGCCCCCGGCCAGATGGGCTTCGTCTTCTCCATGCCCGAACCGGAAGGTGGCGGCGGCGGCTGCGGCTCCGGTGGCTGCGGCTCCGGCGGCTGCGGCTCCGGCGGCTGCGGCAGCTGATGTAGCGAAGAGCAGGGGGGCGGATACAGAAGGTCGGATCGGTTCACGACCTTATCCGCGCCCGCTCTCCCCTCCCCACTCCCGACTTTCCCGAAGCAGATGGACTACTTACCGATATTCCTGGATATCCGCGGCCGCAAGGGCCTAGTGGTGGGCGGCAGCGAGGTGGCCGCGCGCAAGGCCGCGCTGATGCTCAATGCCGGCGCCGAAGTGACCGTGCTGAGTCCCAGCCCCCTGAGCCCGGCCTTCGCCCAACTCGAGGGGGCCGAACGCATCCGCCACAAACAGGCCCAGTTTTCGCCGGCCGAGCTCGACGGGCATGAACTGGTCTACGCCGCGACCGAGAATGAGGCATTGAACCGCCAGGTCTATAAGGCCGCCCGCGCACGGCACCTGCCGGTCAACGTGGTCGACACCCCCGAGCTGTGCAGCTTCATCATGCCCTCGATCATCGACCGGACGCCGATCCTGGCCGCCATCGCCAGCGGCGGCGAGGCGCCGGTGCTGTCGCGTATGTTGCGCGCCCGGCTGGAGACCTTGATCCCCTCCAGCTATGGCCGTCTGGCGCATCTGGCCGGCCGCTTCCGCGACAAGGTGCGGGCCCGCTTCCCCAATGCCAACGAGCGGCGCCAGTTCTGGGAGAAGGTCTTCCTCTCGCCCATCGCCGAAATGGTGTTCGCCAGCCGCGAGCAGGATGCCGAGGTGGCCCTGAACCGTCTGCTGGAAAGCGAAACGCCCGAACTGCCCAGCGGCGAGGTCTATCTGGTCGGCGCCGGCCCGGGCAACCCGGACCTGCTCACCTTCCGCGCCCTGCGCCTGATGCAGCAGGCCGACGTGATCGTGCACGACCGCCTGGTGACCCAGCCCATCCTCGACATGTGCCGGCGCGATGCCGAGCGCATCTACGTCGGCAAGGAGCGCGACAACCACGCGGTGCCGCAGGAGGAGATCAACCTCCTGCTGGTGCGCCTGGCCAAGGCGGGCAAGCGGGTGCTGCGCCTCAAAGGCGGCGACCCCTTCATCTTCGGCCGCGGCGGCGAGGAGATCGAGACCCTGACCGAGCATGGCGTGCCGTTCCAGGTGGTGCCGGGCATCACCGCCGCCTCGGGGGTGGCCTCCTATGCCGGCATCCCGCTCACCCACCGCGATTACGCCCAGTCGGTCGCCTTTGTCACCGGCCACCTGAAGGACAACACGGTCAACCTCGACTGGGACTCGATCGGCCGGCCCAACCAGACCCTGGTGATCTACATGGGCCTCAAGGGCATCGACGCGCTCTGCCGGGGCATGATCGAACACGGCATGGCGCCGGACACCCCGGCCGCCATCGTGCAACAGGGCACCACGCCGAACCAGCGCGTGGTCACCGCCACCCTGGCCACGCTGCCACAGGCCGCGGTGGCGGCGCGGCTGCAGCCGCCCACCCTGATCATCGTCGGTCACGTGGTCAAGCTGCACGAGAAGCTGTCCTGGTTCAAGCCCGAAGACCGGGCCGCTGCCACCCCGCTCGACCGGCCCGCGCACCTCAATATGTAGGCCTATAGTGAGAGCAGTCCGCCTGCTCTCACCATGACCTGCGCCTATATCAGCCATCCCGCCTGCCGCCTGCACGATATGGGCGGCGGCCATCCGGAAAGCCCGCAACGCCTCGCCGCCATCGAGGCGGCCCTGCGCGCGGAAGGCTGCTGGGATCGGCTCAGCCATCTGGAAGCCCCCCGCGCGCCACGCGCCGCCCTCCTGCGCGTGCATGCCGAGGCCCATGTCGCAGCGCTCGAGGCGCACGCGCCGGAACACGGCCTGATCGAACTCGATCCCGACACCGCCATGAACCCGCACAGCCTGGAGGCGGCCCATCGCGCCGCCGGCGCCGGCCTCTTGGCGGTGGACCGGATCATGGCCGGCGAGATCGCGACGGCCTTCTGCGCAGTGCGCCCACCCGGGCACCATGCCACGCGCAACCGGGCCATGGGCTTCTGCCTGTTCAACAACCTCGCCGTCGCCGTGGCGCACGGCCTGGCCGCGCATGGCTTGTCCCGCGTGGCCATCGTCGATTTCGACGTGCACCACGGCAACGGCACCGAGGCCATCTTCAGCCAGGAGCCGCGCGTGCTGCTCTGTTCCAGCTTTCAGCACCCGCACTACCCCTACTGCGGTGCAGATACCGTGAGCGACCATATCATCCCGCTGCCGCTGCCGCATGGCACCGCCGGGCCACAGTACCGCGCCGCCTTCGCGGCCAGGCTGCTGCCCGCGCTGGAGGCTTTCCAACCGGAATTCGTCTTCTGCTCCGCCGGCTTCGACGGCCACCGCGACGACCCGCTGGCCGGCTTCAATCTGGTCGAGGCCGACTATGCCTGGATCACCGAGCAGGTGATGGCGCTCGCCAACAGGCATGCGCACGGCAGAGTGGTGTCGTTTCTGGAAGGCGGCTACAACCTGCACGCCCTGGGGCGCAGCGCAGCGGCGCACATCCGGGTGCTGGCCGGATTCAATACTCCGGCTGCATGACGATATAGCCGGTCGGACACTCCTGGGCGCAAAGGCCGCAGCCCTTGCAATAGTCGTAATCGAACACGTAGTGGCTGCCGTCGCTCGCGCGCTCCCGCGTCTTGAGCACGGAACTGTCGGGACACAGGGTCCAGCAGTTGTCGCAGGCGAGGCAGTTGCCGCAGGACAGGCAGCGCCTGGCCTCGAGCGCCGCCTGGGCCGGTGCCAGGCCGCTTTCCACCTCCTGATGACACACCCGCTCCGCGGGCGGCAGCACTGCGGCTTCCTGGCGCGGCTGATGCTCGTAATAGTTGAGGTTGAGTTGCTCAAAACCGATGGTCGCGCGCGTCTCGGGATTCAACTCGCCCTGGCCGCGCAGGCGGCGCGCGATGGCGAGCGCGGCCCGGCGGCCGTCGCCCACGGCGGCACTCACCGTGCCGTGGTCGCCGCGGGCATCGCCCCCGGCGAACAGCTTGGCGCTGCCGGGCACCGCACCGCTGTAGGCATCGACCGGGATGAAGGGTCTGCCCTGGAGCAAGGGCTCGAAACCCTCGGCATCGACCTGCTGGCCAATGGCCGGGATCACCTCCTCCACATGCAGCACGCTCTCGGTGCCCTCGAAGGTGGTCAGCCGGGGACGGCCGTCGGCGCCGACCAGCTTCTTGGCGTGCACCATCTCGACCCCGATCACCTTGTTGCCCTTGAGCAGCAGCCGCCGCACGCTGCGATGCTCGTGCACCACCACCCCTTCCTCGATCGCCTGACGCACCTCACGCTCGGCCGCCGGCATGGCATCGAAATCAGCCACACCGGGGCCGGGAATGCGCTCGTGGGTGATCAGGTGGACTTCCGCCGCCCCCAGCCGCTTCAGGATGCGGCCAAGGTCGACCGCCGTGTTGCCGCCGCCGACGATGGCTACGCTCCTGGGCGTGGCCACCGTACCCATGCGCATCCATTCGTGCAAAAGCTCGAGTCCGACGCGCAGGGTGTCGGGTACGGCGAAGCTCACATCCCAGCGCCGCCCCTTCTGGTTGCCAGGCCCGAGAAAGACGGCGGCGAAATCCTGCTCCAGCTCTTCCAGGGAGACGTCGCGGCCAAGCCGGGTGTGCGGTCGCCAGTCGAGGCCGAGTGCGAGCAGATGGGCGATCTCGCCCTCCAGCACCTCGGTCGGCAGGCGGTAATAGGGCAAGGCGCTGCGCAAGGTGCCACCGGCCTGGGGCAGGGCCTCGATCAGGCTGACCTTGAAACCCTGGCGCCGCAGGTGATAGGCGGCCGAGAGGCCGGCCGGCCCGGCGCCGACCACGGCCACCGCCGGCAGGGCGGCATCGAGCGGCGCCACGGGATAATCCCAGCCCTGCTGCAAGGCCATGTCGCCCAGATAGCGCTCCAGGCTATGGATCGCGATGGGCTGGTCGTAGCGCCCGCGATTGCAGGCGCTCTCGCACGGGTGGGGACAGACCCGGCCGCTGATGGCCGGCAAGGGGTTGGCGCTGACCAGGGCCTGCCAGGCGCCTTGCCAATCGCCGACATCGAAGCGGGCGATCCAGTCCTGGGCATCCTCGCCCGCCGGGCAGGCAGTGTGACAGGGGGCCGCGCGGTGTTGGTGCAGCGGCCGCATTACCCGCCAGGAGCCGGTGCGATTGGCGAGGCTGGTGCCGGGCAGGGCGATGGCGCCGCGGGTCAGTTTAGTCATAGACAGTTGCCAGTCATCGGTTAGCCGTCATCAGTCGCTGGAACAGTGGCCGTCCATCGCTGCCCACCGGATCCGGCGACTGCCCATTGCAATCAAGCCCAGCGCACGCCGCCGCGCTGCACGGTGTCGGCGCCTTCGCTGTCCTGCGCGTCCGCGTTCTCGCCGAGCAGGCCATAGACCTCGATGTTGTGGTCGGCCAGCGCCTGCAGATGCTCGAGTTCGACCTGGGCGCGCGGGTCCTGGCTGAACAGGTGACGGAAGCGGTTTTGCAGCGCGAGATAGTCCCGCACCGGACGCGGCTGGCGGATCGGCATCACGGCGGTGAGTTCGCCGCGCTCCAGCTCGATCAGCGGGAACAGGCCGGTCTGCACGGCGAGCCGGGCCACCTCGATGGTCGCCGCGCCCTCATGGCCCCAGCCCAAGGGACACGGGGCATGGATGTGGAGGAAGCTCGGACCATCCACCTCCAGGGCGTGCCGCACCTTGCGCCGCAGGTCGGACACGTAGGCGACCGAGGCGGTGGCGGCGTAGGGGATGCGGTGCGCGGCGATGATGGTGACGATGTCCTTCTTCATGTGCCGCTTGCCCATGCGCGCCGCGCCGGCGGGCGAGGTCGTGGTGGTGGCGGCGTGCGGCGTCGAGCCGGAGCGTTGCACGCCGGTATTCATATAGGCCTCGTTGTCGTAGCAGACATAAAGCACGTTGTGGCCGCGTTCGAGCATGCCGGACAGCGCCTGAAAGCCGATGTCGAAGGTGCCGCCGTCGCCGGCCATGGCGATCACCTTGGTGCTCTTGCCCTGCTTCTTGTAGGCCGCCTCCATGCCGGCGGCAACCGCGCCGGCGTTGCCGAACACCGAATGCAGCCAGGGCAGGCGCCAGGACGATTCGGGGTAGGGCGTGGTGAACACCTCCAGGCAGCCGGTGGCGTTGGCCACGGCCACGTCAGGCCCGGCCGCCTCGGTCACCAGGCGCGCGGCCAGGGCCTGGCCGCAGCCCAGGCAGGCGCGGTGGCCGGCGGTCAGGCCCTGAAAGCGCGGCTGCTTGGCGCGCAGATCGGCCAGGGAAATGGTGTGCTCAGCAGACATCGCGCGCACTCCCGACTGCCCCTCGAGCCCTGCCCGCATTCGGACGCGGGTGAGGATGTCGTGCCGCCGAGGCGACCTTGCTTGCAAGCATCAAAACCCTCCCTCCGGCAACTGGTCCGGCTTGAGATCGAAGAAGCGAAAATCCCCGCCATCCTCCGCCGCGGCCTCGATCAGGCGCGGATAGGCGTCGAGCGGGATATCGCGCCCGCCCAGGCCGGCCGCGAAGGACACCACGCGCGGCATGGCCTGGCCGTAGAGCGCCGCCTTCACCTCGGTCGCCACGATACCGCCGCCACCGGGTGAGAAGGCGCGCTCGAACACGATCAGGGTGTCGAGCCCGGCGCAGGCCTGGCGCAGGGCCTCGGCCGGAAAAGGCCGGAACGCCCGGAGCTTGATCAGGCGGGCGCGCGGCACCTCGGCATATGTTTCCATGGCGTCTTCCAGCGTGCCCAGCACCGAGCCCAGGGTCAAAATGCCGATTTTGGCCTCGGGCTCGCCGCGCACTTCGACCAGGCCGCCGCAGGCCCGGCCGGTGATCTGCTGCCAGGCGGCATCGAGCGCCACGATCTGGCTCAGGCCCTGGAGCAGGGCGTGGTGGTGGCTAGCACGCGCCTCGGTGAAATGATCGGGCGAGACCAGGGTGCCGATACTGAGCGGCTGCGTGCTGTCGAGCGCCCGGCTGAAGCGGTAGGGCGGCAGGAAGGCATCGACCGCTTCCTGGCTCGGCAGTTCCAGGCCTTCCAGGGTATGGGTGAGGGCGAAGCCGTCGACGCAGACCATGACCGGCAGTTCCAGGCTCTCGGCCAGGCGGAAGGCCTGAATCGTGGTGTCGATGGCCTCCTGGTTGTCGGCACAATAGAGCTGGATCCAGCCCGAGTCGCGCAGGGCCATGGCGTCCTGATGATCGTTCCAGATCGAGAGCGGCGCCGACACCGCCCGGTTGGCACAGGTCATCACCATCGGCACCCGCAGGCCGGCGATGTCGTACAGCACTTCGCTCATGAGCAAAATGCCCTGGGAGGAACTGGCGGTGTAGGCACGCGAGCCGGCACAGGCCGCGCCCAGGGCGACCGAGGCGGCGGAGTGCTCGGATTCGACGCTGACGAAATCGCAGTCGAGCCTGCCATCGGCCACCAGCTTGGCGATGTTCTCCACGATATGGGTTTGCGGCGTGATCGGATAGGCCGCCACCACCTGGGGCCGGCACAGGGCAACGGCCCGGGCCAGGGCCTGGGAGCCTTCAAGCGCGAGCCGCATGCGCCGCCTCCTGCCAAAGTCCGGCCGGCACCTGAGCCGCCGCCGCCTCGATCAGCCGCTGGTTGCGCTCGAGCAGGTCGCCCTTGAAGCGCCCCCCCAGGGCCTTGATCAGCGCCGTCACCGGCAGGATGCCGGTGAGGCTGAGAAAGGCCGCCATCAGCGCGGTGTTCGGCACCGGTTTGCCCAGGTGTTCGAGCGCCAGGCGGGTGGCCGGCAGCCACACCACGGGGCAGCCCAGCTGCGCCTCAATCCCGGCGTCCGCCACGCCGTCGGACAGGATCGCGCCACCCGGTTTGAGGCCCGCGGTCACCCCGGGCACATGGAGCAGGGCCGCATCCTGCACGATGAGAAAATCCGGTTGCTGCACCTGACAGCGCCGGCGAATCGGCCGGTCGGCGATGCGCACGAAGGCGGTGACCGGCGCGCCGCGGCGCTCGGCGCCGAAGGAGGGAAAGGCCTGCGCCTGCCGGCCCTGGTCGATGGCGGCACTGGCGAGCAGATAGGCGGCCATCACGTTGCCCTGGCCACCGCGGCCGTGGATGCGGATTTCAAGCATGGGATTCGGGCGGGTGGAAACAGGGCAATACCCTAAGGCACGGGTATGTCGTTGGCGTGACGAAAAAGGGGGTTGTCAGCGGGTGCACGCTTCATGTTAGCCGCGCCCGGCACCTGCGCCAAGGGTGTTTTCCGTCCCGGCGCTACAGCCCTTGCGGCGGCGGGAACAAGCCGGTCCGCTCAGGGCTTTTTGCCGCTTTCCAGGCCGGGCGCCAGCTTGTGCTCCACGGCGTAGACCGCGGCCTCGACCCGCGACGACAGATTGAGCTTGGCCAAAATATGCCGCACATGCAGCTTGACGGTGTCGTAACTGATGTCGAGCTGGCGCGCGATGGCCTTGTTGCTCTCGCCGCGCGCCAGGTGGGTGAGGATCTCGCGCTCGCGCTGGGTGAGCGAGTCGAGCAACGAGGCCGTGCTGCTGCTCTTCTGATCGAGCAGGCTGACCAGCTTGGCGGTCATGGCCGGGGCCACCACCGTCTCACCCTTGCAGGCGCGCTGGATGGCATCGACCACCTCATCCGGTTCCATGCTTTTCAGGAGATAGCCGTTGGCACCGCTGCGCAGGGCGCGCGCCAGATCGTCCTCGGCCTCGCTCACCGTGAGCATGAGCACCGGCAGGGTGAATCCCTCGGCGCGCAGTTCCTGCATGACATTGATGCCGTCAACGCCGCCGATGTTGAGGTCGAGCAACAGCACGTCCGGGCTGTGCGCGCGCAGCAGGCCGGCCACCTCGGCGGGCTTGCCGGTGATGTTGGCCACCTGGATCTGGCCATCCCGCTCGAGCAGTTCGACCAGACCCTTGCGGAACAGGGTGTGGTCGTCGCACAGGACGATACGGATGGGCTGGCTCATACCGCGCCCGATTCCGGCTGCCGGGCCGGGAAGGTCAAACGCACCAGGGTGCCGCCGGCCGGCCGGCTCTCGATGGTCAGCTGGCCGTTCAGCTTGGCCGCCCGTTCGCGCATGATGGTCAGGCCGAAACTCTTGCCGACATGGGAGGCAGTGCCGCCATGCAGGCCGACGCCATCGTCGGCGACGTTGACGATGTACTGGCCCTCGTGCAGGTCGAGGGTGACGATGACGTGCCGGGCGCGGGCATGCTTGCTGATGTTGTAGAGCGCCTCCTGGATGATGTGGAAGACCTGCACCTCCTCCTCCGGCGTCAGCATCACGTCCTGGGCCACGTTGAGGAAGTCGACATCGGCATTGGCCTTCTTGCGGAAGCTCTCCACCATCTCCTGCAAGGCCGGCACCAGACCGCGCGGATCGATGCGGTCGCGGAACTGGGTGATCAGGTTGCGAATCTCGGCATAGGCGACCTCGACCGCCTCCTCGACATCGGCGATATAGCCGTTGGCCCGCTCCATCTCGCCCTGTGCCAGGGCGGCGGTCAGCACCGACAGGCGCATCTTGGCGTAGGCCAGGGTCTGGGCCACCGAATCGTGAATCTGGTTGGCCAGCATGGTCCGTTCGTTCATGAGCGAGATGCGCATATTCTCCCGGGTGAGCCGGGCGTTCTCCAGGGCCATGCCCAGGTGCTCGCTGATCGAGTTGAACAGGTAGCGCACATCGTCGGCCAGCTGCTGCTCGTGATCCATGAACAGGTTGTAGACGCCCAGCACCTTGCCCTTGTGGCGCAACGGCACGGCGAAGATGGTGCGGCACTGGTTGGCCACGTACATGTGGCGCACCTGCTTTTGACACACGGTGAGCACCTGGCCCAGCTGGGTGCTCTGGGTCAGGGTGGCTTGGCCGCAGATGCCGCATTCGAGCGGCATGAAGCGCTCCTTCTCGATCACCGCCTCGGGCAGGCCGATCGAGCCGGCCAGGCGCAGATGGCCGCCGTCGGCGGTGAGGATGCGCACCACGCCGGCCTTGGCCCCCGACAACCGCACCATGATCTCGAGAAAGCGCATGAGCATCTGCTCGACATTGCTGTCGCTGCTCATGCTGCCGGCGATCTCGGCCAGCACCTCGAGGGCGGCCGGCTGGCTGACCTCGAAGCTGCCAGGCGCGCGCACCCTGCCCTCGGCCGGCGCGGCCGACGGGTCCATGCGCTGAATGGGAGAAACGCTGACGTCCTGCTGGGTCACGGCAGTAGAGCCATGCAATTACCGAAGAGGAAGGATACTACCCGCAGGGTCAGGTCAGGTCAAAAGCTTTGAACCATGCGGGTTCGGGCCAGCGGCGGGTTCTTGTCGAAGTAGGCCTTGATCCCGGCGGCGATGGCGGCGGCCAGCTTGTCCTGATAGGCATCGTCGGTCAGGCGCCGCTCCTCCTCGGGGTTGGAGATGAAGGCGGTCTCGACCAGGATGGAAGGGATGTCCGGCGCCTTGAGCACGGCGAAGCCGGCCTGCTCCACCTGCGGCTTGTGCAGGGTGTTCACCTCGCCCAGCTGATCGAGCACGGCGCGGCCGAGCTTCAGGCTGTCGGCGATGGTCGCGGTCTGCGACAGGTCGAGCAGGGTCTGCTTGAGGTAGACATCCTTGACGTCGAGGTTGACGCCGCCGATCAGATCGGCCTCGTTCTCGCGCTTGGCCAGCCAGCGCGCCGCGGCCGAGGTGGCGCCCTTCTCCGACAGGGCGAATACCGAGGAACCGCGCGCATCGGGCCGGATGAAGGCATCGGCATGGATGGAGACGAACAGGTCGGCCTGCGCCCGGCGCGCCTTGTTCACCCGCTCGTGCAGGGGGATGAAATAGTCGCCGTCGCGCGTGAGATAGGCCCGCATATTGGGCAACCGGTCGATCTGGGCCTTGAGCCGGCGCGCCACCGCCAGGGTGACGTCCTTCTCGCGCGAGCCGTTGGCGCCGATGGCGCCCGGGTCTTCACCGCCGTGGCCGGCATCGATCGCGATGGTGATTAGGCGCACCATCTCGTTCCTGCCGGCCTTGCCCGGCTTGACCGAGGCGGTCTTGTCGGCCGGCTTGGCCTGCTCTTCGGCCTGGGCGATGGCGCTTTCCACCTGCTTGTCCAGGGTCGGCGGCGCCGCGGCCGGATAGACGTCGAGCACCAGGCGGTGGCCATAATCGCCGAACGGCTTGAGCGTGAATATCTGCGGCCGGCTCTCCTGCTTCAGATCGATCACCATGCGGGTGACGCCGGGCCGGTTGCGGGCGACGCGCACCCCGGCGATGAAGGGATCCTGCGGCCCGATCTTGCCGCCGATCTCGGTCAGCGCCGCCTCCGGTTCGACCCCTTCCAGGTCGAGCACGATGCGCTCGGGGTTTTTCAACTGGAACTGCTTGAAGCCGATTTCCGCGTTCAGTTCGATGGTGATGCGGCTGTAGTCGGCGGACGGCCACAGGCGCACCGCCTTGACCCCGACCGCGGCCTGCGCGGCAAAGGCCCAGACGCAGGCCCAGGCCAATGCCAGCAGCCACCACCCCTTCATGCGCTTTTGAGCGATGCGATGCAACGTCGTCCAGCCTCCGTCAAACCCACGATCTCGACTTGCCGCCCCTCGCCCGCCCAACTCAGGCGCAGCACCAGATCGGGCTGGGGCAACAGGCCTTCGGCCTTCTCCGGCCATTCCACCAGGCAGACCGAGCTGGGGTTGAAGTATTCGCGAAACCCCGCTTCCGCCCACTCTGCCGGGTCGGCAAACCGATACAAATCAAAGTGATATAAGTTTAAGCTCGAAACTTCGTAAAGTTCAACCAAAGTGTAGGTCGGACTCTTCACCCGACCGTGATAACCGAGGCTTCTGAGCAACCCCCGCACCAGGGTGGTCTTGCCCGCCCCCAGATCGCCCGAGAGGTAGAGCGTGAGGCCGGGCCGCAGCAGCGCGGCCAGGCGCGCGCCCAGCTGCAAGGTCGCGGCCTCGTCGGGCAGTGTCAGGGTCAGGCTATCATCGGTGGCATGGGACATGCCTTCTCTCCTTCCGCGGCAGAGCCACTCAAGGCCGCGATCCGCCAGTGGGGCCGGGAACTCGGCTTCGGCGCCATCGGCTTTGCCGGCATCGAGCTGGGCGCGGCCGAGGCACGGCTGTTGGATTGGCTGGCCAGGGGTTATCACGGCGAAATGGATTATATGGCGCGGCATGGCACAAAACGCGCCCGCCCGGCGGAATTGGTGCCCGGCACCCGCTCGGTGATCACCGCCCGGCTCGACTACCTGCCGGCAGAGCACCCGGCCCAGGCCATCCTGGCCCAGCCCGAACGCGCCTATGTCGCGCGCTATGCCCTGGGCCGCGATTATCACAAGGTGGTGCGCGGCAAATTGCAGAAACTGGTCAGGCGCATCGAAGCGGAAATCGGCCCCTTCGGCTACCGGGTGTTCAGCGACAGCGCGCCGGTGCTGGAGGTGGAACTGGCGGCGCACTCCAGCCTGGGCTGGCGCGGCAAGCATACCCTGCTGATCGACCGTCGGGCCGGCTCCTGGTTTTTCCTGGGCGAGATCTACTGCGACCTCGCGCTGCCGCCCGATGCGCCCGAGGCCAACCATTGCGGCCGCTGCGAGGCCTGCCTCGACTCTTGCCCGACCCGGGCCATCGTGGCGCCGTATGAGGTCGATGCCCGGCGCTGCATTTCCTACCTCACCATCGAGCTGGCCGGCAGCATCCCCGTCGAGTTGCGGCCGCTCATGGGCAACCGCATCTATGGCTGCGACGACTGCCTGCTGGCCTGCCCCTGGAACCGTTTCGCCCAGCCCACGCGTGAGCGCGATTTCGCCCCGCGCAACCATCTCGACACGGCCACGCTGATCGAGCTGTTCGCCTGGACCGAGGCCGAATTCGAGGCGCGCCTGGCGGGCTCGCCCATCCGCCGCATCGGCCACGAACGTTGGCTGCGCAATCTCGCGGTGGCCCTGGGCAATGCCCCCGCCTCGGCCGGGATTCGCGCGGCCCTGGCCGCCCGGCGCGATCACCCTTCGCCGATGGTGCGCGAGCACGTGGAGTGGGCGCTCACGCGTCAGGCCGAGGCCGTGACCGGATAAATTACAATCACCTCCTTCGAGCGGAGCCTTAGCATGCAGATCAACCCCAACAGCCCCATCGGCGTGTTCGACTCCGGTGTCGGCGGCCTCACCGTGGTGCGCGCCCTCATGGAGCGCCTGCCGTTCGAACACATCGAGTATTTCGGCGATACCGCCCGGGTGCCCTATGGCGTGAAATCGGTCGAGACCATCGCCCACTACACCACCCAGATCGCCCAGTTCCTGCTCGAGCGCCAGGTCAAGCTTTTGATCATCGCCTGCAACACCATGGCCTCGGTCTCGGCCCAGGTGGTGCGCGACCTGTCGCCGGTGCCGGTGCTGGACGTGATCGAGGCCGGCGCCTTGGCCGCCCTGGCGGCCACCGAGACCCGGCGCATCGGGGTCATCGGCACCCCCACCACCATCAACAGCAACGCCTACGCCCGCGCCATCCACGAGGTGGAACCGGACGCCCGGGTGGTCTCCCAGGCCTGCGCCCTGTTCGTGCCCCTGGTCGAGGAGGGCTGGCTCGACCATCCGGTGACCCGGCTCACCGCCCAGGAATACCTCAAGCCGGTGCTGGCGGAAAAGATCGACACCCTGGTACTGGGCTGCACCCACTATCCGCTATTGAAGCCCCTGCTGGCCGAGGTGGCGGGGCCGCAGACCACCCTGGTCGATTCGGCCGAGGCCATGGCCGAGCGCACCGCCGCCCTGCTCACCGACCTCAACCTGCACACGACCTCGCGCACCCCGGCCGACTACCATTTCCACGTCACCGACGTGCCCCTGCGCTTCCAGACCATCGGCGAGCGCTTCCTCGGCCGCTCGCTCAGCCATGTCCATGTTGTGAAATGGTGACGCTGGCGCAGGCCCATCCCGTAAACCACTACTTAGTAAAGGGTACGGAATTACCAGTCGCCGTATCATGCCTACAATTTGAGCCAACCCAACAGGTAGGTATCCCATGAAAAACAGCATCCTGCGTCGCGTGCTCTATTCCTTCCTCGGTCTGGGCGCCTTCGCCGCCGGCATGTTCCCCTTCTACGCCAACTTCTTCGTCGACTGGAAGCCCGGCATGCTGGTCTGGTTCGTGGTTGGCTGCTTCATCGCCGGCCTGTTCATCGGCATCGCCAACTACTACGTGATGAACCTGGTGCTGGTGTCCAAGCTCAAGCGCATCTCGCAGGTGGCCAGCGCCATCGCCAACAAGGATCTCTCCTTCATCTGCAACATCCAGAGCAACGACACCATCGGCGTCATCATCAAAAGCTTCAACGACATGGCCGCCACCCTGCGCGAGCTGATCGGCCGCACCGCCCAGCTGAGCAGCCAGGTGCGGCAGGACACCAACAGCATCCGCGCCCAGGTCGACGAGATCCACAACAACGTCGACGAACAGGCCGCCCGCCTGGATGAGATCAGCAACTCCATGCAACACCTGGCCGGCACCATCGGCGAGATCAGCGAGAAGTCCTCCACCGCCGCGACCAAGGCCAACGAGGCGGGCGACATCGCACGCCAGGGGGTGAACAAGGCCCAGCAGAGCATCCAGGGGATGGAACGCATCCACGGCTCGGTCAGCAGCGCCACCGAGCGGGTGGCCAAACTGGGTGAAAGTTCGCAGCAGATCGGCGCCATCGTCGCCGTGATCAAGGAAATCGCCGACCAGACCAACCTGCTGGCGCTCAATGCCGCCATCGAGGCGGCCCGCGC
>DDKN01000089.1:26157-35471 GCA_002339725.1 Thiobacillus sp. UBA2597
AAAAGACCGCCCAGGCGACCAGTGAGATCAGCAACATGATCCAGAGCATCCAGGAGGAAACCCAGCAGGCGATCGAGGCGATCGCCAACGGCATGAACGAGGCCGAATCGGGGGTCGGTACCGTGCGCGAAACCAGTGACGCCTTGCAGCAGATCACCGCCAGCTTCGACCAGGTGGCGCGCATGGTGAAGGAGATCGCCCAGGCCACGGGGGTGCAGAATCAGGCCGTGCAAAACGTGCTCAACAACATCGAGCAGATCGAAGCGATCAATCGCAAGACCCTGGAAAACAGCGAGCAGGGGGTCGCCATGGCCGGTCAGCTGGCCAGCCAGGCCAACAGCCTGGATGATGCGGTGAAGGCCTTCAAACTCAACTGAAGGATTTGACCCAGATCAAGGACGACGACGTTGCCTTGACGATAATGGCAAACACGCCATTATTAATTTTGTTAACTCCAAGCCCGAAAGGAACCGATCATGAAAACCCTCACCCTAGCCCTCGTTGCTGCCGGCCTGGCCATCGCCGGCCCTGCCCTGGCCGATGAGGCCATGGCCAAGAAGAACATGTGCATGAACTGCCACAGCGTCGACAAGAAGCTGATGGGCCCCTCGTTCAAGGACATCGCGGCCAAGTACAAGGGCAACAAGGACGCCGAGAAGATCCTCGCCGAGAGCATCGTCAAGGGCAGCAAGGACAAGTTCGGCAAGGTGCCGATGCCGCCGCAGCCCAAGGCCGCCGCCGACTCCGCCGCCCTGGCCAAGTGGATCATGACCCTCTAGAGCCATTCCTCCTCGAAAAAAAAGCGGGGCCTGCCCCGCTTTTTTTTCGCCCCGCGCCCTGCCCGATTGATTGACGTTATCGATCGATACGATCGCAACTATTCATTATCCAAATCAATTAGGTTTCTCTAATATTCGCCCGTCGCTTGAAACAAGCCGACCTACCCAACTTAAGGAGAATTCAATGCAGTCTTTGATCAACACCCAGGTTCAACCCTTCAAGGCCCACGCGTTCCATAACGGCAAGTTCATCGAGGTCACCGAGAAGGATCTGCACGGCAAGTGGTCCGTCCTGATCTTCATGCCGGCCGCCTTCACCTTCAACTGCCCGACCGAGATCGAGGATGCCGCCGACAACTATGCCGAGTTCGAGAAGGCCGGCGCCGAGGTGTACATCGTCACCACCGACACCCACTTCTCGCACAAGGTGTGGCATGAGACCTCGCCCGCCGTGGGCAAGGCCAAGTTTCCGCTGGTGGGCGACCCCACCCACACCCTGACCAATGCCTTCGGCGTGCACATCCCGGAAGAGGGCCTGGCCCTGCGCGGCACTTTCATTCTCAATCCCGAGGGGATCATCAAGACCATGGAAGTGCATGACAACGCCATCGCCCGCGATGTGAAGGAAACCCTGCGCAAGCTGAAGGCCGCCCAGTACGTCGCCGCCCACCCGAACGAGGTCTGCCCGGCCAAGTGGAAGGAAGGCGAAGCCACCCTGACGCCGTCGCTGGACCTGGTCGGCAAGATCTAAACCGCCGTGCCCGGGACACCCCGGGCGCACCCCCAGATGGCAAAACCAAGGCGCTCGGCTCACGCGCCGGCGCCTTCATCTTGCCATCCGAACCGAACCGATTGCTGGAGAACACCATGCTCGACGCCAACATCAAGGCCCAACTCAAGGGCTATCTGGAAAAGCTCGTGAACCCGATCGAGCTCGTCGCTTCGCTCGACGACAGTGCCAAGTCGCGCGAGATGCGGGCATTGCTGGAGGACATTGCCAGCCTGTCCGCCAAGGTCGCGTTGATCGAAAGCGGCCACGATGCCCGCAAACCCTCCTTCACCGTCGGCAAGGTGGGCGAGCCCGCCCGCATCGGCTTTGCCGGCCTGCCCATGGGGCATGAATTCACCTCGCTCATCCTGGCCCTGCTCCAGGCCAGCGGCTATGCGCCCAAGATCGGCGAGGACGAGATCGAACAGATCAAGGCGCTCTCCGGGGAGCTTCGCTTCGAGACCTATATTTCCCTCTCCTGCCACAACTGCCCGGACGTGGTGCAGGCCCTCAATGCCATGGCCGCGCTGAATCCGAACATCCACCACGTCATGATCGACGGGGCGTTGAACCAGGCCGAGGTCGAGGCGCGCCAAATCATGGCCGTGCCCAGTGTCTGGCTCAACGGCGCGCCCTTCGCCGACGGTCGCATGACGCTGGAGGAAATCCTCGCCAAGCTCGACACCGGCGCGGCCGAGCGCGAGGCGGCCAAGCTGGCGGAAAAGGCGCCGTTCGACGTGCTGGTGGTGGGCGGCGGCCCGGCCGGCGCCGCGGCGGCGGTCTATGCGGCGCGCAAGGGCATCCGCACCGGCGTGCTGGCCGAGCGCTTCGGCGGTCAGGTGATGGACACCCTGGCGATCGAGAACCTGATCTCAGTGCCCCACACCGACGGCCCCAAGCTCGGCCGCGCCCTGGAAGAGCACGTGAAGGAATACCCGGTGGACATCATGAACCTGCAGCGCGCCGAGGCCCTGATTCCGGGCGACGCCGGCAGTTACCACGAGCTGCGCCTGGCCAACGGCGCGGTGCTCAAGGCCAGGAGCGTAATCCTCGCCACCGGCGCCCGCTGGCGCGAGCTCAACGTGCCGGGCGAGCAGGAATACCGCGGCAAGGGCGTTGCCTACTGCCCGCACTGCGACGGCCCGCTGTTCCGCGGCAAGCGCGTGGCGGTGATCGGCGGCGGCAACTCCGGGGTCGAGGCGGCGATCGACCTGGCCGGTATTGTCGGCCACGTCACCCTGCTCGAGTTCGGCGACACCCTGCGCGCCGACGCGGTGCTGCAGGACAAGCTCATGAGCCTGCCCAATGTCAGCGTGATCAAGAGCGCCCAGACCACCGAGATCACCGGTGACGGCAGCAAGGTCAATGGCCTGACTTACACCGACCGGAGCAGCGGCCGCTCCCAGACCCTCGCCCTGGAAGGGGTGTTCGTCCAGATCGGCCTGTTGCCCAACACCGATTGGCTCAAGGGCACGGTCGAACTGACGAAGTTCGGCGAGATCGTGGTCGACGCCCGCGGCCAGACCTCGATACCCGGCATCTTCGCCGCCGGCGACTGCACCACCGTGCCCTACAAGCAGATCATCATCGCCATGGGCGAGGGGGCCAAGGCCAGCCTGTCGGCCTTCGACCACCTGATCCGCACCTCCGTGCCGACCAAGGAGGCCGCTGCCGCCTGATCAGGCCCGCTCGTAGGTCACGAAGTGATAGGCCAGCCCCGCCGCGCTGACCTGGCGCTCGCGCGCGGTCTCGCGCCAGGCCTTGCTGTCGAAGGCGGGGAAATAGGCATCGCCCGGGTATTCCTGCTGGATCTCGGTGAGATAGAGCCGGTCGGCCCGGGGCAGGATCTGGCGGTAGAGCTCGGCACCGCCGACGAAGAAGATGTCGGGATCGTCACCGCAGGCGGCGATGGCGGCATCGATCGAGTGGGCGATGAGGCAGCCCTCGACCCGGTAGTCGGGATCGCGGCTGACGATGACGGTGGTGCGCCCGGGCAGCGGGCGGCCAATGGACTCGTAGGTCTTGCGCCCCATGATGATGTGGTGGCCCATGGTCAGCGCCTTGAAGTGCTTAAGGTCTTCCGGCAGGTGCCAGGGCAGGGTGTTGGCTATGCCGATCACCCGGTTCTTCGCCATGGCGGCGATGACGTTGATGCGCGCCATGCTCACACCGCCACCGGCGCCTTGATCGCCGGGTGCGGATCGTAACCTTCGAGCGTGAAGTCTTCGTACTTGAAGCCGAAGATGTCGGTCACCGCGGGGTTGAGGCGCATGGTCGGCAGTGGCCGGAAGTCGCGCGAGAGCTGCAGGTTCACCTGTTCCAGGTGATTGAGATAGATGTGGGCGTCGCCCAGGGTGTGGACGAAGTCGCCCGGCCGCAGATTGCAGACCTGGGCCATCATCATGGTGAGCAGGGCGTAGCTCGCGATGTTGAAGGGCACGCCGAGGAAGATGTCGGCGCTGCGCTGGTAGAGCTGGCAGGACAGCCGACCCGGGCCACCGGCGGGGTCGGGCGCCACATAGAACTGAAAGAAGGCATGGCAGGGCGGCAGCTTCATCTTGTCGAGCTCGCCCACGTTCCAGGCCGAGACGATGAGCCGGCGTGAATCGGGGTTGGTCTTGATCTGTTCGACCACCTGGCTGATCTGATCGATGTGGCGGCCGTCGGCGGTCGGCCAGGAGCGCCATTGCGAACCGTAGACCGGGCCGAGGTTGCCCTCCGCGTCGGCCCATTCATCCCAGATGGTGACGCCGTTTTCCTTGAGGTAGCGGATGTTGGTGTCGCCCTTCAGGAACCAGAGCAGCTCGTGGATGATGGATTTGAGGTGGACCTTCTTGGTGGTGAGCAGGGGAAAGCCCTTGGCCAGATCGAAACGCATCTGATAGCCGAACACGGAAAGGGTGCCGGTGCCGGTGCGGTCGGATTTCTCCACGCCATGGGCGAGCACATGGCGCAACAGGTCGTGGTACTGCTGCATTAGAGGGTGTCCTTGAAGATGAGCGTGTAGACCAGGTTCATCAGGAACAGCTGCTGGTGCTGGTTGAGGTTTTCGAATTGCAGGCCGTAGACATGGCTCAGCTGGCCGTCGGGGCCGGTCTCGGTCGTGGCGGAACGCACCTGCGCCGCCACCTGCACCGCCTCCTCGATCTCGCCGACATGGGCCTTGAAGCCGAGAAACAGGGTGGCATCCTTGCTGGCGATCGGCTGGCCGATCACCAGGCGGGCGCCGCCGACGCTGATGTCGTTGATCAGCCCGGTGGCAACGGGGGTGCCGCCCGGCTTGTCGTACAGGGTGGCCTCCAGTTCCACCGGGGCGCGCATGGCCTTGCGCAGGCGCATGGTCTGCACCCCGGTCGGATAGGACAGGTGCAGATAGGGATAAGGGGCGTACTGCACCTTGAGCACCCGGGCGCCGAAGGTCCCGATCGCCAGGCCGGAGAACACCCGCACGTTGAAGGTCTGGCCATCGACGATGGGCATCAGTTTGCCGCCGGTCTCGGGCACGCTGGTCAACAGGCTGTGACCCTTGTGGTAACCGATCAGGTGCACCTTGTAGGTTTCCTTGGCCCCGGCGGCCAGCGGCTGCAATTGCACCACCTCGCCCGGCAGCAGCTTGAGGTTCTCGAACGGGGTCAGCTCGGCCGCCCGGATCCGGGTCTCGTCGGCCACCACTTCGGGCGCCGGCCCGCGTTCGCGCCCGAACACCTCGCGGAACAGGCCGCGCTGGAGCAGGCCGCTCACCTGGTTCAGACTTTGCACCACCTGGCCGCGACTTAGCAGCAGCCGGCCCTGGGCATCGTAAGCCGACCAGGGCAAAGGCTGCCCGACCACGATTTCGGAGGCGCGCACCCGGACCAGATCTTTCGACTCAGGCATGACCTTCCCCGGCAATCGCGGACATCGCTCGCTTCATTTTTTAGTGTTTGTTTTGCTTGGCTAATTCGTCGAGTATAGCCAAAACCAGTTGACGCCCTAAAGCGCCCATGCCCTGAGTGAGCCGGTCGGCATCGCGTTCGCCATCGATCAGCCGGCGCAGGATGGCGCCCAGCCGGGCCATGTCGCCACCGGCCCTGACCATCTGCTCGGCCATATTGGCCAGGGCGGCGAAGGCCTGGACGTCGCCCCGCGCGGCTGCCTCGATCATGGCGGCCAGGCCCGGCGCGGCGGCGCCGGCCTCGGGCTGGCTGTCCAGCGGCGGCAGGGCGGCCGGGTCGATGAGGCCGGCCAGAATGGCCTCGGCGATCACCCGGTCCTCGTCGTCCAGGCCCAGGAGCACGCTGCGGTCGCGCTTGCCCTGGCCGATCTGGCGGATGGCGCCGACCAGCCGGCCCCAGCCCTGAACCTCGGCCGCCTGCAGGGCGCCGTCCAGCTCGGCCCTGAGTGCGGGGTTGATCAGGGCCTGCACCACCGCGTGGATGAAGCGGGCATGCACCCGCAGGACCTGTTCGGCAGCGGCCGGCAGCTGGGCCATCAGCCCGCCTCCCGCAAGCGTTGCCACTGGCCGTCGAGCAGGCCCTGGATCGGTTGGTATTGGGTCTTGTAGGCCATCTTCCGGCTGTGCTCGATCCAATAGCCCAGATAGAGATAAGGCAGGCCGAGCTTGCGCGCGAGTTCGATCTCGGCCAGCACGCCATAGACGCCCAGGCTGCGCCGGGCCAGCTCGGGCGCATAGAAGGTATAGACCGCCGACAGGCCGTCGAGCAGGCGGTCGATCAGGCCGACCATGACCACCTCGCCGTCCAGGCGGAACTCGGCCAGGGCGCTGTCGACCTGGCTTTTCAGGAGGAAGCTGCGGTATTGCTCGCGGTCGTCCTCGTCCATGCCGCCCCCGGCATGGCGTGCCTGCTGATAGCGGCGATACAGGCGGTAGTGCTCCTCCTCGAAATCGAGGGGCTTGAGTTCGAGCGCGAGGTCGCGGTTGCGGGCGGCGCAGCGGCGCTGGCTGCGGTTGGGCACGAATTCATCCACCGGCACCCGCACCGGCACGCAGGCCCGGCAGGTATCGCAGCGCGGCCGATAGACGAACAGGCCGCTGCGGCGGAAACCGGCGCGCACCAGCTCGGAATAGACCGTGGTGTCGATCAGGCTGTAGGGCGTGGCCACCTGCGAACGGGCCTGCCGCTCTGGCAGATAGCTGCAGGGATAGGCCGCCGTCAAATACAGCTGCAATCTATGGATGGGCAGTTCGCGCAACGAGGTCATGATCGAAGGTCCATTTGCCGGGACGGCCGGGCTCGGCCGTCAGACGTTCCAATTGTGCCCGAAACTCGGCCCGGGCAATCGGCCGGGCGCCGAGCGAGGCCAGATGCCGGGTCACCATCTGGCAATCGATCAGACCGAAACCCCAGCGTTTCAGTTGCAGCACCAGATGGGCCAGGGCCAGTTTCGAGCCATCGCTGATGCGGGTGAACATGGATTCGCCGAAGAAGGCCCGGCCCAGGGCGACGCCGTAGAGACCGGCCACCAGCCGGTCGTCCAGCCAGGTCTCGACCGAATGGGCATAGCCTGCCGCATGCAGCCGGCCGTACGCGGCCTGCATCTCGGGCGTGATCCAGGTGCCGGCCTGCCCCGCCCTCGGCTCGGCGCAGCCCTGCATGACCTGGGCGAAGGCGGTGTCGACCCGGATCGCGTAATCCGGCCGTTTCAGTCGGCGCGCGAGCGATCGGGCGATTTTGAACGCATCGGGATAGAGCACCATGCGCGGGTCGGGCGACCACCAGAGGATGGGCTCGCCCGGGTTGAACCAGGGGTAGATGCCCTGGCGGTAGGCCTCGAGCAGGCGCCCGGGCGAGAGATCGCCCCCCACGGCCAGCAGGCCATTGGGCTCTGCCAGGGCGGATTCGAGCGGGGGGAAGGGGGCGCTGCCGACAAGCCAGGGAATCATGGCGCTATTTTAGTTAGGTAGAATGGCGGGCCGAAAAGATATCCCCCATGACCCTGCCCGCCCCCTCCCCGGAACCGGCCCGTTGCTTTCACTGCGGCGAGCCCATTCCCGCCAATGCCGACTATCCCATCCAGCTGGAGCGGGAGACGCACCTGGCCTGTTGCCGGGGTTGCCAGGCGGTGGCGCAGACCATCATCGATTCGGGCAACGCCGATTATTACCGGCTGCGCACCGATTACCCCGAGACCGCGGAAGCCGCGCTGGAGGAATTGAAGAAGCTGGAACTCTACGACCTGCCCGAGGTGCAGGCGAGCTTCGTCAAGACCGAGGGCGAGGTGCGTGAGGCCAGCCTGATCCTGGAGGGCATCGTCTGCGCCGCCTGCGTCTGGCTCAACGAGCGCCATCTGCGGCAACTGCCGGGGGTGCTCTCGGCCGACATCAACTTCTCCACCCGGCGCGCCCGGGTGCGCTGGGACGAGGGCCGGGTCAAGCTGTCGCAGATCCTCAAGGCGGTGCAGGAGATCGGTTATCTGGCCCACCCCTTCGACACCAGCCGCCAGGAGGAGCTCTATCGCAAGGAACGCAACAGCGCGATCCGGCGCCTGGCGATCGCCGGCCTGGGCATGATGCAGGTGATGATGTATGCCATCCCGGTCTACCTGGCCGAGGAAGGCACGATGACCGCCGACATCCAGCAGCTGATGCACATCGCGAGCATGCTGCTGACCACCCCGGTGGTGTTCTATTCGGCCTGGCCCTTCTTCCAGGGCGCCGGGCGCGACCTCGCGTTGCGCCGGCTGGGCATGGACGTGCCGGTGGCCCTGGGCGTGGCGGTGGCCTACCTGGCCAGCGTCTGGGCCGTGCTCACCCGCACGGGCGAGGTCTATTTCGACTCGGTCACCATGTTCGTCTTCTTCCTGCTCACCGGCCGCTTCCTGGAGATGAACGCGCGCAAGCGTTCGGCTGAGGCGGCGGAGAGCCTGATCAAGCTGATCCCGGCCGCCGCCGTGCGTCTGCCGAACTACCCGGCCGACCGCACGGAGGAGACCGTGGCCGCGGTCAAGCTGAGTCCGGGCGACTATATCCTGGTCGGCCCGGGCGAGAGCTTTCCGGCCGACGGCCGGGTGGTGGAGGGCGCCTCGACCGCCGACGAATCGCTGCTCACCGGCGAATCGACCCCGCTGACCAAGGTGGCGGGCAACAGCGTGATCGGCGGCAGCCTCAACCTGGACAGCCCGCTGGTGGTGCAGGTCGAGAAGGTCGGGGCCGACACCGTGCTGTCGGGCATCGTGCGCCTGCTCGACCGCGCCCTGGCTGAAAAGCCGCGGCTCGCCCTGGCGGCCGACCGGGTGGCGCATTGGTTCGTGCTGCTGATCCTCCTGATCTCGGCCGGGGTGGCCGCGGTCTGGTACACCATCGACCCGACGCGCGCGCTCTGGATCACGGTCTCGGTCCTGGTCGTCACCTGCCCCTGCGCCCTGGCCCTGGCCACGCCGGCGGCGCTGACCGTGGCCCTGGGCCGGCTCACCCGCCTGGGGCTGTTGTCCACCCGGGGCCACGCCCTGGAGACACTGGCCCGCGCCAGCGACTTCGTGTTCGACAAGACCGGCACGCTCACCACCGGCCACTTCCGTCTGTTGCAGACGCAAACCGTGCGCGGCGACGCGGCCTCGGCGCTGGCCATCGCCGCCGCCCTGGAACAGGGCGCCACCCACCCGGTGGCCAGCGCCATCCGTGAGGCCGCCGGCAGCACGAGCCTGCAGGCGAGCGATATCAATTACCTGCCGGGCCAGGGCGTGCAGGGCCGGGTGGCCGGCCGGCTCTATCGCCTGGGCGCACCGAGCTATGCCGCCCCCGGTCACGCGCTGCCGGCGACCTTCGG
>DDKN01000041.1 GCA_002339725.1 Thiobacillus sp. UBA2597
ACGCTGCGGGAGCATTTGACGCGCGGTTACACGCTGAACCGCCAGCGACTGGAGGAAAGCGCCCGCGAGCTGGAGGCGGCGCTGCAACTGGTGCGCAAGGCGGCGGCCGGTGAGACGCTGACCACCGACCAGGGGCGGGGGCTGGTGGATGTCATCGCCCGCTACACCCCATTCGTCATTCCCGCGAAGGCGGGAATCCAGTTAACGATCGCAATATGAAACAACCCGCCGTCTACATCTTGGCGAGCAAGCGGAATGGAACGCTTTATACGGGTGTAACCAGCGACTTGCGAAAACGCATCTTCGAGCACCGGACCGATTTGATCGAAGGGTTTACCAAGAAATACGGTGTTCACAATCTGGTGTACTTTGAGATGCATGAGAATATGTCTGCCGCTATCACCCGTGAGAAGCAGATCAAGAAGTGGAACCGTGCGTGGAAATTGCGAATTATCGAGCAGCAGAATCCGAACTGGGAGGATTTGTGGCAACGGATTCTGCAGCCGTGCTGGATTCCCGCCTTCGCGGGAATGACACATGGTCGACGGTTGGTCTCGCGGCGCTGGCGCTGCTGGTGGCCGAGTCCGACCCGAAGGACAAAGAAGTGCTGATCCGCCTCATCATGAACATGCTGGCCGGGGGAGCGACGTGACCGCGCCGAAATCGCTCATCATCAACTCGCCGTACGAGAAGCCGACCCGGCATTGGCAGCAGGCGCGCGACGGCTCGCTTACGATCGTGCCGGAGCGCCGGCCTGCGGGCTATGAGATTTTCGACATCCGCAACAACACGCGGCGCACCGAGCCGCTGACCCTGGTCAACGAGATACGCCGGCGGGTCGATGACTGGCGGGCCGCGGACTACCCCGGCATCACTTCGGTCACGCGCAGCCTGCTGGAGCACTGGCACGACCGCACGCCAGGCGTCCGGCTGTACCCCTTCTACTTCTGCCAGCTGGAAGCCATCGAAACGCTGATCTGGCGGGTGGAGGCGGCGCCGGAGTTCAAGCAGGGCATTTTCATTCCGGGCGACAGCGGGGCGTGGGAGCGGCTGTGCAACAAGATGGCCACGGGCAGCGGCAAGACCACGGTGATGGCGATGATCATTACCTGGCAGGTGTTGAACGCGTTGACCTATCCCAAGCGCAACAAGGATTTCTCGCGGGCCGTCTTCATTGTGGCACCGGGGCTGACGGTGAAGGAGCGGTTGCGCGTGCTCTATCCGGGCGAGCCGGACAACTTTTACGACGTGTTCGGCTTGTGCCCGTCCGAATCGCTGCGCCAGAAACTCAATCAGACGGAGATTCTGATCGAGAACTGGCACACGCTGATGCCCTTGAAAGATCAGGAACGCTCGGTCGTCAAGAAAGGCAAGGAGAGCGACGAGGCGTTTGCGCGGCGCGTGCTCGGCAAGCTGGCCCCATACAAGGACATCGTCGTCATCAACGACGAGGCGCATCATGCCTACCGCAAGCCGGCGGAGATCAAGATCAGCAGGAAGCAGGCAGAAGAACTCGGTCTTGACCTGGAAGAGGCGACGCGCTGGATCGAGGGGCTGGACCGCATCCACAAGACGCGTCGGATACAGCGCTGCTTCGACCTCTCGGCGACCCCCTTCGCGCCGACCGGCAAGGCCAGTACCGAGGAAGGCCTGTTCGGCTGGATCGTCTCCGACTTCGGCCTCAACGACGCGATCGAAGCCGGGCTGGTCAAGACGCCGCGCATCGTGGTGCGGGACGACGCCCTGCCGGACGCGAAAACCATGCGGTCGAAGCTCTATCACCTCTATCGCGAGGCGGAAGTCGCCGAAGACCTCAACCGGCGGGGCGCGGAGCCGCACGAACCCCTGCCGCGCCTGGTGCAGGACGCCTACACGCTGCTGGGCGCGGACTGGCGGGCGACCCTGCATGACTGGCACGCGAAGGGGCATGTATCGCCGCCCGTGTTGCTGACGGTGTGCAACCGCACGGAAACCGCGGCGCGCATCGAAAACTACTTCACCAAGGGCGACGCCCATTGGCCGGAACTGCACGCGCCGACCCGCACACTGCGGGTGGACTCGAAGGTGCTGGAAAAGGCCGAAGTGGGCGAGACCGCCACGGCCGACAAGGCCTACGAGGCGCGCTTGGCCGAGATCGTCGAGGCGGCCAACATCCCGGAAACCCGGAAACAGCGGCTGCGTGAAATGAAAAAGGAGGAACTGCTGCGCGAGCTGGTGGACAACGTCGGCAAGCGCGACACCGCCGGGCAGGACCTGCAAAACGTCATTTCCGTGGCCATGCTGTCCGAGGGCTGGGACGCGAAGAACGTCACCCATATCATGGGGCTGCGCGCCTTCACGTCCCAGCTTTTGTGCGAGCAGGTGATCGGGCGCGGCCTGCGGCGTGTTTCCTACGAGACCGACGAGAATGGCCTGTTCGTGCCGGAATACGTGAATGTCTTCGGGGTGCCGCTCTCGATCTTTCAGGATGTCGGCACAGGTGGCGAGGCACCGCCGCCCCCCAAACCGAGCACGCAGATCGAGTCGCTGCCGGAACGCAACGAATTCGAGATTCGCTGGCCGAACGTGGTTCGCATCGATACCGTTGTGCGGCCGGTGCTGACCGTGGATTGGGCAAAGGTCGAACCGCTGACGCTGAATCCCGCCGAGACGCCCATCAGCGCCGAGATCGCACCCGCGCTGGGCGGCGCCACGAACTGGGAGCAAATCCACGTCATCGATCTCGAGAAACTGCCGGAGGATTTTCGCCTGCAGAGGCTCACCTTCCAGGCGGCGCGTAAGGCCTATGCGGCCATGCAGGGGCGGTTCACCGGCACCCGCGAGTATCTGGTGTTTCAGCTGATCAAGCTGGTCGAGCAGTTCATCGAGTCGGACAAGCTGGTGATTCCGACCCGCTTTCATCAGGAGCCGCTGCGCAAGCGCATCCTGATGTCGCTGAATATCGATCTGATCGTGCAGCACCTGCAGCGCCATATCCACGAACAGAACATGGAACGCATCGAGCCGGTATTCGACGAGGAAAACCCGATCGGCTCCACCCGCCATATGCGGACCTGGTACACGACCAAGCCCTGCGTGCCCACGCAAAAATCCCAGATCAGCCACATGATTGCCGACAGCGCCTGGGAACAGTACGCAGCAAACATTTTCGAGTCGGCCAAGTCGGATTTGGTGACGGCCTATGCCAAGAACGACCACCTCGGCTTTCAGGTGTACTACCTGTGGAACGGCGCCCGGCGCCGCTTCGTGCCGGACTTTCTGGTACGGCTTGTGAACGGCAAGACGCTGGTGTTGGAGATCAAGGGCGAAGACTCCGAGCAGAACCGCGCGAAGCGGGCGGCATTGGATGCCTGGGTAAAAGGGGTGAATGCCAAGGGCGGTTTTGGCCTCTGGTGCTGGGACGTGGCGTATCAGCCGGCACAGATTCAGGATATTGTGGATCGTCACGGCAGGTAATCGTATCCAGGGCAGCGGGTACACGCGCGACCTGCCGAAGCCTAAACGGGGCAGCCTGGCTCAAACGAGGTCCGTATATTCAAAAGCCACACATCCTTCGAATGATCATTCACTGCTCTCAAAAACTTGCCGCCAAGCTGGCCAACGTATCAGCCGCGCCACTGGAAGAGTCCAGCCCACTGGGCAGTTGGCATGGCCATCTGTTCAATCTGGACCGGCGCCAGTGCGTGATGTTCTGCCACGACGCGACGCGCTTCGTGTTGTTTCTACCCGGCCTGCGCAAGCAACAGTTCGCCGAGTTGGGCAGCAAGTGGTTTCGCCTGCTTTACACGGCCACGCTGGCCATGGCCGGCTGCCCGGATGTGCAGATCAAAAAGGCAGAGCTGGCGCTTGGGCCGGTTTGCTTCGACACGGCGACGGATCGTTCGGTGCAGGGTTCGCTGCGCGTGGCGCGCCAGGATTTGGCGGCTTGGGTGTATCAGGTGCCCAACGTGCTGGACCTGGACCCGCTGACGGTATCGTACCGACTGAACGAGCGGCCGACCTCGGTTTATGGCAAGGTTCTGTGGCCGAACCGGGCGATGCTGGAGCGGGTGGCGGCGCTTTAGCCGCCAGGAAAGCTTCAATCAGCCGGACACAAAGGTTTCGAATGGCCGGACATAAAGGTTAAATTCGCGGTTATTGGTTCTTCTTCGATAAATGGCCACGCTGATCCCCTCCCTCGGTTCCGCCCGCTTCGACAGCCGCGGCGAGCTGCGCCTGGCCGAGCGGCTGAAGGACTTTCTCGAAGACAACACCCTGGTCTGGCACAACCTGCCGGTGGGGCCGTTCGGCCGGCACCCGGATTTCGTGGTGCTGAACCCGCAGCAGGGCCTGGTGGTGCTGGAGGTGAAGGACTGGCGGCTGGACAGCGTGGTGGGGGCGAGCAAGCTCGATGTCACGCTGCTCACGCCGCAGGGCGAGGTCAGGGCCGAGAATCCCTTCGAGCAGGTGCGCAGCTACATGTTCAACGTGATGAACACCCTGCGCCGCGACCCGCTGCTGGTGTTCGAGGCCGGCCGCTTCAAGGGCAAGCCGGTGCTGCCCTTCGGCCATGGCGTGGTGTTCACCAACATCACCCGCAGGCAGTATGAGGCCACCGATCTTGATGAGGTCTTTCCGGCCGAGCGCTGCATCTTCCGGGACGAGATGACCGAGAGCAGCGAGCCCGATCGCTTTCGCGAGCGGGTGTGGAAGATGGTCTCGCCCCGCCTGGGCCCGGCGTTGTCGGTGCCGCAGATCGACCGCATCCGCGCCCTGCTCTTTCCCGAGGTGCGGGTGCGCCAGATCGCCCTGCCGTTCGACACCCCCGAGCCGAACCCGTCGCCCCTGGCCGACCGCATTCTGGACGTGATGGACCTGCAGCAGGAGCTGCTGGCGCGCAACCTGGGCGAGGGGCACCGCATCGTGCGGGGCGTGGCTGGTTCGGGCAAGACCCTGATTCTGGCGTTTCGGGCCGAACACCTGGCGCGGGCGGCCAGCCGGCCCGTGCTGGTGCTGTGCTACGCCAACGGCATTGCCGGCCGCCTGGAAAACGCCATGCAGGATCGCGGCGTCGAGGACCGGGTGATCGTCTCGACCTTTCACGCCTGGTGCTGGCAGATGCTGCGCACCTATGACATTCCCGCGCCGAGCGAACGCGACCTGCCGGATTATGGCGCGCGCCTGGCGGCCGGCGTTGCGGCGGTGATCGACGCCGTGGCGCGCGGCCTGATCCCGGGCGGGCAGTACGACGCCGTGCTGATCGACGAGGCGCACGACTTCGAACCCCAATGGCTCGAACTGGCCGCGCAGATGGTCAACCCGGACACCAAGTCGTTGCTGATCGTCTATGACGATGCCCAGGCCATCTACAAGGGCCGCTCCCGGCCGGTGTGGCGCCAGCTCGGCATCGAGGCCGCGGGCCGCACCACGGTGCTCAAGCTCAACTACCGCAACACCAGCCAGATTCTGCGCTTTGCCTGCAAGTTCGCCGCCGACGTGCTGGGCGCGCCGGGCGTCTGCGCCGGCGAGGAAGAGGCCATCCTGCTGCCCGAGGATGCCGGACGCCAGGGGCCGGAACCCGAGGTGCGCCGCTGCGTGGATTTCAACGCCGAGGCCCACGCCATCGCGGAATGGCTCGGCCGGCGTCAGGCCGCGGGCTACCAGTGGGGCCAGATGGCGCTGCTCTACCCCGAGCACGAGATCGGCCGGCGCTTCGAAAAGGTTTTGGTCAAACACGGCATTCCGGTCGATGTCGCCAAGCACAACCGCAACCGGATCCAGGCCGACAAGGACGCCGTTCGCCTGCTGTCCATGCACACCGCCAAGGGTCTGGAATTTCCCTGTGTCGCCATCGGCGGGCTCGGCGCCCTGGCATCGGAGGCGCTGGAAGACGATGTCCGGCTCACCTATGTCGCCATCACCCGCGCCACGCATGAGGCCTTTCTCAGCTATTCGCATTTGACGCCGCTGGTCGAGCGGCTGGTGGCCTGACTGGCTTATGCAGGGTGCCGGCCTGGCGCTCACCGGTCTGATGCTCGGCGTTCGACATCGGGTGGCGCTTGTATCCGTGGGCCGGAACCGCGGGCGCGGCGGAAAACGAATCTGGCGGAGTGCGCATTGCGGAGGCGATGACCTCTTCGCGCACTTTTCTGGGATCAAGGCAGACGGCCTCAAGCCGCTGCAAGAAAACCAGCGCGCGAGCTTCGAGGTAACCACCGGCCCCAAGGGCAAACAGGCGGCGAAAATTCAGGCGGCGTAAGTGCCTGGCCGGCTGCCAGGGGCATTATACCATTGCCATCTTATTGTTTATGATCTATTTTCGCATTTCGCGAAACACGAAAATGGCTGAGATATTCCATGCGTCGCCCTGTTAACCGCCAGCCTTCGCTCAAGGCACAAGATTTTTACCTACTGCTGGCGCTGCTCGCCAAGCGCGGCGAGGTGCTGACCTATCCGGAGCTGGCGGCTTATGCCGGGCTGTCGATGTCCGAGGTGCATAGCGCACTGAAGCGGGCCGAGCAAGCGCGGCTGCTGGCGTTCATCGATAAGCAACCCCGCATCATCACGCCCGCTTTCAAGGAGTTTCTATTTCACGGGGCGCGTTATGCGTTTCCTGCTGCCAGGGGTGCCATGGTGGCCGGCATTCCCACCGCTTACGCCGCCGCGCCACTCGATGCCTTGATTGCGCCATCGGCAGACCCGCCGCCGGTGTGGCCGCACCCCGAAGGCAAGGTGCGCGGCATTGCCTTGACGCCGTTGTATCCCAGCGCGCCGGCAGCGGCCTTACGCAGCCCGGCCCTCTATGAAAACCTTGCCCTGTTCGATGCCTTGCGCATGGGGAACGCGCGCGAGCGCAATCTGGCGGAAAAACTGTTCGAGGAGCGGCTTTGAATCCGCGGGATCCTAACGTGCAGTTGGTTGAACGGGTGGCGGCGGCGCTGGATGAACTGTGCGGCGAACTGGTATTCGTCGGCGGTTGCGCAGCAGGCCTGCTGTGCACCTCGCTCAATGCCCCACCGCCCCGCGTGACCTATGACGTGGATGTCATCGCGGAGGTCGCCGCCTTGTCTGACTACCATGCTTTGGAGCGGCAGTTTGCCGCACGTGGCTTTAAAAGAGACATGTCGGCCGATGCGCCGATCTGCCGGTGGCGCCTCGGCCAGGTGGAAGTGGATTTGATGCCGACCGATGAGCGTATCCTGGGGTTTTCCAACCGCTGGTATTCGGCGGCCATTGCCGGTGCATCCGAGGTGCCGCTGCCCAGCGGGCGGCGGATTCGGCTGATCTCCGCACCGGCCTTTCTGGCAACCAAGTTTGAAGCCTTCGCCACGCGGGGGCGGCGATCTGCTTACCAGCCACGATTTCGAGGACATCATCAATGTGCTCGATGGACGCCCTGGCATCGCATCCGAGGTGGCCGCCGTGGGGGGCGAACTGGCCGCCTATCTGGCGCAGCGCTTTAATGACATTACCCACCACACTGATTTTGAGAATACGCTACCGGGCCTTGTGGCTTTCGATGAACTCTATGAAGACAGGGTTCGGCGGATTCGCGAATGCATAGCCTCGATTTGCAAGCTCAACTAAACATGAACGCTCTGCCTGAACCCCACGCCCGCATCTTCCTGCTCAGCCACATGCGCGCCTTCACCAGCCTGGCCGGGCATATTCTCGGCTCGCACCCGCAGATCAACGGCTATTACGAAATGCACATCAGCTATGAGGATGCATCGGCGCTGGATCGGCAGCTCGAGCTGTTTCTGGAAGGCGATGCGCTCAAGCCGGGCAGCCGCTATCTCTTCGACAAGCTCTTGCACAACGACTACGCCCTGCGGCCGGAGCGGCTGGGCCTGCCGGAGGTGAAGATCCTGGTCTCGCTGCTGGAGCCGGAGCCCACCATCAAGAGCATCGTCGACCTGTTCAGCCAAAAGCCGACGCCCGAGCCGCTGGCCGCGCCGGAGGCGGCGGCCGACTATTACATGGCGCGCCTTGAGGCCCTGGCCGAGTTCAGCCGCACGGCCGGCCAGCCCTATTTCTATTTCGATGCCGAGCTGTTCCAGCGCGCGCCGGAAACCTTGCTGCCCAGGCTCACCCACTGGCTGGAACTGGATTCGCCCCTGAACGAGCGCTATCAGATCTTCCGCCACACCGGCCAGGCCAGAAAGGGCGACTCCTCGCCCCGCATCCACAGCGGCCGCATCGACCGCACGCCGGTGGATTACTCGCATGTGGCGGTGCCGCAAAAGGTGCTGGATGCGGCGCGGGCGGTGTACGAGGACTGCCGCCGGCAGATCATCGAGAAGGCGGAGGATGCGCTTCACCTCTGACTCAGGCCTGTTTCAAACTTGGCACCCTATCTAAAGCATTGTTAATAGCGCGATTGACAGCGCTGTTATACGTATGATTCAATGCAAGCCATTGACTTGTAAAGGATTGAGCCATGGCGACGATCACTGCGAACGACCTGAAGACAAAGGGCGTGGCCGCCATCGAGGCGTCGCTGGCTGAACAGCCCGAAGCGGTGATTTCGGTGCGGGGCAAGGAGCGCTTTGTGGTGATGGACGTGGCGCATTACCACTATCTGCGTGAATGCGAGCTGGAGGCCGCGCTGGCCGAAACCCGGGCCGATCTGGCCGCCGGCCGCGCGGTGAGCGAATCGCCCGAGGCGCACCTGGCCAGGCTGGATAAGCTGGCGTGAGCTACACGCTGGTCTTCACCGACGCCTACAACCGGCGCGCGGCGCGCTGGTTGAAACGGCACCCGGAACTGCGCCAGCAATATCTGAAGACCCTGCAGCTGCTTGAGGCCAATCCGTTCCACCCCTCGCTGCGCCTGCATGCCCTGAGCGGCAGGTTGCAGGGGCTGCATTCGGTCTCGATCAACCTTTCCTATCGCATCACCATCGAGTTGCTGATCCAGGGCAAGCAGATCATCCCGGTCAATATTGGCGACCATGATGCGGTGTATGGGTAGGCGAAGCCAACTCGGCGCGGACTGCCGGACAACGATTTAGCCTGTCATTGCAGTATGCAGAACATGCATATTGTTCGGACTCATT
>DDKN01000040.1 GCA_002339725.1 Thiobacillus sp. UBA2597
GGGGCGTGGGGTTTTCCGGTCGGGGGCATGGGGGGCGGGCGCGTGCGAAATCGGCCTGGCCAGGCTAGCACATCGTCGCCGCTATATGGCCCTTCTGCCGCTGGGGTGGTGGGGTGGGTGAGTCAATGCAAGTCCCCACAATCATGTCATTCCCGCTGGCGCGGGAATGACGCATGACTCTGGGCGTGGGCGGGCGAGGCTTTCCCGTCCTCAGCCCTGTTCCAGCGCCGCCTGATATTCCCCGCGCTGGGCCAGGCCGTTGAGCCGGGCGCGCTGGATGAAGGCGGCCTGGGCGGCGCCGGCGTTGGCCGCCTTGCCCTGCCAGATGGCCATGGGCGGTTCCTGCAGGGCACGGGCGTAGGAGAACGACAGCAGCCAGGGCAAATTTTCATAATCGCGGTTCATGGCGTTGAGGAAGGCGGTTGCCTCCTGCGGCGTAAGGCCCCCGGACAGGAAATTGATGCTGGGCACCGCCGCCGGCACGGTGCGGCGCAGCACCCGCACCGTGCGCTCGGCCACCTCTTCCGGCGCCGCCCTGGTCGGGCAGGCCTTGCCCGGCACCACCATGTTCGGCTTGAGCAGCATGTATTCGAGCTGCACCCGGTGCCGCTTGAGGGCGGCGAACACCGCGTTCTGCGCCGCCTCGGTCACCGCCTCGCATTGCGCGATGCCGTGGTCGCCGTCGATCAGCACCTCGGGCTCGACGATGGGCACGATGCCGGCCTCCTGGCAGATCGCGGCATAGCGCGCCAGCACCTCGGCATTGGTCTCGATCGCCAGCCGCGTCGGGTTGGCCGGGCCGATGGCATAGACCGCGCGCCACTTGGCGAAGCGCGCGCCCTGCGCCTTGTAGCCGGCCAGGCGCTCAGGCAAGCCGTCCAGGCCCTGGGTCACCTTGTCGCCCGGCGCGTTGGCCAGCGCGCTCAGGCCCTTGTCCACCTTGATGCCAGGCACGATGCCGGCGCGCCGTGCCAGCTCCACCAGCGGCGTGCCGTCGTCGGCCTGCTGGCCCAGGGTCTCCTCGAACAAAATCACCCCGGCGATGTAATCGCCGATGCCGGGCGTCGACAGCAGCAACTGGCGGTAGGCGCGCCGGGTTTCCTCGGTGCACTCGATGCCCACCGCCTGGAAGCGCTTGGTGATGGTGGGCGTGCTCTCGTCCGCGGCGAGAATGCCCTTGCCGCGCTGCACCATGGCGCGGAGGGTGGCTTGCAGTTCGTCCTGGGTGCTCATGGGTCATCTCCCTCGACGTGAACTTTTTGGACTTTAAGGCTAGCGCGTGACACGCCCATTGCAATGTCGCGGCCGGTGCCGGCATGGGTTTTATTCACGGCCCGGCCCGATTATCCTTGCGCCTGACATGAATATTGCGCGCGCCCTTCAGCCCGATCGCCGATGAACATCCCGGTCAGCGAACTTTTGGTCCGATTCCTGGAACGGCTGGGGGTCAAATGCATCTTCGGCATTCCCGGTTCGCACATCCTGCCGGTGTACGACGCGCTCTACGATTCCTCCATCCGCACCGTGCTGGCCAAGCACGAGCAGGGCGCGGCCTTCATGGCCGGGGGCCATGCCCGCGTCAGCGGGGGGGTGGGCGCCTGCATCACCACCGCCGGGCCGGGCGCGACCAACCTGGTCACCGCCATCGCCAGCGCCTATGCCGACCACCTGCCGGTGCTCGCCCTCACCGGCGAGGCGCCCACCTACATCTTCGGCAAGGGCGGCCTGCAGGAGAGCTCGGGCGAGGGCGGCAGCATCGACCAGGTGGCCCTGTTCGCCGGCATCACCCGCTACCACAAGCTGATCGAGCGCACCGACTATCTGGCCACCGTGCTCAACCAGGCGGCCAAACACCTGCTTTCGAAAACGCCCGGCCCGGTGGTCTTGAGCATTCCCTACAACATCCAGAAGGAGCGGGTCGATGCCGCCCTCCTGGACGACATCGCCTTCAGCCGCGCCAACGGCGAATGCGGCCTCGCCCCCAACGCCATCGAGCGCAGCGTGGCGCTCATCCGCGCGGCCGAGCGCCCGCTCATCGTCGCCGGCTACGGCTGCATCCGGGCCGGGGCGCAGGAGCGCCTGCGCCGTATCAGCCAGCGACTCAACATCCCGGTCACCAGCAGCCTCAAGGCCAAGGGCGCCATCGACGAACGCTCGGCCCTGGCCCTGGGCAGCCTGGGCGTCACCTCGGGCGGCCATGCCCTGCGCTATCTGGAGCAGGAGGCCGACCTGATGCTGGTGCTGGGCGCGAGTTTCAACGAACGCACCAGCTACGTCTGGGACAAGCAGCTGCTTGCGGGCAAGCGGATCATCCAGGTCGACAACAGCGCCCAGCAGCTGGAAAAGGTCTTCCGCGCCGACCTCACCGTGCACGGCGATCTGGGCGCCTATCTTACGGCGCTGGATGCCGCGCTCGATGCCCAGCAGGTGCCGGCCAAGGCGCCGGTGGACGTCGCCGGCTTCATCCGGCAGGCCCAGGCCGAGTTCGACGAGACCGGACAGACCATCTTCGACGCCCGGTTCGCCCCGGTGCGCGCCTTCTATGCCTGGCTGGAGCGCCGGTTTCCCGACGGCATCGTCCTGTTCGACGACAACATCGTCTTCGCCCAGAACTTCTACCGGGTATCAAGTCAGGACCGCTTCTACCCCAACACCGGCATCTCCGCCCTGGGCCACGCCATCCCGGCCGCCATCGGCGCCGGCTGCGCGGTACGCCAGCCCCTGTTCGCCCTGATCGGTGACGGCGGCTTTCACATGTGCGCCATGGAGCTGATGACCGCGGTGAACTACCAGGTCCCGCTCAACGTGGTGCTGTTCAACAACAGCACCATGGGCCTCATCCGCAAGAACCAGCATCACCTCTACCAGGGCCGCTTCATCGACTGCGACTTCAGCAACCCCGACTACGCGCTGCTGGCCCGCGCCTTCGGCATCCACCACGTTCGGGTGGAGCGCGAGGCCGACCTGGCCAAACTCGAGGCGCTGGATTTTTACCAGGGCATCAACCTGATCGAGCTGATGATCGAGCGCGATGCCTACCCGAACTATTCCTCCCGGCGCTGATCGCGCATGAGCGGTTTCAACGCCAGCCACCTGGCCGAGTGCATCGCCCGCCACCAGGCCGCCATCCCCGGCCTGGCCGAGATCGGCAGGCAACTTCAGGAGGGCGCCGACCCCGGCGCGCTCTACGACCAGGCCTACCCCCTGCTGGAGGCGGCCATGTGGTCGGCGGGTGCCGACTTCCACGCCCTGCTGGCCGACTACCAGGCCCTGTTCCGCGAGCAGGAGGCGCTGATCGCGCACAAAGGCAACGATGCGCGCCACCACTTCATCCTCGGCATCCCCATCGCCGACCGGCCGCCCCACCTGCGCGCCTGCCTGGAGAGCATCCATCAGCTCTGCCGCCTGTACGACTACGGCGGCAGGCAGAACGGCGTGTGGGACAAGGTCGAAGTCGTGGTGGCCGAGGACAGCCGCTTCGAACACAACATCGCGCGCGACCTCGAACTGGTGCACGAATACCGGGCCAAGGGCCTCAAGGTGCATCACTTCGGCCTGGACGAGCAATACGCCCTGCTGCACGCGCTGCCGGCCGACACGCGCGCGCGCCTGGGTCACCTGCTCACCGACCAGCCGCGCGAACGCTTTTATCTCAAGGGCCAGGCCGCCAACCGCAACCTCTGCTACCTCAAGTTCCTGCAACTCACCCGGGACAAGGCCCGCACCCTGTATTACCTGATCGACAGCGACCAGGCCCTGTGCGTTAACCGGCAGGGCGCGGCGGGCGAGGAGGCGGTGTACGCCCTGAACTATTTTCATTACCTCGACCGCATCTTTCGCGAAAGCGACACCCGCATGCTCACCGGCAAGATGGTGGGCGACCCGCCGGTGTCGCCCTCGGTGATGGCGGCCAACTTTCTCGACGACGTGATCGCCTTCTTCGACCGTCTGGCCACCGTGGGCGGCCACGAGGCCTGCCGCTTCCACGGCGCGCAAAGCAAGGCGGGCGACGCGGCCTATCACGACCTGGCCGGGCTGTTCGGCTATGCGCCAAAACAGGCCAGCTTCGACTACGCCTGCCGGCTGAGCGGCGCGCACGACCATGCGGCCTGTCTGGCCGACTTCGCCGGGCGGCTGAACGCCTTCTTCTTCGGCGAGCACCTCACGCGCAAGACCTGGTTCGAATACCAGGGCGATTTCACCCGGCTCGGCCCGGCGCGCACCGTCTACCCCGGCAACACCATCGTCGACTACGCCGGGCTGAAATACGTCATCCCCTTCGGCCATCTGCGCCTGCGCATGTCCGGCCCCACCGCCGGCCGGCTGATCGCCGCCGAGATCGGGCCGCGCTTCGCTGCCTGCAACCTGCCCAACCTGCACCGGCGCCTGACCGAGGCGGGGCTTGAAGACGACTTCCGCCCCGGCGTGGAAGTGGCGCAGGAGACCATCGACCTGGCCGACGAATTCGAGCGCCAGTTCTTCGGCGACCTGATGCTGTTCACCACCGAGGCCCTGGTCAAGCGGGCCGACGTGAACCGGCCCTTCCCGCGCGCGACGGTCGAGGCCGTGCTGAACGAGAAAGAGGCCGAGCTCCTGGCCCTGTACCGGCAGAAGCACGCGGCCATCGCGGCCAAGAGCCGGCAACTGCACGAGCGGGTGTTCGGGGGCGGCCACTGGTGGCTGCAAGCGCCCGGGCTGGCCGGGGCCTTGGATCAGGTGCGCGCCTTCCTCGCCAACATCGAGCGCAACTTCGGCGCGCACGCCCGGGCCTGGGGCCAGATCGAGTCCGCCGGGCACCGGGCCCGGCGCAAACAGCAAATTCTTGATGCCCTGCTCAACTACCGGGCCGAGCGCGAGGTTTGGGACAGTTTGTTTTAAGGTTATGAAGAGGCCAACATCCGTATTGGTCTTCTTCGATCGTACCCAACAGGGGAACGATGGTAACTATTATGGGTACGATTTACCGGTAACAATGA
>DDKN01000018.1 GCA_002339725.1 Thiobacillus sp. UBA2597
CCGGCTGGGAAGAGGTGGATTGAAGCGCGCCACCACATGGCACACCCGGGCAGGTCGGTGACCTGCCCTTTTTGTTGGTCTGGCTGAACCGGTGTCGCTTATTGGCCGGAACGGGCGGCGACATCGCGCAGAAAGGCGATGTATTGGCTCCAGTCGGGAATGGGACCGTTGTGGCTGAACACCACGATGCCGTGCTTGTCCAGCACGTAGGTGGTGGGAAAGACCTTGGCCACCTGTCGGTCCGGCAGGGTGCTGCCGTCGCTCAACGGCAGCTCGCTCTTGTTCGGGCCTTTGACCTGCGAGTCGGACAGGGCGAAATCCAGCCGCAGCTTCTGCCTGACGAAGTTTTTCGCCGTGGCGAAATCCTCGCGCACCTGCAGGCAGGTGAAGACGATATCGGGCTCATTTCTGAGTGACTGCGCCGTCTTGCGCAGCTCCGGCATCTCTTTCAGGCAGGGCGCACACCACGAGCCCCAGAAATGCAGCACCACCACCTTGCCGCGCAGGTCTTTCAAGGTGATCGGCCGGCCCTGCGGGTTTTTGAAGGCCAGGTCGGGGAAACGCATGCCGCGCTTGAGGCCGATCGGGGCGCGTTCGGCCTGGGCCCGGGTCAGATAGGGCCCCCACAGCCGCGGCCAGGCCTTGGCGTTGAACACCACGCGCTCGTTGATCGCGTAAGGCACGCAAGCCTGCTCGGTGCTTTCCTGACAGTCGCGCAGGGCGGCATCCTCGGCCGCTTCCACGCTGCCCATTTCGGCGCGCCAGCTCCAATGACCGCCGGGTGCGATGAAAAAGGCCTTGTGGCCATCCGCCTTGAGATAGTCGAGATAGGCCGCCTTGCCCCGGGCATCGAGGTGCGGCACCGCGCCGGCATCTTCCACCGGCACGGCGGCCTGAGCCGCCGCCATCAGCATCAAGGTGATGCCGGCCATCGCGATCTGCTGTTTGTATGACACCACGACGCTGTTCCTGAAATCCCGCGTTTGTTGCCGCATTATGCGCCAGGCGATTGGACAAGAAAAAGGCCCACCCGGTTCGGGTGGGCCTGATGGCGGCGCTTCGGGTCAGCCCTTGGTGAACACCAGATGGCCGTTCTCGACATCGACCCGGATGGTGTCCTTGGCCGCAAAGTGGCCGGCCAGGATCTCCTTGGCCAGGGGGTTTTCGATCTGGCTCTGGATTGCCCGCTTGAGCGGCCGGGCGCCGAACACCGGATCGAAGCCGACCTTGGCCAGTTCGGCCAGGGCGGCATCGCTCACCACGAGCTTCATGTCCATCTGGGCCAGGCGCTGCTCCAGATACTGCAGCTGGATGCGGGCAATGCCCCGGATATGCTGCTCGTCGAGGGCATGGAACACCACCACCTCGTCGATGCGGTTGATGAACTCGGGCCGGAAGTAGTTCTTCACCTCGGCCATCACCGCCAGCTTGACCACCTGGTAGTCATCGCCGGCCATCTGCTGGATCATCTGGCTGCCCAGGTTGCTGGTCATGACGATGACGGTGTTGCGGAAGTCCACGGTCCGGCCCTGGCCGTCGGTGAGACGGCCGTCGTCCAGCACCTGCAAGAGCACGTTGAACACGTCCGGGTGTGCCTTCTCCACCTCGTCGAGCAGGATGACGCTGTAGGGCTTGCGCCGCACCGCCTCGGTCAGATAACCGCCCTCTTCATAACCGACGTAGCCGGGCGGCGCGCCGATCAGGCGGGCGACCGAGTGCTTCTCCATGAACTCGCTCATGTCGATGCGCACGATGTGCTCCTGCGAATCGAACAGGAACTCGGCCAGGGCCTTGCACAGCTCGGTCTTGCCCACCCCGGTGGGGCCGAGGAAAAGGAAGGAGCCATAGGGCCGGTTGGGATCGGACAGGCCGGCGCGCGAACGGCGGATGGCGTCCGAGACCACGCGCACGGCCTCGTCCTGGCCGATCACGCGCTGGTGGATGCGCTCTTCCATCTGCAGCAGCTTGTCGCGCTCGCCCTGCATCAGCTTGGCGACCGGGATGCCGGTGGCGCGCGAGACCACCTCGGCGATCTCCTCGGCGCCCACCTCGCGCCGCAGCAGCTTGAACTCGCGCTTGCTGCTGCCCGCCGCCTCGGCCTGCTTCAGTTGCGCCTCGAGCTGGGGCAGTCTGCCGTACTGGATCTCGGCCACCTTGTCGAACTGGCCCTTGCGCTGCAGCTCGGCCATCTCGGCACGCAGGTGGTCGATTTCCTCCTTGATGTGCTGGGCGCCCTGGACCATGGCCTTCTCCGCCTTCCACACCTCTTCCAGGTCGGCGTATTCCTTTTCCAGTTTGCGGATCTCGTCTTCGATCAGGGCAAGCCGCTTCTGGCTGGCCTCGTCCTTCTCCTTCTTGACCGCCTCGCGCTCGATCTTGAGCTGGATCAGGCGCCTATCGAGCTTGTCCATCTCTTCCGGCTTGGAGTCGATCTCCATCTTGATCCGGGCCGCCGCCTCGTCGATCAGGTCGATCGCCTTGTCCGGCAGGAAACGGTCGGTGATATAGCGGTGCGATAGTTCCGCCGCGGCGACGATGGCCGGGTCGGTGATCTCCACGCCGTGATGCAGCTCGTACTTCTCCTGCAGGCCGCGCAGGATGGCGATGGTCTGCTCGACCGAGGGCTCGTCCACCATGACCTTCTGGAAGCGGCGCTCCAGCGCGGCATCCTTCTCGATGTACTTGCGGTATTCGTCGAGCGTGGTGGCACCGATGCAGTGCAGCTCGCCGCGCGCCAGGGCGGGTTTGAGCATGTTGCCGGCATCCATCGCCCCTTCGGCCTTGCCGGCGCCCACCATGGTGTGGATCTCGTCGATGAACAGGATGATGCGGCCTTCGTCCTGGGCCACCTCCTTGAGCACGGCCTTCAGCCGCTCCTCGAACTCGCCGCGGTACTTGGCACCGGCCAAAAGCCCGGCCATGTCCAGCACCAGCACGCGCTTGTTCTTCAGGGTCTCGGGCACCTCGCCGTTGACGATGCGCTGGGCCAGGCCCTCGACGATGGCGGTCTTGCCCACGCCCGGCTCGCCGATCAGCACCGGGTTGTTCTTGGTACGCCGCTGCAGCACCTGGATGGTCCGGCGGATCTCGTCGTCGCGGCCGATCACCGGATCGAGCTTGCCCTGGCGCGCCCGCTCGGTCAGGTCCAGGGTGTATTTGGCCAGGGCCTGCCGGCTCCCCTCGCCCTCTGGCGAGGAGACCGACTCACCGCCGCGCACGTCCTTGATCGCCGCCTCGATGGCGGCGCGGTTGCCGCCGTGGTGTTTGAGCAGCTTGCCAGCCTCGCCCTTGTCCTCGCAGACGGCGAGCAGGAACAGCTCGCTGGCGATGTAGGCATCGCCCCGCTTCTGCGCCTCCTTGTCGGTGAGATTGAACAGATTGTTCAATTCGCGCGAGACCGAAACCTCGCCGCCGGCGCCCTCGACCTTGGGCAGGCGGTCGAGCGCCTTCTGCAGGGCATCGATCAGGGCGGCCACGCGCACGCCGGCCTTCTCCAGGATGGGCCGGGCCGAGCCGCCATCCTGGTTGATCAGGGCCGCGAGCAGGTGGATCGGCTCGATATAGGGGTTGTCATTGCCCACCGCCAGGCTCTGGGCATCGGCCAGGGCCTGCTGGAAGGGCGTGGTCAGCTTGTCGAAGCGCATGGACATGCTCCTTGCAGGGTTATCTATTGTCACTGTAGTTGGGGGAAACCCGGGCCATTTCAAGGGATATACTTGGCGCTCATGCAACAGTCCCGGTTTGCCCCATGATACGACTCCCGCGCACCCTGGCCGCCTGGGGCCAGCCCGAGTTCCGCCAGGCCCTGAAACAGGAGCTCGCAGCCCTGGATGCCGATCAGCTTCCCCTGCAACAGGGCATGGCGCGCGGCAGCCAGGCCCTGGCGGACGGCCATGAGGCGGTGCTGCTGGGGGTGACCGATCTGGACGGGTGCCTGCAGGCCAGGGTGGGCCTGTTTTTTGCCAGCCGCATCGCCGGTTGCAGCTGCGCCGACGACCCGACACCGCTCGATGAAGCGAATGAGTATTGCGTGGTGCAGCTCGACATCGACAAGCGCACGGCCGAAACCACGGTACGGCTGCTGCCCGACTAAGCCACCTCATCACGGTAAACCATGGATTTGAACCAAGCCATTGCCGCCAACGTCCGCGCCGCCCTGGAGGAAGACCTGGGCGGCCCGGATTTTTCCGATAGCAGGGGCGACCCCACCGCCCTGCTGATCCCGGCCGATAAGACCGCGCGTGCCCGCATCATTACCCGGGAGGATGCCGTACTCGCCGGTCAGGCCTGGTTCGAGGCCTGCTTCCGGGCACTCGAGCCCAAGGTCGAAATCCGCTGGCAGACCAAGGATGGCGCGCGGGTGAGCGCCGGCCAGACCCTGTGCGAAGTGACGGGCAAGGCCCGGGCCCTGCTCAGCGCCGAGCGCTCGGCGCTTAACTTCCTGCAGACCCTGTCCGGCGTGGCCACCATCACCCGCCGCTACGTCGATGCCGTGGCCGGCACCCCGGCGCGCATCTACGACACCCGCAAAACCCTGCCCGGCCTGCGCCAGGCCCTGAAGTACGCGGTGCGCTGCGGCGGCGGCGAGAACCATCGGGTCGGCCTCTACGACGGCATCCTGATCAAGGAGAATCACATCGCCGCGGCCGGTGGCATCCGGCCCGCGCTGGAGCGTGCCTTCGCCCTGGCGCCCGAGGGCGTGTTCGTGCAGATCGAGGTGGAAACCCTGGCTCAGCTGGAAGAGGCGCTCGCCTGCGGGGTGAAGCTGGTGCTGCTCGACAACTTCGATCTGGCACGCCTGCGCGAGGCGGTTCGGCTGACGGCCGGCCGTGCCCAACTGGAGGCGTCGGGCGGGATCGATCTGACGACGGTGCGCAGCATCGCCGAGACCGGGGTGGACCGCATCTCCATCGGTGGCCTGACCAAGCACCTCAGGGCCGTCGATTTGTCGATGCGCCTGGTCGATTAAACCGCGTTGATGCGCCGGCTCGATTGAGCCGCGTTCAGGTATCCACCGTCAGCGCGGTGTCGAACGGCGGCGGCCCCTGCAGCAGACTGGACAGGGCGAAGGCGGCCGTCGGCTGCATCTGCACGCAGACCAGGCGCACGTTGATCGCCCGGCAGGCCCGGGCCAGCATGTCGAGCCAGCCATAGTAGATCTCGTCGATCAACGGCACGTTGCCCAAGTCGTAATAGAGCAGGCCGGCCTGGCCCTGCTGCAGGCGGGTGAGGATGCCATCGAGCAGTTCGTCGCGCAGGCTCACATCCAGGCCGTCGCTCGGCTCGAGCAGGAAGCGGCCGGGACCGATGCGGGTCAGGTGCAAACCGGCCAGGCTCATGCCTTGACGACCTGAATGCCCATGCGGCGGAAGGCCTCTTTCAGGCCGTCGGACAGGGTGGCGCGCGTGGTGACGTTGCCCAGGTCGATGTTGAGGCTGGTCAGGGCCCGGGCGATCTCGGGCCGGATGCCGGTGACGATGGCATCCGAACCCATGAGCTGGATCGCCCGCACCATCTGGATCAGGTGATGCGAGACCTGCGAGTCGATGCTCTTCACGCCGGTCAGGTCCATGACCACGGTCTCGGCATGCTCGGCGGCGATGCGGTTGAGCAGGGCCTCCATGATCACCATGGTGCGGCTGGAATCCAGGGTGCCGATGATCGGCAGGGTGAGCACGCCGTCCCAGATCTCGGTGATCGGCGTCGCCGTCTCGCGCAGCTCGGCCTCCTGCGCGTAGATGGTCTTTTCCTTCTCATCCA
>DDKN01000083.1 GCA_002339725.1 Thiobacillus sp. UBA2597
GCAAGAGCCATGCCACGCGCCAAATCCTTGATCGGCAGGATCTCGCGGCGATGGGCAACACCAAAACAGGGCGGGCGCGCGGTGCGCCTGCCCATATTCGGTGCATCGACGGGAAGGGAGGACGGCTGGCGGCTCAGCCGCCGGTCATGCTCATGAAGCGCACCAGCTTCAGCGGCTGTTCGCGGAATTCGTGGCGCTCGGGTTTCCTGGCGATGGCGGCGCGGATGGTCTCGACGATCTCGCTGTCTGTGGCGCCGCTGCGCAGCAGGGGGCGCAGCTCGAAGCGGTCTTCCTGGCCCAGACAGAGGTGGAGCACGCCGTCGACGGTGAGGCGCACCCGGTTGCAGGTGGCGCAGAAGTGCTGGGAGATGGGGGTGATGAAGCCGACCGTGAAGCGGCCGTCGGCCGTGCCCAGATAGCGGGCCGGGCCGCCGCCGGGCAGCACGGTCTCGATCAGGTTGAAGCGCTGGCGCAGGCGCTCCTTCACCGGCTGCAGATCCAGATAGCGCACGTTGCGGCCGGTGTCGCCCATGGGCATGTTCTCGATCAGGCGCAGGACGAAGCCCTGGACCATGCACCACTCGACCATGGCGTCGATCTCGTCGTCGTTGTCGCCTTCCAAGGCCACCATGTTGATCTTGATCGGGGCGAAGCCCGCGGCCTTGGCCGCGGCGATGCCGGCCATGATCCTGTCGAAGGCATCCCGGCCGTTGATGCGCTCGATGCGCTCGGGCCGCAGCGAATCGAGGCTGACGTTGAGCCGGCTGACGCCGGCGGCCTTGAGCGCGACGGCGTGTTTTTCCAGCTGGGTGGCGTTGGTGGAGAGCGAGAGGTCCTCGATGCCGGGCACGGCCGCGATGCGGCCAGCCAGGTCGGCGATATGGCGGCGCAGGAGCGGCTCGCCGCCGGTGAGGCGCACGCGCTTCAAGCCCAACCGGGCGAACAGGCGCACCAGACGTTCCATCTCGTCGAAGGAGAGCCAGTTGCTCGGGCTCCTCGAAGCCGGTGAAGCCCTCCGGGATGCAATATTTACAACGCAGATCGCAGCGGTCCGTCACCGAGATGCGGAGATATTCGATGCGCCGGCCGAAAGGGTCGATCAATGCCTGCATGTGCCTAGAAATTGAGCGTTATATCTGACAGAATATAACACCATCCAATTGTGGACAAGGAAGTCCCTAATGCTTTCCAAGGCCTTCGGCATCGTCGGCTACAGCGGCAGCGGCAAGACCACGCTGATCGAGCGGCTATTGCCCTGGTTCATGGCACGCAGCCTGAAGGTGGCGGTGATCAAGCAGAGCCACCACGACTTCGAAGCTGGACGTGCCCGGCAAGGACAGCTGGCGCCACCGCCAGGCCGGGGCCTATGAGGTGCTGATCAGCTCGCCCTACCGCTGGGCGGTGCTGCACGAGCTGCGTGGCGCGCCCGAGCCCAGCCTGGAGGCGCATCTGGCCCGGCTGTCGCCCTGCGACCTGGTGCTGGTGGAGGGCTTCAAGCGGGCCGACCTGCCCAAGCTGGAGGTCTGGCGCCGCGCCAACGCCAAGCCCTGGCTGCACCCGGCGGACGGGCGCATCCTGGCCGTGGCCGCCGATGAGGCGCCGCCGGGCCTGCGCCATATCGACCTGGACGATGTGGCGGCCATCGGCCGCTTCATCCTGGACACCCTGAACATCGAAGGACGCAAGACATGCTGAGCACAGACGAGGCCCGGGCGAAACTGCTAAAGAGCGCCCGCCCGGTGACCGGGACCGAGGCCATCCCGCTCGACGCGGCCCTGGGCCGGGTGCTGGCCGAACCGCTGATCGCCCAGGTGACGGTGCCGCCACTCGACAACAGCGCCATGGACGGCTATGCCCTGCGCCTGGCCGATTGGGCCGAGGACAAGTGGCTGCACGTGGCCCAGCGCATCCCGGCCGGCCAGATCGGCCACCCGCTCACGCTCGGCACCGCCGCCCGCATCTTCACCGGCGCGCCGGTGCCCGAGGGCGCCGATACCGTGGTGATGCAGGAGGACTGCGAGACGCGCGACGACCGCGTCCGCATCGTCAAACCGCCCAAGCTGGGCGCCCATATCCGGCGCGCCGGCGAGGACATCGCCCAAGGCCAGACCGTGCTGCATGCCGGCGAGCGCCTGAATGCGGCCAGGCTTGGCGTCGCCGCCTCGGTGGGGGCCACCGCGCTCACCGTGCATCGCAAGCTGAAGGTGGCGATCTTCTTCACCGGCGACGAGATCGTCCTGCCCGGCCAGCCGCTGAAGGCGGGCCAGATCTACAACTCCAACCGCGCCAGCCTGCTCGCCCTGCTGCAGGGCCTGGGCTGCGAGGTGCAGGACCTCGGCATCGTCGCCGACGACTTCGACGCCACGGTGAACGCCCTGGAGCAGGCCAGCCGCCAGGCCGATGTGGTGCTCACCAGCGGCGGCGTCTCGGTTGGCGAGGCGGACCACGTCAAGGCGGCGCTGGAGCAGCTCGGCCGCATCGAGATGTGGAAGGTGGCGATGAAGCCGGGCAAGCCCCTGGTCTACGGCCAGATCGGCACCACCGATTTTCTCGGCCTGCCGGGCAACCCGGTCTCGGCCTTCGTGGTGTTCTGCCTGTTCGTGCGCCCCTTCCTGCTGGCGCGCATGGGCGCGGCCCAGACCGGGGCATTGAGCTTCACCGTGCCGGCCGGCTTCGACTGGAAAAAGCCGGGCGAGCGGCGCGAGTTCCTGCGCGCCAGGATCGACAATGGCCGCGCCGTGCTCTACCCCAACCAGAGCTCGGGCGTGCTCACCTCGCTCGCCTGGGCCGATGGCCTGGTCGACATCGAGATCGGCCACACCGTGCAGGCAGGCGATGCCGTGCGCTTCTGGCCGCTGTCGGAGTTGCTCAAATAATGCAGATCACCCTCCTCTACTTCGCCCGCCTGCGCGAACAGTTCGGCACCGGCTCGGAGACCGCCGCCTTGCCGGCGGAGGTGAAGACCCTGGGCGAGCTCGTCGCCTGGCTGCGTGCCCGCGGCGGTGCCTGGGCGAGCGAGCTGGCCGAAGGCCGCGCCTACCGCCTGGCGGTGAACCAGGACATGGCCGACCCGACCACTGCGCTGAAGGATGGCGATGAGGTGGCGATCTTCCCGCCGGTGACGGGCGGCTGAACATACTCAACCGCAAAGGCGCAAAGGACGCAAAGATAAGGCCATGATCCGTTTGCACAGCCGATTCGAGCCACCTGGCGAAAATGCATTTGACCAGCCGTTTCTCTGCGCCCTTTGCGCCTTTGCGGTTCAATAGGGTTTCGTCAATGAAAATTTCGGTCCAGACCGCCGCCTTCGACCTCAATGCCGAGGTCGCCGCGCTCTACGCCGCCAACCCCAAAGTCGGCGCGGTGGCCAGTTTTCTCGGCCTGGTGCGCGACGTGAACGCGGGCGACGGCGTGACCGCGCTGACCCTGGAGCACTATCCCGGCATGACCGAGAAGGCGCTGGCCAGGATCGTCGAGGAGGCGCAGGCGCGCTGGGACATCCTCGACTGCACGGTGATCCACCGCGTAGGCGAACTCAAGCCGACCGAGCCCATCGTGCTGGTGGCCGTGGCCTCCAGCCACCGGCAGGATGCCTTCGCCGCCTGCGCGTTCATCATGGACTACCTCAAGACCCAGGCGCCGTTCTGGAAGAAGGAGATGACCCCGGACGGCGAACGCTGGGTGGAGGCGCGGGAATCAGACGAGGCGGCCGCCGCACGCTGGCGGGAATGAGCGCCTGTTTCAGGCTGAAAGCGGTGCCAAGCCGGGAAACATCTGGTAACAATCGGAAACCTTGCCTTTTCGGCCATCGTCCTGCCTGGGCGATTAAGCTGGAGGCGTCTTCAACCCCGTCGTAAAGGAAACACCATGTCGTATCGCCAACTCACCACCCTCGTGCTCGGCCTTGGCCTGTCCCTGCCCACCCTGGCCGATCCTTCGATCGACGGCGGCGCCGTGGTCGGCAGCGCCATCGGCGCGGCGGCTGGCGCGGCCGTGGGCTCGGCCACCGGCGGCAAGAACGGCGCCGTCGTCGGCGGTGCCATCGGCGGCGCGGTCGGCGCCAGCATCGGCAGCCAGCAGCCCCAAACCCGGGAAAAGGTCGTGGTCAAACGAGAAGTGATCGTGGTGACCGGCAAGCATCATCACGACCACGGCAAAAAGCTCGGCCACTACAAGCACAAACACAAGCACACGCATGGCCACGGTCATGACCACGACTGACTGACGTCGCGCCAGGGAAAAGGGGCGGCCGCGGCCGCCCCTTTTTCTTTCCTACTGCCGGTCGTTCAGCCCACTCGCTCAACCCAATCGGCTGCGCTGGGCCTGCACCTTCGCCAGGGTGGCCTCGAAGTCGGCCAGGCGCTTCTTTTCCTGCTCGACCACGGCGGCCGGGGCCTTGTCGACGAAGCTGCTGTTCGAGAGCTTGGCCTTGGCCTTTGAAATCTCGCCGGTGAGGCGGGCGATCTCCTTGGTAAGGCGGGCGATCTCGGCGCCACGATCGACCTCGACCTTGAGCATCAGGCGCCAGTCGCCCTCGATCGCGACCGGGGCGTCGCTGTCGGGCAACGTGGCCACGGCCTGCACCTCGGACAGCCGGGCGAGCAGCTGCATGTAGGGGGCGTAGACGCCCACGCGCTCGGCATCGCCCTCGACGATGAGCGGCACCTTCTGCGCCGGCGAGAGATTCATCTCGCCGCGCAGGTTGCGGCAGGCGTTGATCAGGGCCTTGAGCGTGGCCATCTCGGCATTGGCCGCGGCGTCGATCTGGCCCAGGTTGGGCGCCGGATAGTCGGCGAGCATGATGCTCGCGCCCTTGCGATTGGCCAGCGGCGCCACGCTCTGCCACAGCTCCTCGGTGATGAAGGGGATGATGGGATGGGCCAGGCGCAGCACCGCCTCCAGCACGCGCACCAGGGTGCGGCGGGTGGCGCGCTGGGCGGCGGGCGAACCGTGGGCGATCTGGACCTTGGCCAGCTCCAGATACCAGTCGCAATACTCGTCCCAGACGAATTCGTAGATGGCGCGCGCGGCCATGTCGAAGCGGTAATGGTCGAAGCCTTCGCGCACGGCGGCCTCGGCCTCCTGCAGGCGGCCGATGATCCAGCGGTCGACGAAGCTCAATTCCAGCGGCAGGGCCTCGTCCTGGCCCACATCCTGGCCTTCGCAGTTCATCAGCACGAAGCGGGTGGCGTTCCACAGCTTGTTGCAGAAGTTGCGGTAGCCCTCGCAGCGCTGCAGGTCGAACTTGATGTCGCGGCCGTGGGTGGCGAGGCTGGCGAAGGTGAAGCGCAGGGCGTCGGTGCCGAAGCTCGGGATGCCGTCCGGGAACTCCTTGCGCGTGGCCTTTTCGATGGCCGCGGCCTGCTTGGGGTTCATGAGCCCCGTGGTGCGTTTGGCCACCAGCGCGTCCAGACCGATGCCGTCGATCAGGTCGATCGGGTCGAGCACGTTGCCCTTGGACTTGCTCATCTTGTTGCCGTGGGCATCGCGCACCAGGCCGGTGACGTAGACCTCGCGGAAGGGCACCTTGCCGGTGAAATGCAGGGACATCATCACCATGCGCGCGACCCAGAAGAAGATGATGTCGAAGCCGGTGACCAGCACCGAGGTGGGCAGATAGTGCTTGAGCTCCCAGGTGTCCTGCGGCCAGCCCAGGGTCGAGAACGGCCACAGGGCGGAGGAGAACCAGGTGTCGAGCACGTCCTCGTCCTGGCGCAGCTCGACCCCGTCGCCGGCCTGCTTCTGCGCCTCTTCCAGGGTGCGGGCAACGTAGACCTTGCCGCTCTCGTCGTACCAGGCGGGAATGCGGTGGCCCCACCAGAGCTGACGGGAGACGCACCAGTCCTGGATGTTCTCCAGCCACTGGCGGTAGGTGGTGGTCCAGTTCTCCGGCACGAACCTGAGCTCACCCGAATCGACCACGGCCAGGGCCTGTTTGGCCAGGCCTTCCATGCTCATGAACCACTGGTCGGTGAGCATGGGCTCGATCACGGCGTGGGTGCGGTCGCCGCGCGGGATCATGAGCTTGTGCGGCTTGGCGGAAACGAGCAGACCTTTCTGCTGCAATTCCTCCAGGATTTTCTTGCGCGCCTCGTAGCGGTCCAGGCCCTGGTATTCGGCCGGCCCGAATTCGTTGATCCGGGCATCCGGGGTGAACACGTTGATGGCGGTGAGTTTGTGGCGCTGGCCCACCTGCCAGTCGTTGAAGTCGTGGGCCGGGGTGATCTTGACCACGCCGGTGCCGAATTCCCGGTCCACGTAGTCGTCGGCGATGATGGGAATGCTGCGCTCGGCGATCGGCAGGCGCACGCGCTTGCCGATGAGGTGCGTGTAGCGCGCGTCCTCGGGGTTCACCGCGACGGCGGTGTCGCCGAGCAGGGTCTCGGGCCGGGTGGTGGCCACGGTGAGAAAACCGCTGCCGTCTTCCAGGGGATAGTTGATCTCCCAGATGAAGCCGTCTTCCTCCTCGCTCACCACCTCGAGGTCCGACACCGCGGTCTGCAACACCGGATCCCAGTTGACCAGGCGCTTGCCGCGATAGATCAGGCCTTCTTCGTAGAGCCGGACGAAGACCTCGGTCACCGCGTGGGAGAGACCCTCGTCCATGGTGAAGCGCTCGCGGCTCCAGTCGGGCGAGGTGCCCAGGCGCCGCATCTGGCGGGTGATGGTGGAGCCGGAGTGCGCCTTCCACTCCCACACCTTTTCCAGGAATTTCTCGCGGCCGAGGTCGTGGCGCGAGACGCCCTGGGCGTCGAGCTGGCGCTCGACCACGATCTGGGTGGCGATGCCGGCATGGTCGGTGCCCGGCTGCCAGAGGGTGTTGTCGCCCTGCATGCGGTGGTAGCGGATCAGCGCGTCCATCAGGGTGTGCTGGAAGGCGTGGCCCATGTGCAGGGTGCCGGTGACGTTGGGCGGCGGCAGCATGATGCAGTAGAAGGGCTTGCCCTCCTGCCGGCCCATGCCGAACCAGCCGGCCTGCTCCCAGGTCTGGTACCAGCGTTTTTCGATCTCGTGGGGTTCGAAGCTCTTGGCGAGCTCGCGCTTTTTGAATTCCATGATGCCTGCCGAAAATGAAAGGCGCCGGCCTGTGCCGGCGCACTAAAAGGCTGAATTATAAGGGAGTTGAGGCCGGCCCCGCGAGGGCCGGCTTACTTGCCGCGGCGCTTGGCCAGCTCTTCCTGGACGATGCGGCGCACGGCTTCATCCACCTCCTGCTGATGCCGGGCCAGGAGCTCGAACAGCCGGGACTCGATCGCGGCCATGAGTTCGGCCGGCGGCTCCGGCAGCGACACCTGGGGCGCCAGGGCCTGCCTGACCCGGGGCGGAATGACCGGTGCGGCAGGCGCAGGGCGCGGCGCCGGCCGGCCCGCCTCGACCACCTCGGTCAGCCGGGGAAAATCGAGATCGCCCAGGTCGTGCTCGGCCAGGGCATCGGGCGCGCGGCGCACCAGCATCCGGTCCAGCTTGCCGTAGAGGGCGTCGATCTCGCCGTAGAGGTCCGACTCGTCCTTGGTCATCGGCGGCTTTTCTTGTCCAGATCCACGTTGTGCAAAGGATAGCCGCGTTCCTGGTAGAAGCGGTAGCGCTCGCGTGCGCGCTCGCGGTCGGCCGGGTCGCGGCTGACGACCTCGATCAGGCGCTCGAAGCGGCTGAACTGGGGCGGCCGCTCGTCGGCCAGGTTGATCAAAAGATCATGCGCCTTGAGGCCCTCGTCGCTGGCGCCGATCAGGATGGGGGTTTGCGCCGCCTGCGGGTGGCCGCAGCGGACATGGGGGATGAAGGCGAGCGGCTGGGCGCTCCACAGGCTCGCGTCGAGCGCGTCCGCCAGGCGTTCGTCTGGGGTATAGAGCAGCGCGCACTGGCCGGCCTGATAGGCCTTGGCCGCCAGTTTGCGCGCCACCTCGGCCTTGTCGTCGGCGTTGAAATAGAAATCGACCCGGGTCATGGCCACCAATCATACTGCAGGGCCAAAGGATGGGGCTTGGGTTTTCCCGCCCGCCGGTGGTTTAATTGGGCCATTCCCAGCCGGGCACCATCATGACTTCCGAATCGGCCCCCCTGATCGAAATCAAGGACCTGCACTTCGCCTACGGCCACCACCACGTGCTCAAGGGCATCAATCTGTCCATCCACCGTGGCCAGATCGTCGCCCTGCTCGGCGTTTCCGGCTGCGGCAAGAGCACCCTGCTGCGCGTGATGACCGGTCAGGAAAGACCGCGCAAAGGCAGCGTTCGCATCGACGGCCAGGTGGTGCATGAGCTGGACAACGAGGGCCTTTACGCCCTGCGCCGCAAGATGGGCATGATGTTCCAGGTCAGCGGCCTGTTCACCGACCTCTCGGTCTACGACAACCTGGCCTTCCCCCTGCGCGAGCACACCGATCTGCCGGAAGAGATGATCCGCGACCTGGTGATGATGAAGCTGCACGCCGTCGGGCTGCGCGGCGCGCACGGCCTGATGCCGGCCGAGCTGTCGGGCGGCATGGAGCGGCGGGTGGCCCTGGCCCGGGCCACCGTGCTCGACCCCATGCTGATCATGTACGACGAGCCCTTCGCCGGGCTGGACCCGATCTCGCTCAACGTCATCGCCAACAAGATCCGCAATCTGAACGATGCCCTGGGCATCACCTCCATCGTGGTGACCTACGACGTGTCGGAATCGCTCAAGGTGGCCGACTACGCCTATTTCATCGACGGCGGCGTGGTGGTGGCCGCGGGACCGGCCAAGGCGATGCCGGAGTCGACCGACCCCTTCGTGCATCAGTTCATCCACGCCGAGGAAGACGGCCCGGTCGCCTTCCACATGCGTGCGCATCCCTTCGCGCTCGAGTTGGGCCTGCAGCGCTGAGCCCGGAAACGAAAACGGCAGGCCGCGGCCTGCCGTTTTCGCGTGCGCAGCGGATCGGCCTCAGCGGCGCATCGCCTGCACCACCGCCGCGCCCAGCCCGGCCGGCGATTGGGCCACCACCACTCCCGCCCGCTCCAGCGCCGCGATCTTCTCGGCCGCGGTGCCCTTGCCGCCGGCGATGATCGCGCCGGCATGGCCCATGCGCTTGCCCGGGGGCGCGGTGAGGCCGGCGATGTAGGCCGCCACCGGCTTCTTCAC
>DDKN01000053.1 GCA_002339725.1 Thiobacillus sp. UBA2597
CCCCAGGCGGCGTCGCGCTGCGCCCGGATCATCTCGGTGATGTCGTCGAAGGCGAGCAGACGGTCGCTGTCGGCCTCGCTCGTGAGCGGCGCGCCGCGCGCGAGCAGCACGCGCAGGCCGGCCTCGGTGTCGTACTCCAGCTCGCCCTGCCAGTGGCCGCTGCCGGTGTCGGCAAAGCAGCGTTCCAGCTCGGCCGCCAGCCGGCGCAGGCCGCTCCCGGGCGCGCCCAGTTCGGCCAGGCGGCGCCCGATCAATTGTTCGGGCTCGACCCCGAGCGCCTGCGCCGCCGCGGTGTTCACCGTGCGCACGGTGTAATCCGGACTCAGGGTGATCACGCCGGTGCTGACGCTGCCGAGGATGCTCTCCAGATAGGCCTTGGCCTCCTGCAGCTTGTCCTGGTTCTCCTGGGCCAGCGCCCGGGCGTCGGCCAATTGCCGGGTCATGCGGTTGAACGACTGGGTGAGCATGCCCAGCTCGTCCTGGGCGCCGGTGGCCTGCACCTGGCTGAAGTCGCCCCGCGCCACGGCACGGGTGCCGCGCGCCAGGGCACGCAGGGGCGCCGCCATGCGCTCGGACAAAATGAAGGCGAGCGAGATGGCCGAGAACAGGGTGAGCGCCAAGGCCAGGGTGAGCGAGAAACCGTACAGGCGCTTGAGCCCGATGCGCGAGAGCGCGAGCTCCTGATAATTGCTGTGCGCGATCTCGACCTCGCGCGCATCGCGCGCCAGCTGGGGCGGGATGGTGCGCTGCAGCAGCAGGACCCGAACGCTCTCACCCAGGGACAGCAGGTTGACCGGCACCGCCACCCGGGCGACCAGGCCCTCACCATCCGGCGTCGGTTCGATGCGCGACCAGGGTTGTTGCAGGCGCACCTGCCAGATGGCGGCACTGCTGGGCGGGCGCGGCGCCAGACCGCCCTTGTCATCGGTGGCGAAGCCGAGCAGCCGGCCTTCCAGATCGTACAGGGCGGCCTCGTGCACGGCGATGGTTTCGCGCATCTCGTTGAGCCGGGCCGCCTGCTCGCCCGGCGGCATCTCCGCCAGTTGCGCCGCCATGGCCTCGGCCTTGCTGACCAGATCGCGTCGCACATGGTCCAGGGCCGACTGGCCCAGGCTCAGGCCGCCCTGCAGGGCCTGTTCCATGCGCACGTCGAACCAGGACTCGATCGAGCGGGTGAGGAACTGCACCGACACGGCATAGACCACGGCCCCCGGCAGCAGGGCCATGAGGGCGAACACCAGGAGCAGGCGCGCGGTGAGCTTGGCGCCGAACACACCGGCGCGGATGCGGCGCACCAGGACATAGGCCTGATAACCGATCAGGCCGACCAGGGCGAGGGCGGCCACGCCGGTGACGCTGAGCAGCAGGGTGAAGTGTTCGGCGAAGAAGGCGGTGTTGTCGGCCGCCAGGGACAGCAGGGCGATCAGCGCCGCGCCGGCCACCAGACTCAGGGTGACGAGGGCGATCATGTCAGAGCTTCAGATGCCAGCGAATCCAGTCCGAATCCATCTGCCAACGATCGGAAGCGAAGGCGTTGACCTGCAGCGGCTTGGGCAGCTGCGAGAGGTCGACGTACATGCGCACACCCGCCCGGTAAGCGGTTTTCTTCTTGAGCAGGCCGCGCTCGACCACCGCCCAGTGGTTCAGGCTGCCCACCGCGGCCAGCGCGTCGGCCAGGCTGTCGTGGCTGGACAGACGGCCCGCCGTGTTGACGGTGAAGCTGCGCAGCAGGGCATTGTGGCTCAGTTTGATCGTGCGCTCGGCCTCGGCGATGCCTTCGGCCAGCCAGTAGTCGCGCGGCCGTTCCAGCTCGAATTTCTGGATGAAGGTGATGGTCACGCCACGCTTCAGGGCCTCCTCCAGCTTGTCGTTGAGCTGGATCTCGAAGCCGCCGGTCAGGACATAGTGGTCCTCGCGCGCCACCAGCTCGATCTGCCGGGGCAGGATGCCCTCGGCCAGGAGCGGGATGGCCGCCAGCAGGACGATCAGTCCGCTTACGGCAGCGAGAAATTTACGCCTTGACCAGGCGGGCATAAAAGAATCCGTCATGTTGCGGGTCGGGTAGCCATTGGCCGTCGTGCGCCCCCGGCAGGGTCAGCGCGTCCCGTCGGGCATCGGGGTGGCGGCCGAGGAAGGCCTGCACCCGGGCCTCGTTTTCCTGGCGGAAGACGCTGCAGGTGGCGTAGAGCAATTTACCACCCGCCCCCAGGCAAGGCCACAAAGCCTCCAGCAATCGGTCCTGCTCTTTTGTCAGGCTTTCAACATCGGCGACACGCTTGAGCCATTTGCCGTCCGGGTGCCGGCGCACCACCCCCGAGGCGGAGCAGGGCGCATCGAGCAGGATGCGGTCGAACGGCCGGCCGTCCCACCAGCTGGCCGGGTTACCGGCGTCGGCCGCCAACAGCCGGGCGGAAAGGCCCAGGCGATCGAGGTTCTCCCGGACCCGCGCCAGACGCTCGGGGTCGCTGTCGAGGGCGACCAGGTCCAGATCGTGCGCCTCGAGCAGGTGGCCGGTCTTGCCGCCCGGCGCGGCGCAGGCATCGAGCACGCGCATGCCGTCGGCGCAGTCGAGCAGCCCGGCGGCGGCCTGCGCGCCCAGGTCCTGCACCGAGACCCATCCCTCGGCGAAGCCGGGCAGGGTAGCCACCGGCACGGGGCGGGCGAGGGTCAGCGCCCAGGGACCGGTCTGTTGCGCGTCAAGACCCTCCGCCGCGAGTCGGCTCAGGTAGTCGGCCAGGCTCACGCGCCGGCGGTTCACGCGCAAGGTCATCGGGGGATGCTGGGCGGCAGATGCCAGGATGGCCTGCCAGTGGTCGGGCCAGTCGGCCTGCACCCGGGCAATCCACCAGGCCGGGAAGTTCCAGCGCGCGACCGGGTCCTGCTCGGCGGCGGCGGCGAGTTCGGCCTGGCGGCGCTGGAAGCTGCGCAGCACGGCATTGACCAGGCCGCGCGCCTTGGGAAAACGCCGGGTCGCCGCCGCCACCGTCTCGTTGACCACGGCATAGGCCGCGGCATCGCCCCGCTCCAGTTGGTACAGGCCGACCAGCAGATACCCGGTCAAGCCGGCATCGGCCAGCGGCCTTTCGAGCAGGCGGTCGAGATAGAAGCGCAGGCGCCCGTAATGGCGCAGTACGCCATAGGCCAGGTCCTGGGCCGCGGCAAGCTGGCGCGCCTCGGGCCGACCGGCGCGGGCGGCGGCCAGGGCTGCGGTCAGGCTGCGCCCCTGCTGGAGCACGGCGCCGACCAGTTCGGCCGCCAGGGCGCGGGCGCTGGGGCTAGCCAAAACGAGGCGCCCCGCCCGGGCCTAAAGGATGCCGCCGGCTCAAAAGCCGCGCCGGGCCAGGGCGAGCAGGCGCTGGATGCGCTGCTCGGTGGCCGGGTGGGTGCGGAACAAACCGGCCAGGCCGTCGCCGCCGGAGAGCGGGTTGATGATCATCATCTGCGCCGTTTCGGGGTGCAGCTCGGCCGTCTGCAGGGGGACGCCGCGCGCATAGGCCTCGATCTTCCTCAAGGCCGAGGCCAGGGCCTCGGGGTCGCCCGAGATCTCGGCGCCGCCCCGGTCGGCCCCGAATTCGCGCGCGCGCGAGATCGCCATCTGGATCAGCATGGCGGCCAGCGGGGCCAGGATCATGATCACGATCTGCACCACCGGATGGGCGCCGCGCTCGTTGTTGTGGCCGCCGCCGAACAGGAAGCCGAACTGGGCGAGCGCGGAAATGGCGCCGGCCACCGTGGCCGACAGGGTCGAGATCAGGGTGTCGCGGTTCTTCACGTGCGCCAGCTCGTGCGCCATGACGCCGCGCAGCTCGCGCTCGGTCAGGAGGCGCAGGATGCCGGTGGTTGCGGCAACCGCCGCGTTTTCCGGATTGCGCCCGGTGGCGAAGGCGTTGGGCTGGGCCTCGTCGATCAGGTAGACGCGCGGCATGGGCAGGTTGGCCCGGCGCGCCAGATCGGCCACCAGGGCGTAGAACTCGGGTGCCTCGTGCGGACCCACCTCCTGCGCGTTGTACATGCGCAGCACCAGCTTGTCGGAATTCCAGTAGGCCCAGAGGTTCATGGCGCCGCCGATCAGGAGCGCGATCAGCATGCCCTGAGCGCCGCCGATGGCCATGCCCACGGCGCCGAACAGCGCGACGATGGCCGCCATCAGGAGCGTGGTTTTGAGCCAGTTGTTCAACATGGATCGGGTTTCCTCCGTGTCAATCGATTCGGCGATTAGATGCCGCCGTTCCGGCAAAATTCAATGGCCGCCGGCCCTGTCGAAGCGCTGGCCGGGCGCCAGCGGATGGCCCGCCAGGAAGGCTGCCGCCGGCAGGCGCCTGGCGCCGGCCTGCTGCAATTCGATCAGATCGAGCGCCCCTTCGCCGCAGGCGACCGTGATGGCGTCACGGCCGACCCCGATGATTTCGCCCGGTTCTCCCTGCCCCTCGGCCGGCCGCGCGCGCCAGAGTTTGACCGTGGCACCGGCAAGCTGTGCCTGAGCGCCCGGCACCGGATTGAAGGCACGGATCCGGCGCTCGAGCTCGGGCGCCGGGCGGCGCCAGTCGATGGCGGCCTCGGCCTTGTCGATCTTTTTCGCGTAGGTCGCCAGCCGTTCATCCTGCGGCTCGGCCCGCACCGCACCCGCCTCGAGCCGGGGCAGGAGGGCGACGATCTCGCGCGCACCCAGCGCGGCCAGCTTGTCGTGCAGGCTGCCGGCGGTGTCGTCGGCCGCGATGGGCAGGACCGCTTTACTCAACATGGCGCCGGTGTCGAGGCCGGCGTCCATCTGCATCAGGGTGATGCCGGTCTCCGTGTCGCCCGCCTCGATCGCGCGCTGGATCGGCGCCGCCCCGCGCCAGCGCGGCAGCAGCGAGGCGTGGATGTTGACGCAGCCCAGGCGCGGGATGTCGAGCACGCCCTGGGGCAGGAGCAGGCCATAGGCGGCGACGATCATCAGATCGGCCTGCGCCGCGCGGATGGGTGCCCAGGCGGCGGGGTCCTTCAGCCGTTCCGGCTGTTCGACGCGCAGGCCGTGCCGGAGCGCCAGTTCCTTGACCGGACTGGCCTTGAGCTTCATGCCGCGCCCGGCCGGCCGGTCGGGCTGGGTCAGGACCAGGGCGATGTCGTGCCCGGCCGCGATCAGGGCGGCCAGGGCCTGGGCGGCGAATTCCGGGGTGCCGGCGAAGATGAGGCGCATGAAGGCGTGGGGCGCAAGCGACGAGGCGTGAATTGTACTTCGCCTCGCCTTGCTTACATCGCTTCGCGCGCCCGCTTCATCAGCTTCTGCTTGATCCGGTCCTGCTTGAGGCGCGACAGGTATTCGACGAAGACCTTGCCCTTGAGGTGATCGATCTCGTGCTGGATGCAGATGGCGAGCAGGCCGTCGGCCTCGAGCTCGAATTCCTCGCCGTCGAGGTTGAGCGCGCGCACGCGGATGCGCTCGGCGCGTTTGACCTCCTCGTAGATGCCGGGCACCGACAGACAGCCTTCCTCGAACACCGTTTCGCCATCGGCCTCGATGATCTGCGGATTGATGAAGGTCATCAGCTGATCGTGGGTCTCGCTCACGTCGAGCACCAGCATCTGGATGTGATGATCGACCTGGGTCGCGGCCAGGCCGATGCCGGGCGCGGCATACATGGTCTCGGCCATGTCGGCCGCCAGCTTGCGGATGTGCTCGTCGACCTTGTCCACCGGCTTGGCCACGATGTGCAGACGCGGGTCGGGGTAGTGCAGTATTTTCAACAAAGCCATATGCTTCTCGTCGTCAGGCAAGCGCGATCTTGCCTTTTCCGTATCCAGTTGGCGTTAGTATAACGAACCAGAATCGCCGCTCCGATGGGGACCACCATGCGTCTTGCACTATTGACCGCGCTCGCCGTCGCTTCGTTCACGGCGCTGGCCGAGCCGGTTCAGCTCCAGGACAACGCGCCCGACCGCTACACCGTGGTCAAGGGCGACACCCTCTGGGGCATTTCCGAGCGCTTTTTGAAGAATCCCTGGAAATGGCCCGAGGTCTGGCGCCTGAACCGGGAGCAGATCCGCAATCCGCACCTGATCTACCCGGGCGACAGCGTGATCCTGGTGCGCGGCGCCCAGCCCCAACTCCTGTTGGAGCGGGATGCCCTGGAGACGGTCAGGCTCTCGCCCCAGGCCCGCGCCGAGCCGATCGAGGCGAAGGCCGACGCCATTCCCAGCATTCCCTACGAGGCGATCGCTTCATTATTGAATAAAGGCGGCTTGGTCGGCGACAAGGAATTGGCCAGCGCCCCGCGCATTCTGGGCTCGAGCGAAGGCCGGGTGCTGTTCGGGGCGGGCGACCGGGTCTATGCCACCGCCAGCGACACCAGCGTGCCACGCTGGGAGATCGTACGTGCGGGGCCGGCGGTGCTCGACCCGGATACCGGCGAGAGCCTGGGCAACCTGCTGATTCACGTCGGCATGCTGCGTCTGGTCGAACCGGGCCAGCCCGCCCTGTTCCTGATCGAAACGACCCAGCAGGAGGTGCTGGAACGCGACCGCCTGTATCCCCATTTCGGCAGCAGCGAGCTTTCTTTCGCGCCCCATGCGCCGGACCGGCCGATCCTGGCCAAGGTCGCCGCCACGCTGTCCGGCGCCAAGCTGACCGGCACCTACAGCAGCCTGGTCTTGAACAAGGGCAGCAGGGATGGCATCGAGGTCGGCCACGTGCTCGGGGTCTATCGCGCCGCCCCCCCCATCGCCGACCCGCGCTGCCTGCGTGCGGAAAAACTCGCCTTCCTGGCCGGCCGCAGCAATGCCAAGGACGACTGCAGCCCGATCGAGGAAGGCACGACACTGCCGGACCGGCGCATCGCCGTGGCTTTCGTCTACCGGGTGTTCGAGCGTGCCGCCTACGCCCTGGTGATGAAGGCTGAGCAGCCAGTCGCCATCAAGGACGTCGTGCGCAATCCTTGACCGCGCCGGCCGACGCCCTTTACTGGCTGGCCCTGGAGGCCATCCCCGGCCTCGGTCCGGAAGCCGCCCGCCGCCTGTTGCAGCACTTCCCCGACGCGAAAAGCGTTTTCGAGGCTTCGCCCGGCCTGCTCAAACCCATCGTCGGCGAGTCCCTGGCCCTGGCCATCGCCCGGGGCGTGGAGGCGGAGCGGCACCAGGCGGCCCTGGCCTGGCTGGCCGAGCCCGGCAACCATTTCCTGCCCTGCACCGATCCGGCCTACCCCGAGGCCTTGCGCCACCTGGCCGACCCGCCGGCCTGGCTTTATATAAAAGGCGATCCGGCCTGGCTTGCCCGGCCCATGATCGCGATCGTCGGCAGCCGCAACGCCACCCCCCAGGGCAAGCGCGACGCCAGGGCCTTCGCCCAGGCCCTGGCCGAGGCTGGCCTGACCGTGGTCAGCGGCCTCGCTGAGGGCATCGACACCGCAGCCCACCAGGGCGGTCTGGCGGGGCAGGGGCGCAGCGTGGCGGTGGTCGGCACCGGGCTGGACCGGGTTTATCCGGCGAAAAACCGGGAATTGGCACATAAATTGGCCGAACAGGGGGCCATCGTCTCGGAATTTGCCTTGGGCACCCCGCCCAAGCCCGGTCATTTTCCCCGGCGCAACCGCATCATCAGCGGTCTGGCCCTGGGCACCCTGGTGATCGAGGCGGCGCCCGACAGCGGCTCGCTGATCACGGCCAAGCTGGCGGCGGAGCAGGGCAGGGAGGTGTTTGCCCTGCCCGGCTCCATCCATTCCCCCTTGAGCCGGGGTTGTCACGCCCTGATCAAGCAAGGCGCCAAGCTGGTCGAATCGGCGCAGGACGTGCTCGAGGAGCTGCGCTTCCAGGGGGCGCCTACTTACGTGAACGCCACGCCGAATCCGGAAACCGACGTCCTGCTTGATTTGATGGGCAATGGGCCGATGAGCCTGGACGCCTTGGCCGCCGGTTCCGGCTTGACGGTGGATACCGTTTCGGCGATGCTTCTCGCGCACGAACTGAACGGCAAGGTTGCCGCACTTCCGGGCGGCTTATATCAACGCCTGTATTGAGGTCGAGATGTTCGAAATCCTCCAATACCTCTACGAAAACTACCTCGCCGACGATTACTACCCCGACGCCGAATCCCTGGCCCGTAAACTGATCGCCGCCGGCTTCGAGCAGGCCGAGATCGATCGCGCCCTGGATTGGCTGTCGGGGCTGGAAAGCCTCACGCCCCAGGACGAAAACGGCCAACTCGTTCACGCCGGCCTGCGCCACTATACCGAGCTCGAACTCAGCCGGCTCGATACGGCAGGGCGCGGCTTTTTGACCTATCTGGAATCGGCCGGCTTGCTATCCCCCTATGCCCGCGAGTGGGTGATCGAGCG
>DDKN01000010.1 GCA_002339725.1 Thiobacillus sp. UBA2597
ACGACTTCGGGGTTCCACGGCAGGATCGCGCCGGAAGCGAGGTCGGGGTGGGCGGCGACTTCCTCGTCGTTGACTTCCTGCGGCACGCCGTCGAGCGCGGCGCCGGTGAAGAGTTCCGAGCCGCCGACCATCTGGTCGAAGTGCGACAACGGCACGATCTTGCTCTTGGACACGCCATGCAGGTCGACGAAGCTCGCGAGCGCGTATTTCACGCCGGCGGCCTCGAGCCGGGCCTTCGCGGCCTGGGTTTCGAGCGCCTGGGTTTCGGAAGGGGCATGCCCGGTCATGCTGACTCCTTAAAATGGGGGTGGGGTGATGCCGGCGCGCTCGAGGGGCGTGCCCTCGGTAAGCGCCTGCTGAAGTTGTTGCGCGAGCTCCGTGACGCATAAATCGAGCAACGCGCGGCCCGCGTCGGCCTTGGCTCGACTCGGCGCGCCGACGGTGCCGTGCACGCTCTCGTCGCTGACGCGGTAGGCGAAGAAGCAGCCGGCCGAGCGATCGGGTTCGTCGACCGCGCGGTCCATGCGCACGAGTTCCGGATGCAGCGCGAGCATCAGCGAGGTCTCGGCGCAGTTGGCGTGGAAGTTGGCCGCGTCCTCGTGGTAGCGGCGGTGCGCCTCGTCCGAGATGTCCCAGATCGAGCGCAGCGCGACGCGCATGTTCGGATAAGTGTGGCGGATGTTCTCCAGCCCGCAGCGCAGCGGGGCCCAGTTGGTGACGTGTCCGTTCAGGAGCAGCAGTCGGTCGAAGCCTGCGGTGTGGAGCCACTCGACGATTTCCAGCACCAGCTTCGCCAGCGTCTCGGGCCTGAGCGAAATCGTGCCCGGCCACTTCGGCGAATGGCCGAGCGAGCAGCCGTAGGCGAGGCTCGGCAGCACGGGGATGCCGGTCAGCGCCGAGGCGCCGTGCGCCACCGCCTCGGCCGACAGCGTGTCGACCCCCAATGGCAGGTGTGGGCCGTGCTGCTCGGTCGCACCCACGGGCAGGATGGCCATGGTGATGCCGCGTTCGCGCAGCGCGGCGACGTCTTCCCAGGTGAGGGCCTGCCACAACATCGGCTGGCTCATGATGCGGCCTCCGCTTTCTGCAGGTTGAGCTGGTCGAGCATGTCCTGGTCGGCCTTCATCCCCGAGGTCTCGCGGATGCGCGCGAGGATCTCTCTCTTCAGCGCGAGAAATTCCGGCGTGTGCTTCATGTCCTGCTCGCGCTCGGCCGGCAGCGGCACCTCGTAGATGGTGTCGATGCGCCCCGGGCGCGGCGCCATCAGCACCACCCGCTGGCCGAGGTAGATCGCCTCCTCGACGTCGTGGGTGACGAAGGCGAGCGTGGGCTTTTCCAGACGGTGTACGTGCAGGATGAGGTCGTGCATGACCTCGCGCGTCTGCGCGTCGAGCGCACCGAAGGGCTCGTCCATCAGCAACACTTGCGGCCGGCCCATGAGCGCGCGGGCGATCGCGACGCGCTGCTGCATGCCGCCGGAGAGCTGGTTGGGCCAGGCGTTGGCGGCCGCAGAGAGTCCCATCAGCGCGAGCAGCGCGTCGGCGCGGCCGGAGGCCGCCTCGACGTCGGCTTCGCGGAGGTTTTCGCGGCCATGCCTGAGACGCCGGCTGAACTTGATGTTCTCCATCACCGACAGCCAGGGATAGAGGCTGTAGTGCTGAAACACCATGGCGCGGTCGGCACCGGGTCCCATGATCGGCGCGCCGTCGACCAGCACCTCGCCCGAGGTGTGGTACTCGAGGCCGCCGATGATGCGCAGGAGCGTCGACTTGCCGCAGCCCGAGGCGCCGACGAACGTGACGAACGCGTTGTCGGCGATGTCGAGGCTCACGTCCTTGAGCGCCTCGACCGGCTGACGGCCTTCGCCGAACACCTTGCCGACGTGCTGGATGGATATCTTGATCCGCATGGTTCAGCGCAGATAGAGCCAGGGGAAGGCCTTGCGGTGGGCAAGGCGGAACAATTGGTCCATCACCAGGCCGATCAGCCCGATGAGGATGATGCCGACGAAGATCTTGTCGGTTTGCAGGAAGCGCTGCGCCTTGAGGATCGAATAGCCCAGGCCGGAGTTCGCCGCGACGAGTTCGGCCACGACCAGGTAGGTCCACGCCCAGCCCATGGTCACGCGCAGGGTGTCGAGCAGCGCGGGCTTCGCCGCCTGGAAGATGACCAGCTTGACCGTCTCTCCCCGATCGGCGCCCATGGTCTGCGCCGCCTCGATCTGCGCCAGCGGCACGCGGCGCACGTCCTCGGCCATCATCAGCACCATCTGGAAGAAGGTGCCGATGAAGATGATGGCAATCTTCGACGACTCGTCGATGCCCACCCACAGCATCACCAGCGGGATGAAGGCGACCGCCGGCATGTAGCGGATGAAGTCGGTGAGCGGCTCCAGGAGCGCCTGCACCGGCCGGAAGGTGCCGATCAGGAGCGCCAGCGGCAGCGCGATCGCCGCCGAAATGACGAAGCCCATGGTGACGCGGTAGATGCTGATCCAGACGTCGGACATCAGGTCGTCTTCGGTGTACCAGGCTACGAGCCGATTGAACACGTCTGCGGGACCGGGCAGGAAGACCTTGTCCACGCCGGCCAGGCTCGACGTACCCCACCACAGCCCCAGCGGCACCAGCAGCCCGAGCGCGGCGAAGAGCCAGTACTGCCGGCGCGACAGCGGGCCGCGGATCGTCCACATGCCGGGCCGGCGCGCTCCGGTGCGAGGGGCTGCAGGCATCGTCATCGCTCCCGGTGCAAGCTCACTTGACGCCGGCGACTTCCCGGACGAGCGAGGCGTCGATGCCCTTGGCGAAGTCGACCTTGCCTTCCATCAGCTTGTTGTCGAGCAGGAACTTGGCGATCGTCGGCGCCACGCCCAGGAGCGAGGTCGGGTCGCTCGCCGGGCCGAAGGCCTTGAGGTTGGCCTGCTGGTCGAAGAACTTGGTGCCCGGCAGGAAGACCTTGTAATCCTTGGCGTCCATGCCGACGACCTTGGCCATGATCTTGGCGGCCTCGTCCGGATTCTCGCGGATGAATTTCTCGACGTCGTACCACGCCTTGACCATGCCGACGAAATACTTGCGCTTGGCCTTGAGCGATTTCTCCTGCGCCACCAGCAGGTCGGGGATCATGCCCGGGACGTCGGCCGAGCTGAACAGCGGCTTGCCCTTGCCGCTCACCTGGATGGTGTTGACCCAGGGGTTCCATACCACCGCGGCGTCGACGCGGCCGGCCATGAAGGCGGCGGCGGCGTCGCCCGCGGCCAGGTTCACCACCTGCACGTCCTTGAGCGTCATGCCGTTCTTGTTGAGCGCCATGGTGAGCAGGAAGTGCGACACGCTGAATTCCTCCAGCGCGATCTTTTTGCCCTTGAGGTCCTTGAACGACTTGATCTTGGGGCCGACCATCAGCGCGTCGTTGCCGGCGGAGTTGTCGTTGACCAGGATGGCCTTCAGCGCCACGCCCTTGGCGAGCGGCGCCATGGTGTCGCTCCAGGTCTGCGAATTGGCGTCGACCTGGCCGGCCGACAGCGCGCTGATCGAATCGGTGTAGTTGGCGAACCAAACCAGTTTCACGTCGGCGCCGTGCTTCTTGAAATAGCCCTTCTGCTCGGCGATATACCAGGCAACCCAGCCCGGCCAATCGGACACGCCGACCTTCACCTCGGCAGTGGCTGGCAACGGCGCGGCGGCAAGGCCGAACGCAAGGGATAACGCGGCAAAGGCGGGTAGGAAGCGTTTGAGCAAGGACATGGCGAGACTCCTGATCCGGTTGGACAAAGGGCGAGAGGCGAGCAATGCGTCCTCCCGGGCTTTTGTCCCTCCGTGGAGCCCCGCGCGAGGCGCGGAACCGGCAGGCTCTTGGACCAGTCATCGCCAGCGCTCACGCGCGGCGATCGGAACCCTAGCTTGCCTAAGGCGCGTTCGGCGCCTCTCGGCTGAGACGTAAGCAGACATCGTGCCAATGCCTCAAAATCCAGTCGATTCAAGGCCATGATCGTTTCTCCGGGCCTGCCGGGAGTCCACCAGGCATCGCGACGGTGCGCACCGCTCATGCCATGCCCCAAAATGGAGCGCCCTGGTTCGCCCAGCCCGGCCTGAGCCGGGTGCATAGCGAGCGCCAGTTTCTCAGCGCCGCCCATGACCGTGCCGGTCAAAGCATCGCCAACGCCAGCGCCCCGGCGCGGGCCGCCGTGCTCGAGGCCCTGGACAGCCGCTACGACGGCTTCACCCCGATCGACGACAAGGCCTACAACAGCGTGCGCCGCCTGATCCAGCCGTTCCAGAACCCGGCGCCGATTTCGGCGCATAATTGAGGTCAAGCGCCGACACAGGCGCCTGGATAAATCAGGGAGCGAACATGAGCTTGGCTGTGCTCTACAGTCGGGCCGCCACCGGCATGGCGGCGCCACAGGTCGTGGTCGAGGCGCATCTGGCCAATGGCCTGCCCAGTTTCACCCTGGTCGGCCTGCCCGAGACCGAGGTGAAGGAGGCGCGCGACCGGGTGCGTGCCGCCATCCTGCAATCCGGCTTCGAATTTCCCGCCCGGCGCATCACGGTCAACCTGGCCCCGGCCGACCTGCCCAAGGAATCCGGCCGCTTCGACCTGCCGATCGCGCTCGGCCTGTTGGCCGCCTCGGGCCAGATTCCCGGTCGGCTGCTCGAGCGCTATGAGTTCGCCGGCGAACTCGCGCTCACCGGCGAGCTGCGCCCGGTGCGCGGGGCGCTGGCCATGGTGCTGGCCGCCGCCGGCGCCGGCCGCGCCTTCATCCTGCCCGAAGCGAGTGCGCAGGAAGCGGCCCTGGCCGAGACCGCCGAGATCCTGAGCGCCCGCTCCCTGCTCGAGGTATGCGCCCATCTGAGCGAACGCGCCGCCTTGCCTGTGGCTCAGGCGCCCAGCCTGCCCCCGGCGGCGGGTGCCTATGCCGACCTCGCCGACGTCAAGGGCCAGGCCGGGCCGCGTCGGGCACTGGAGGTGGCGGCCGCTGGCGGCCATTCCCTGTTGATGAGCGGGCCGCCCGGCACCGGCAAGTCCATGCTGGCGAGCCGCCTGCCCGGCATCCTGCCGGCCATGACTGAACAGGAGGCCCTGGAGGCGGCCGCGGTGCAATCGCTGACCGGCGGCTTCCGCATCGAGCACTGGCGCCATCGGCCCTATCGGGCGCCGCATCACTCGGCCTCGGCCGTGGCCCTGGTGGGCGGCGGCGGCCTGCCCCGGCCGGGCGAGATCAGCCTGGCCCACCACGGCGTGCTGTTTCTCGACGAGTTGCCGGAATTCGATCGCAAGGCGCTGGAGGTGTTGCGCGAACCGCTGGAGAGCGGCCGCATCACCATTTCGCGCGCCGCACGCCAGGCCGAGTTCCCCGCCCGCTTCCAGCTCATCGCCGCCATGAACCCCTGCCCCTGCGGCTGGCTCGGCCATCCCGCCGGCAAATGCCGCTGCACCCCGGAGCAGGTGGCGCGCTATCGCGCGCGCCTGTCCGGCCCGCTGCTCGACCGCATCGATCTGCAGATCGAAGTGCCGGCCCTGACCGAGGCGGAGCTGATCGACGCCCCGCCCGGCGAGCCCTCACATCGGGTGCGCCAGCGGGTCGAAGCGGCGCGTCAGCGCCAGCTCGAGCGCCAGGGCAAGGCCAATGCCCTGCTGGAGGTGGCCGAGATCGAGCGCCATTGCCGGGCCGAGGGCAAGGCGGAGGAGCTGCTCAAACAGGCGATCGCCCGGCTCAATCTCTCGGCCCGGGCCTTTCATCGCATCCTCAAGGTCGCCCGCACCCTGGCCGACCTCGACGGCCAGGCCCAGATCGGCAGCCATCATGTGGCCGAGGCCGTGCAGTTCCGGCGTTGGGACCGGGCCTGAAGCGCCGCATTTACAGGCAGGCCGGGCTTTCCCATAATGGGTTGAGCCGCCAGGCTCCAGCACCATAAAAACCGACCGAGGGAGTCCCGATGCCGCATCCCACCCTGCGCCTGTTCGACGGTTATCCACACACCCGCCCTGATCTGAAGGGCGAGGTGCGCGCGCTGCAAACCCTGCTCAAACGCAACGGCTATGCCATGAAGCCGGATGGCCTGTTCGGGCGCGGCACCGAGGCGGCGGTGATGCAGTTCCAGAGCGAGCACGGCCTGCTCGACGACGGCGTGGTGGGGCCGATCACCTGGGCCAGGCTGTTGGGCGAGGCGGCCCCGCCACCCTCCGACCTGCCCGGCACCACGTATGCCGGGAACGACCGCACCCTGCTCGCCCACCTGAACGAGGCGGCGAAATACCGCAACCTGATCGAGGCCAGTGCCCGGCAATACCAACTGCCCATTGCCCTGATCGGCGGCCTCGGCTCGCGCGAATCGGGCTGGGGCCTGGCCCTGAAGCCGGTCGGCCCGGCCGGCACCGGCGACTTCATCAAACGCCGGGCACCCACCGCCCATCGCAGCGGCCCCCTGCCACCCGACGGCGGCGGTTTCGGCCGCGGCCTGATGCAGATCGATTTCGACGCCCATGAATTCGCCCGCACCGGCCCCTGGCAGGACCCGGCCGCCAACATCGCCTACGGCTGCCAGGTGCTGGCACAAAACCGCAGCTACCTCGCGCGCAAGCTCGAGCTCACCGGCCAGACCCTGCTGCGTGCCGCCCTGGCCGCCTACAACTGCGGCGCCGGCAATGTGGTGAAGGCGGTGCAGAACCGGCTCGACCTGGATTACTACACGGCCGGACGCGACTATGGCCAGGACACCCTCAACCGCGCAGGCTTTTTCGCCCTGCACGGCTGGCCGGCCTGAACCGGGGGATTCCCGATGAACACCCCACCCGAAAAATTCGGCCTCTGCCTGTCCGGCGGCGGCTTTCGCGCCTCGCTGTTCCACATCGGCGTGCTGGCCGCCCTGGCCGAGCGCGAGCTGCTGCACCGGGTTTCGGTGCTCTCCACCGTGTCCGGCGGCTCGATCATCGGCGCCTATTACTACCTCAAGGTCAAGCGCCTGCTGGAGGGTCGCCGGCCCGGCTGCCCGACGCCGACGCCCGAGGTCTACCGCCAGATCGTGGCCGAGATCGAGCGCGACTTCCTGGCCGGGGTGCAGAAGAACATCCGCCTGCGCCTGTTCCTCAACCCGTTCAGGAACGCCCGCATGCTGCGCGAGGATTATTCGCGCAGCGATCATCTGGCCGAGCTGCTCAACCGGCATTTCTACGACGCGGCCGGCGGCGAGCCCGCCATCGCCCTGCGCGACATTCACATCGCGCCGGGCGGCCAGAGCGTCGACGCCGAGGCCTACAACGCCGAGCATGCCTACAAGATTCCCATCCTGGTGATCAACGCCACCTGCCTCAATACCGGGCACCCCTGGCATTTCACCGGCTCGCACGTGGGCGAGCCCGAACCGCTGCGCGGCTTTTGCCGCACGGTGGACACCAATACCCGGCTGCCGGCGCTGCGCTTCGACGGCCGCTATCACGATGAGCGCCATCTGCCGCCGCAACAGCAGCGCCGCCTGAACGACCGGCAGCAGCGCAAGCTCGACAGCCTGACCCTGGCCGACGCGGTGGCCGCCTCGGCCGCGGTGCCCGGCATATTTCCGCCGCTCGCCATCCACGATCTGTATCAAAACGGCGCGGGCCGCGACATCGTGGTGGAACTGGCGGACGGCGGCGTGTTCGACAATCAGGGCGTCGATGCCCTGTTCCAGCACGGCTGCAGCCATTTCATGGTGAGCGATGCCTGCGGCCAGCTGGAGGATCAGCGCCTGCTGGGCACCCGGTTCTTCCAGGTGGCACAGCGCGCCAACGATGTGATGATGGACAAGATTCGCAGCGAAACGCTGTACCGGCTGCATGCCGGCCAGGCCCTGCAGCACGCCGACTGCAATGCGGGCGATGCGGACATCCTGGCCCTGCGCCGGGAAAACGGCGTGTGCGGCTTCGCCCTGGTCCATCTGCGCCAGAGCTGCAGCGACAGCGTGGACTATCCCCGCCTGCCCGATCCGGTGCATCGGCCGGAGGGCACGGTCTACCGGCTGTCCGGCCTGCGCACCGACCTGGATGCCTTCAGCGATGCCGAGGCCTATGCCCTGATGTATCACGGCTACAACCTGACGCACGAACAGATCGGGGCCAGCCGTCTCGCCGGCCTGGGCCTGGCCGCCTGGCAGCGCCGGCCCGACTGGCGTTTTCTGGCGCTGCGCGCCTGCCTGCGCGACAACCGCCGTCTGACCTGGCTGCACACGCGCCTGAAAGTCGGTGCCCGTCAATTCTTCCGGCCCTTCCTGTTGACCCCCTGGCAGGCCGGCCTGCGCAGCCTGGTGTTGCTCGCGCCGCTGGCCGTGCTGCTCTGGCTCGCCGGGGCCCGCTATGGCGACAGCGTGCTGCTCGGCAACAGCGGCTTCCAGGCGGAACTCAAACGCCTGCCCCTGCTGCGCCAGCTGCGCATGAATGGCGGCGAGCAGCTGCTGCAGGGCATCGTCACCGTCGGCGCCATGCTGCTCGGCCTCGGCGTCGGTCTTTATCTTTGGTTGTTCAACCCGCTCTTCCTCAAGGACGGGCGCATCGGCCCCGGAGAAGGTAAAGTGCGCTGAGCGCCACACCCGCCACGAAATTCGTCATGCACGCCCTGGAATCCTGGAAAGAAGAAAAGCGCTCGGCCTGGCTCTACCGCATCGTGTCCGATGCCGAAGCCGGCACGCCGCGTCAGGTGTTGTTCCTCGAGTTGGCCCAGGCCGCCGACGAGCAGGCCAGGCTCTGGGCAGTGGAGCTGCGCAAGGCCGGCCGGCCGGTGCCCGCCGATTACCGTCCCGATCTGCGCACCCGCCTGGTGGCCTGGCTGATCGGCCGCATCGGGGTCGCCCCTCTACGCCGGGTGCTCGCTGCCATGAAGGTGCGCGGCATGAGCCTGTACAACGCCCCGCTGCCGCACGCCATTCCGACCCGGGCCGACCAGATCGACATCGGCCGACACCAGGCGCCGGGCAGTGGCGGCCTGCGCGCCGCGGTGTTCGGCGTCAACGATGGCCTGATCTCGAACGCGAGCCTGATCCTCGGTGTCGCCGGCGCCAACGCCGAGCCGGACTTCATCGTGCTCTCCGGCGTGGCCGGCCTGCTGGCCGGGGCCTTGTCCATGGCCGCCGGCGAATATGTCTCGGTGCGCGCCCAGCGTGAGTTCTACGAATACCAGATCGCCCTGGAGCGGGAAGAGCTCGACCAGTACCCGCAGGAGGAGGCCGCGGAACTGGCCCTGATCTACGAGGCCAAGGGGGTCGCGCCGGAAGAGGCGAAACGGGTGGCCGATGCCCTGATCCGCAATCCGGACCAGGCGCTCGACACCCTGGCGCGGGAAGAGCTGGGCCTCAACCCGGCCGAGCTCGGCTCGCCCTGGGTGGCGGCGAGCGCGTCATTCCTCGCCTTCTCGGCCGGCGCCCTGATCCCGCTCCTGCCTTATCTGTTGCTTTCGGTCCAGACCGCCTTTGCCGGCACCCTGATCGCCACCGGGGTCAGCCTGTTCGGGGTGGGCGCCACCATCAGTCTGTTCACCGGCAAGCGCGCACTGCATGGCGGCCTGCGCATGTTCGCCATCGGGGCGGCGGCCGGCACCCTCACCTGGCTGATCGGCCGGGGCATGGGCGTGGCGTTAGGCTGAACGGCGCTGAGCGAGGCGGCGTCGCTCTCCCCGCACGCGCGGGGGGCGTCAGGCGAGAGCTGGATCGCGCCTGACAAGCGGCCCTGCGCGATGGGTTAGAATCGCGGCTCAATATGAAAAAGCCCGCGACATGAGCGAACGCACCTTCAGCATCGAATTCTTTCCGCCCAAGACCGACGAGGGGGTGATCAAGCTGCGCGAGACGCGCAAGCAATTGGCCCAGCTCAAGCCCAAATTCTTCTCGGTCACCTTCGGCGCCGGCGGCTCCACGCGCGACCGTACCCTGGAGACCGTGCTCGAGATTCAGGGCGAGGGGCTGTCGGCGGCGCCGCACCTGTCCTGCATCGGTTCGACCCGGGCCAATATCCGCGAGATCCTGGAGGTTTATAAAGCGCATGGCATCCGCCACATCGTCGCCCTGCGCGGCGACCTGCCTTCGGGCGTGGCCGACCCGGGCGAGTTCCGCTATGCCAACGAGCTGGTGCAATTCATCCGCCAGGAGACCGGCGACTGGTTCGAGATCGAGGTGGCGGCCTATCCCGAGATGCATCCGCAGGCGCGCAACTATGCCGACGATCTGGCCAACTTCAAGCGCAAGGTGGAGGCCGGCGCGAATGCCGCGATCACCCAATACTTCTTCAATGCCGACGCCTATTTTAATTTCGTCGACGATTGCGCGGCCCTGGGCGTCACCCTCCCGATCGTGCCCGGCATCATGCCCATCTCCAATTACGCCCAGCTGGCACGCTTCTCGGCCATGTGCGGGGCGGAAATCCCGCGCTGGCTGGGCAAGAAGCTCGAGAGCTATTACGACGACACCGCCTCGATCAAGGCCTTCGGCCTGGATTTCGTCACCGACATGTGCGACCGCCTGCTGACCGGCGGCGCCCCGGGGCTGCACTTCTACACCCTGAACCAGGCCGCCCTGACCAGCGCCATCTGGCAACGCCTGGGGCTGTAAAAAAAGAAAGCCGGGCTGGCCCGGCTCAATTCCTCTGGAGGCGTTTTTTTGGTATCGCTCCCTGACCACCCTATATCCGACAAGACGACGGGGTCACTGAGGTCGATACTAACTGTCTGATCTTCCGATAAAAATCGGCCAAAGGTTATAGGCGTCTATAACTTTTGGCTGAGGCAAACTACTTAGATCGCAGCCGCCTGTCCCCTCCCCCCGCACGCGCGCCGCTATAGAATCGGCCCATCGCCGGGAGATCGCCATGCCTGCTGACAACGCCCTCATCGCCGCCACCGCCGAGCATCTGCGCCGTTTCGCCCCGTTCGACCGGATGGCGGCCGAGCACCTGAGCTGGCTGGCCGAGCGCCTGCGCCTGGGCTATTACGCCAAGGACGAAACCGTGCTGGCGCCCGAACAGGGCGAGGTGCGAACCTTTTACATCATCAAGCAGGGCGTCATCCGGGGCGAGCGCGAGGGCCAGGGCGCCTGGCTGGAGCTGCACGAAGGCGAGTGCTTCCCGATCGGCGCCCTGCTCTCGCGCCGGCCGGCGATCAGCCATTTCCGGGCGCAAACCGATGTCTTCTGCTACGAGCTCGATGCCCGCGATTTTCATGCCCTGCTCGAGCTGTCGCCGCCCTTCCACGCCTTCTGCACCCTGCGCCTGGCCGACCTTCTGGCCCAATCCCAGCGCCGTACCCAGGCACGCTATCTCTCGGCGGCGACCGAGCAGCAATCGCTCGAGAGCACCCTGGGCAGCCTGGTGCGGCGCCCGCCAGTGACCTGCCGGCCCGACACGCCCTTGCGCGAGAGCCTCGAAATCATGCGCGCGCAGGGCATCGGCTCCATCGTGGTGGTCAGCCCGGACGGCACGCCCGAAGGCATTTTCACCGTGCGCGACCTGATCGGCCGGGTGATCCTGCCCGCCACCCCGCTCGAGACCCCCATGCGGGAGGTGATGAGTCCCCAGCCCGTGGCCCTGGCCTCGACCGCCCACGCCTTCGAGGCGGCGCTGGCCATGGCCCGCCACGGCTTTCGCCATGTCCTGGTGGCGGATCAGGGCCGTCTGGTCGGCGTGGTGTCGGAAAAGGATCTGTTCTCGCTGCAGCGCATCGGCGTCACCCAGATCTCCTCGGCCATCCGGGCCGCCAACGAACTGGGCCAGCTGCAACAGGCGGCCGCAGACATCCGCCAGCTCGGCCACAACATGATGGCCCAGGGCGTGGGCGCCGAGCAGCTCACCCTGCTGTTGTCCACCCTGAACGACCTGCTGACCCAGCGCGTGATCGAACTGGAATGCGCCGAGGCCGAGCTCTGCCGGGAACGCTTCTGCTGGCTCGCCTTCGGATCGGAAGGCCGGCTGGAACAGACCCTGGCGACCGACCAGGACAACGGCATCATCTTCAGCCTCGCGCCCGGCGAGAGCGCCGATGCCGTGCGGGCCAGGCTGGTGCCGCTGGCGGAACGCATCAACCGGGCGCTCGACGCCTGCGGCTTTCCCCTGTGCCGCGGCCAGATCATGGCGATGAATCCCAAGTGGTGTCTCGCCCTGGAGGAATGGAAGGCCCTGTTCGCCCGCTGGATCGATGCCGGCGACCCGGAATCCTTGCTCAACGCCAGCATCTTTTTCGATTTCCGCCCGCTCCACGGCCAGGCTGCGCTGGCCGAACAATTGCGCCAATGGCTCTCGACCAAGGCGGCGGCCAATCCGCGTTTTTTGCACCAGATGGTGACCAATGCCCTGCGCAACCGCCCGCCGCTGGGGCTGGTGCGCGACTTCGTCACCGATTCGGGCGGCGCCCACGCCGACACCCTCGATCTCAAGCTCAACGGCGCCACCCCCTTCGTCGATGCCGCCCGGGTGTTCGCCCTGGCCACCGGCGCGAATGCGACCGGCACCGCCCAACGCCTGCGCCAGGCCGGGCCCAAACTGAATATTCCGCCGGCCGAGATCGAGGCCTGGGTCTCCGCCTTCTTCTTCATCCAGCTCTTGCGCCTGCGGCGCCAGCATGAGGAGAGCGAGGCGGGCCAGCCCCTGGACAACCGCATCAACCCCGACCGCTTGAACGATCTGGACCGCCGCATTCTGAAAGAGGCCTTCCGTCAGGCCCGCAAGATCCAGGCCCGGCTGGCGCTGGACTATCAGGCATGAAACTGCCGCGCTGGTTGACCGGTCGCGGCCATCGGCCGGCGCTGCCGCCCGACCAGGCGGCCCGCCTCGCCGCCTGGCAGGGGCAGCCGGCTGCCGACCTGACCCTGCCGTTCGAGCAGGCGCGCTATGTCGTGGTGGACGTGGAGAGCACCGGCCTCGACATGCGGCGCGACCGGCTGATCGCCATCGGCGCCGTGGCGGTCGCGCACGGCCGCATCCGGCTGGCCGACAGTTTCGAGATCGTGCTGCGCCAGGAAGCGATCAGCGACAAGGACAACATCCTGATCCATGGCATCGGCGGCGAGCGGCAGCGGGAAGGCATCGAGCCGGCCGAGGCCCTGCTGCGCTTTCTGGAATATCTCGGCAACTCGCCCCTGGTGGCGTTCCACGTCGCGTTCGACGCGATCATGATCCGCCGCGCCTGCCAGCAATATCTCGGCCTGGACTGGCGCCATCCCTGGCTCGACCTGGCCTATGTCATGCCCGCCCTGCTGCCGCAGTATGCGCGCAAGTACCGGGCGCTCGACCACTGGGTCGGCCACTTCGGCATCGGCAACTATGCCCGCCACAACGCCCTGGCCGATGCCCTGGCCACGGCTCAGCTGCTGCTCACCGCCCTGCCGCTCGCGCGCCGTCAGGGGCAAAACCATTATCGGGCGCTGCAGGAGTTGGAGCGGGCCCAGCATTGGCTCGACCGGAATGGCTGAGCCGTTGCGCATCGTGAAGCGAAAAGGGGCTTGTCCCCAACCCTGGTAGGCATATACTGTGCCCGGCCTGCGCCGCTGTCGCGCCGGTCAAGGGGAGGCAAGTCAAGGCGCACATTCAGATGCGTCGTCCAGGACAGTCGTCAAAACCGCCAATCGAGGAGAGCGTTATGCAACTGACGGAGAAACACCGTGAGTACTGGCGCAGAAACCTGAAGCTGACCGGGATTCTGCTCGCCATCTGGTTCGTCGTGACCTTCGTGGTGATCTGGTTCGCCCGCGATCTCAACCAGATCGTCATCGCGGGCTTTCCCTTCGCCTTCTACATGGGTGCCCAAGGGGCCCTGATCATCTACGTCCTGATCATCTGGTACTACGCCCGGCGCATGAACGAGCTGGACCAGGAATACGGCGTGCACGAGGAAGGGGAATGACATGACCGCCTTGACCCAAAGCCAGTTCTACCAACAGCTCAAGCGCTACTACAGCTTCTATACCGGCGGTTTCATCGGCTTCGTCATCCTGCTGGCCATCCTGGAGCAGATGGGCCTGCCCGCCGCCTGGATCGGCTATATCTTCCTGGCCGCCACCATCGCGCTCTATGCCGGCATCGGCATCATGTCCAAGACCGCCGACGTATCGGAATACTACGTGGCCGGTCGCCGGGTGCCCGCGCTGTTCAACGGCATGGCCACCGGCGCCGACTGGATGAGCGCGGCGTCGTTCATCGGCATGGCCGGTACCCTGTACCTGACCGGCTATGACGGCTTGGCCTTCGTCATGGGCTGGACCGGCGGCTATGTGCTGGTGGCGCTGTTCCTCGCGCCCTACCTGCGCAAGTTCGGCCAGTTCACCATCCCCGACTTCCTGGGTGCCCGCTACGGCGGCAATCTGCCGCGCACCATCGGCGTCATCGCCGCCATCATCTGCTCCTTCGTCTACGTCGTGGCGCAGATCTACGGTGTCGGCCTGATCACCGCGCGCCTGACCGGCATCGAGTTCGCCATCGGCGTCTACGTCGGCCTGGCCGGCATCCTGGTCTGCTCCTTCCTGGGCGGCATGCGGGCGGTGACCTGGACCCAGGTGGCCCAGTACATCATCCTGATCATCGCCTACATGGTGCCGGTGGTCTGGCTCTCGGTCAGCATCGCCCACAATCCGGTGCCCCAGCTGGCCTACGGCCAGGTGCTGCAGCAGGTGACGGCCAAGGAGAAGGAACTCAACGACCCCAACACCGTGCTCGGCGCGGCCGAGGCCTCGGTGCGCGCCATCCACAAGGAAAAGGCCGCGGAGTGGGGCGAGAAGCTCAAGGCGCTGGAGGCGGCCGTGGCTGCCGGCCAGGGTCAGGCCTTCTGGGCCGAGCAGCGGGCCAAGGTCGAGCAGAAGCTCGCCGATGCCAAGGCCGCCAGCCCGGTGGACGCAAAGGCCGTCGCCGCGCTCGAGAAGGAGCTCAAGGACTTTCCGCCCAACATCGACAAGCTGAAGGCCAAGTGGAAGGCCGCCGAGTCGGGCGCCAAGGCCAAGGCCGGCCCGGTGCCGGCCCATGCCGAGGCCTTCGCCGGCAAGGGCAAGACCGAGGAAGAGAAGCAGAAGGACAGCGACACCAAGCGCCTGAACTTCATCACCCTGGTGCTCTGCCTGATGGTCGGCACCGCCTCGCTGCCGCACATCCTGATGCGCTACTACACCACCCCCTCGGTGCGTGAGGCGCGCAAGTCGGTGTTCTGGTCGCTGTTCTTCATCTTCCTGCTCTACTTCACGGCGCCGGCCCTGGCGGTGCTGGTCAAGTACGAGGTCTACCACCACCTGGTCGGCACCTCCTTCGCCGCGCTGCCGGCCTGGGTGGCCAACTGGTCCGCGGTGGATGCGACCCTGATGAAGGTGGTGGACATGAACAAGGACGGTCTGATCCAGCTGGCCGAGATCACCCTGGGCGGCGACCTGATCGTGCTGGCCACGCCGGAGATCGCCGGCCTGCCCTATGTGGTGTCGGGCATGGTTGCCGCCGGTGGTCTGGCCGCCGCGCTGTCCACCGCCGACGGTCTGCTGCTGACCATCGCCAACGCCTTGTCGCACGACGTCTACTACAAGATGATCGACCCCAAGGCCTCGACCGTGCGCCGCCTGGCCGTGTCCAAGGGCCTGCTGCTGGTGGTGGCCATCGTTGCGGCCTACACGGCCTCGCTCAAGCCGGGCGACATCCTGTTCCTGGTGGGCGCCGCCTTCTCCCTGGCCGCCTCGGCCTTCTTCCCCGCCCTGGTGCTGGGCGTGTTCTGGAAGCGGGCCAACTACGCCGGTGCTGTGGCGGGGATGATCGTGGGCCTGGGCGTGTGCATGTACTACATGTTCACCACCTACGAGTTCTTCGGGGGCAGCGCCGCCAACGAGTGGTTCGGCATCAAGCCGATCTCCGGCGGCGTGTTCGGCATGCCGGCCGGCTTCCTGACGATGTTCATCGTCTCCCTGCTGACCAAGGCCCCGGCCAAGGAGATTCAGGACCTGGTGGACCACGTGCGTTACCCCAGCCTGGAAGGCGACATCGACACCAAGGCCGCTTAAGGCCCGGTGCCCCGCCCCGGTCTGGGGCGGTTCAAACAAAACGGCCCGCTTGTGCGGGCCGTTTTGTTTGAACGGGGGAGATTCAGTTCGGCAGCAGATGGGCCAGATCGGGCCGCTGCGCATCCTGCACCAGGCGCCTGGCGGTCTGCGGATCATGCCGGATGCAGTGTTCGATCACCGCCTTGACCGCCTCCGGCCGGCTGCAGTGGTATTCGGCCATGCCCAGGGCATACCAGGCGGCGCCGTTCATCGGCTGCAATTCGGCCGCCCGGCGCAGGGACTCGGCGGCGGCGGCATGGTCGCCCCGCCCGGCCTGGACCATGCCCATGCCGTACCAGGCCCGGTCGAGCTTGGGATTGCCCGCCACCGCCTTGCCGAAGGCCTCGAGCGCGGCCTCGGCGTGGCCGGCCTGGTGCTGGACATAGCCCAGGTTGAACCAGGTGTCGGCATGGTCGGGCTCCAGCGCCAGGGCGCGCTCGAACCATTGCGCCGCGGCCGGCCAGCGCTTGTTCCTGGCATGCAGCCAGGCCACGCTGCGTGCGGCCTCGGCATTGCGGGGATTGGCCTTGAAGCACTCGACGAAGGCCGCCAGCGCCTGCTCGTCGCGTCCCAGCCAGGTGAAGAAATTGGCACGCAGGGTATAGCGCAGTTGGTCGAAATTCATGGCGGCTCGGTCAGTCTGCAAAGGGCATTATTTTCCCGGGGCTGCCCCGGGTCCACAAGTTAAAATGCGGCATCGTACTGCCGCGGGCCCACCATGCCACCCGAACTGCTGCTCATCTCGATTTTGCGCGCCCTGGTCGAAGTCGCCGGCTTCACCCTGCTCGGGCAGGGCCTGCTCGCCGTCCTGGCCGGTCAGCGCCGCCAGGACAACCTGTTCTACCGGATCCTGCAGACCATCACCCGCCCGGTGATCCGCGCGGTGCGCTTCATCACGCCGCGGGTGATCATCGATGCGCACATCCCCATGCTCGCCTTCTTCCTGCTGTTCTGGCTCTGGATCGCCCTCGCCATCGCCAAGCGGTACGTCTGTACCCTGCACGGCCTGGCCTGCTAAGGCCGCCTTCTGGGCTGGGGTAAAATGGCGCCCTGCTTCGCCCGGACCTGCCCATGAGCCATCTGAAAAACGACACCTTCCTGCGCGCCCTGCTGCGCCAGCCCACCGAGTACACCCCGGTCTGGCTCATGCGCCAGGCCGGGCGCTATCTGCCGGAATACTGCGCCACCCGCGCCCGCGCCGGCAGCTTTCTCGAGCTGTGCAAGACGCCGGCGCTGGCGACCGAGGTCACCCTGCAGCCCCTGGCCCGCTACGATCTGGACGCCGCCATCCTGTTCTCGGACATCCTCACCATCCCCGACGCCATGGGCCTGGGGCTGTATTTCGCCGAGGGCGAAGGGCCAAAGTTCGAGCGGCCCTTGCGCGAGGAATGGGAGATCCGCGACCTTGAGGCGCCGGACCCGCACGACCATCTGCGCTACGTGCTGGATGCGGTGAGCGAGATCCGCAAGGCACTGGATGGCTCGGTGCCGCTGATCGGCTTCTCCGGCAGCCCCTTCACCCTGGCCTGCTACATGGTCGAGGGCGAGGGCAGCGACAGCTACACCAAGCTCAAGACCCTGATGTATTCGCGGCCCGACCTGCTGCACCACATCCTGGATGTCACCACCACGGCGGTGACCGATTACCTCAACGCCCAGATCGAGTGTGGCGCCCAGGCGGTGATGGTGTTCGACTCCTGGGGCGGCATGCTGTCCCAGGCGGCCTACCTGGAATTCTCCCTGCCCTACATGGCCCGCATCATGGCGAATCTCAAGCGGGAGAACGAGGGCCGCACGGTGCCGCGCATCGTGTTCACCAAGGGTGGCGGCCTTTGGCTGGAAGCCATCGCCCGCTGCGGGGCGGACGCCGTCGGCCTGGACTGGACCATCGACATCGGCGTCGCGCGCCAGCGCGTGGGCGACCAGGTCGCGCTGCAGGGCAACCTCGACCCGACCATTTTGCTCACCACGCCGGAGGCGGTGGTGGCCGAGAGCAAGCGGGTGCTCGCTTCTTTCGGTAAAGGGCACGGCCACGTGTTCAACCTGGGCCACGGCATCTCCCAGTTCACGCCGCCGGACAATGTGCGGGTGCTGGTCGACACCGTGCATAGCGAGAGCCGTCAATACCACGCGGGCTGAGCCGCCCGGCACTGCCAACGAAAACGGCCGCATGCGCGGCCGTTTTCGTTTGTGCGAAGGGGTTCAGTCCCAGCGGTTGCTGCGCTTGGCGGCAGGCTTGCCAGCCGCCGGCTTGGCGCCGCCATAGGCCTTGCGCGGGCCGCGGCTGCTCCAGTCGTTGCTGGGCGACTTCCAGCTGTCCTCGCGCCGGGCGGGGTCGCCGCCGCGCTCGGTGCGCTTAACCTGACCGTTGCCGCGCTCGAAGCTGCGCGGCTGGGCATCGCCCGACAGGCCATAGGGTTTGTCGCGCCAGTCGTTGCGCGGCTTGTTGTTCCAGTCGGAACGCGGCTGCCATTCGCCGGCGTGCTTTGCCTCGCGCCTGAAGCCGCCTTCCGTCCGCTCGCCGTAGGGCTTGGCGTAGCCGTCCTGCTTGTAGCCGCCCTGAGACCGGGCCGGCCGGCCGGACCCGTCGCCGGCGCCTTCCTTGCGTGCGCCCCAGGATTTGCCCTGGCCATAACCCTGACGCGGCCGCGGCTCGGTGCGCGGCGGCCGGGCCTTGGGCTCCAGGCCGGGGATGATCTCGGCCTGGAGCGACTGGCCGGTGTAGCGCTCGATCTCGCGCACCAGGTGCTTTTCGCGGTGATGCACCAGGGTGACGGCAATGCCGCTGCGCCCGGCCCGGCCGGTGCGGCCGATGCGGTGCACGTAGTCCTCGGCCTGGCGCGGCGCATCGAAGTTGATCACATGGGTGACGCCGGCCACGTCGATGCCGCGGGCGGCGACGTCGGTCGCCACCAGCACCCGGGTGCGGCCTTCGCGCAGGCGCTGGATGGTGCGGTTGCGCTTGTTCTGCGGCATGTCGCCGTGCAGCGCGTCGGCCAGGTGGCCCTGGTCGCGCAGGCTGTCGGTCAGCTCCTCGGCGCTGCGCTTGGTCGCGGTGAAGACCACGGCCTGATTGAGTTCGGCATCGCGCAGCCAATGGTCGAGCAGGCGCGACTTGTGCTCATGGTCGTCGGTGAAGTGCAGGCGCTGCTCGATCTGGGGCTTGGCCGAGGCGACCGCCGCCACTTCGATGCGCTGGGCAGCGCGCGTGAGCTTCTTCGCCAGCTTGCCGACCACGCCGTCGAGGGTGGCCGAGAACAGCAGGGTCTGGCGCGACTCGGGGGTCTTGGCCACGATGGCCTCGATGTCGTCGATGAAGCCCATGTCCAGCATGCGGTCGGCCTCGTCCAGCACCAGCACCTCCAGGCGGGAGAAGTCGATGCGGCCGCGTTCCATGTGGTCCATCAGGCGGCCCGGGGTGGCCACCACGAGGTCGACCGGCTGCGCCAGCTGTTTGAGCTGCAGGCCGTAGGGGGCGCCGCCGACCAGGCTGGCGGTGCGCAGGCGGCGCAGTTCCTTGCCATAGCTGCGGGCGGCCTTTTCCACCTGCTGGGCCAGCTCGCGGGTGGGGGCCAGCACCAGGATGCGCGGGCCGTTGCCCGGCGTGGCCGAGGCCTCGACCAGACGGTTGAGGCTGGGCAGCAGGAAGGCCGCGGTCTTGCCGCTGCCGGTCTGACTGGAGACCAAAAGGTCGACACCGGTCAACGCCGCCGGGATGGCCTGGGCCTGGACCTGGGTGGCTTCGCTGTAACCGGTCGCCTCGACCGCCTTCAAAATATGGGCGTGCAGCCCGAGTTCGGAGAATTGCATCAATACCTTTCCATGCGGCGAACCGCAAAAGCGTCAGCCTGCCATGACGGCAGGCAAAAGCGCCGCGCCACCCGGGGTGCGGGTGCATCGGCTACGTAACATCGGCGCCAACCGGATGTCACGAAGCCGCTGGGGAAAGGCCACGTTGGGGGGTTGGGGCTGATGGGGCTGTGAGTACAGTCCCTTGGATCAGAGACGCCGCCTGAGCGGCGAAAAGCCATAACTGCAGTGCACAACTGCCGCGCATGATACGCGAAAACGCGTTTTTGTAAACCGATAATGCGCTTTGCCTTGAGGCCCGGCCGGACCGCGGCCGAAGCCCGCCTGTGGCTTGGCGGGGTTTATGGGGCGCGCCCACCCGGCCGCCTGACGGCGGCCTTGAGGTGCGGCACCTGGCTCAATAGCGGTAGTGCTCGGCCTTGTAGGGGCCTTCCACCGGCACGCCGATGTAGGCCGCCTGCTCCGGAGTGAGCACGGTCAGTTCGGCGTTGAGCTTCTTGAGCTGCAGGCGCGCCACCTTCTCGTCCAGATGCTTCGGCAGGGTATAGACCCCGACCGGGTACTTCTCGGTGTGATTGAACAGCTCGATCTGGGCGATGGTCTGGTTGGCGAAGGACGACGACATCACGTAGCTCGGGTGGCCGGTAGCGCAACCCAGGTTCACCAGGCGACCCTTGGCGAGCAGGATGATGCGGCGGCCGGACGGGAAGATGACGTGGTCGACCTGGGGCTTGATCTCCTCCCACTGATACTTCTCGAGGCTGGCGACATCGATCTCATTGTCGAAGTGGCCGATGTTGCAGACGATGGCCTGGTCCTTCATCTTGACCATGTGGTCATGGGTGATGACGTGATAGTTGCCAGTGGCGGTGACGAAGATGTCGGCCTTGTCGCAGGCGTAGTCCATGGTCACCACGCGGTAGCCTTCCATCGCCGCCTGCAGGGCGCAGATCGGGTCGACCTCGGTCACCCAGACCTGGGCGGACAGCGCGCGCAGGGCCTGGGCCGAGCCCTTACCGACGTCGCCGTAGCCGCAGACCACGGCGATCTTGCCGGCGATCATCACGTCAGTGGCGCGCTTGATGCCGTCCACCA
>DDKN01000057.1 GCA_002339725.1 Thiobacillus sp. UBA2597
GACCTCGGGCGCCGCCGGGGCCGCTTCGGCCGGCGCGGCCTGGGGCTCCTCGCGCTTGACCAGCACCCGTTTCTTGCGCACCTCGACCTGGATGGTGCGCGCCTTGCCGCTGCTATCGGCGGTCTTGATCTCCGTCGTCTGCTTGCGGGTCAGGGTGATCTTGGTCTTGGGCTGCTTGGCGCCGTGCTTGCTCTGCAGGTAGTCCAGCAGGCGTGCCTTGTCCTCGTCGCTAAGCTCATCCTTGGCGCTCTTCACCGGCACGCCGGCCGCCTGCAGCTGCTCCAGCAGCAGCTCGACGGCGACCTTAAGTTCCTTGGCGAACTGTTCTACGTTCATCGATTCCTCGTTCACTCCCCACTTGCCGCCAGGATCGGGGCACGGGCCGTCATGATCAGTTGTTTGGCGCGCTCTTCGTCCATGCCGGTCAGCTCGACCAGCTCATCCACGGCCAGATCGGCCAGTTCCTCGGTGGTCGCCACGCCCTTCGACTGCAGCAGGGCCGCGGTCTCGGCATCCATGCCGTCCAGGCTCATCAGGTCGGGGTTCACCGTCTCCACCGTCTCTTCCCGGGCGATGGCCGCGGTCAGCAGGGCGTTGCGGGCCCGGGCGCGCAGCTCGTTGACGGTGTCCTCGTCGAAGGCCTCGATCTCCAGCATCTCGTTCAGCGGCACGTAGGCCACCTCTTCCAGCGTGGAGAAGCCTTCCTGCACCAGCACGTCGGCGACGTCCTCGTCGACGTCGAGCTTTTCCATGAACATACTGCGGATGCTGGTCGCCTCCTGGGCGTGCTTCTGGTCGGCCTCGTCCACGGTCATGATGTTGATGTTCCAGCCGGTCAGCTCCGAGGCCAGGCGCACGTTCTGGCCGCCGCGGCCAATGGCGTTGGCGAGATTCTCCTCGTCCACCACCACGTCCATGCTGTGCTTATCCTCGTCCACCACGATGCTGGACACCTCGGCCGGGGCCAGGGCGTTGATCACGAACTGGGCCGGGTCGGGTGACCAGAGCACGATGTCGACCCGCTCGCCGCACAGCTCGTTGGTCACCGCGGTGACCCGGGTGCCGCGCACGCCGATGCAGGTACCCTGCGGGTCGATGCGGGGATCGTTCGACTTGACCGCGATCTTGGCGCGGTTGCCCGGATCGCGCGCGGCCGCCTTGATCTCGATCAGGCCCTCGCCGATCTCGGGCACTTCCATCTCGAACAGGGCCTTGATGAACTCCGGCGCGGTGCGCGACAGCACCAGCTGGGGGCCGCGGCCGCCACGTTCGATGCGCAAAAGATAGGCGCGCACCCGATCGCCCACGCGCAGGTTCTCCTTGGGGATCATCTGGTCGCGCGCCAGAAAGCCCTCGATCCGGCCGGACTCGACGATGGCGTTGCCGCGGTCCATGCGCTTGATGGTGCCGGTGACCATGGTCTCGTTGCGCGCCAGAAAGTCGTTCAGCACCTGCTCGCGCTCGGCGTCGCGGATCTTCTGCAGGATCACCTGCTTGGCGGCCTGGGCGCCGATGCGGCCGAACTCCACGGCCTCGAGCGGCTCCTCGATGTACTGGCCGACCTGGATGTTCGGATCGATCTCCTGGGCCTCGGACAACAGGTATTGACGATCGGGGTGCTCCAGGCCGGCCTCGTCGGGCAACACCTCCCAGCGGCGGAAGGCCTTGTAGTCGCCGGTCTTGCGGTCGATCTCGACCCGCACCTCGGCATCCTCGCTCAGGCGCTTCTTGGTGGCATGGGCCAAGGCCGATTCCAGGGCGCCGAAGACCACATCCAGGTCCACGTTCTTCTCGCGCGCCAGCGCATCTGCCAACAACAACACTTCCCGACTCATCGCATCCTCCGGGTCAATCTTCAATCATTCAAAACAGCGGCTGCCCACCCTGGCCGGCGGAGCCCATCAAAACTGCGGCACCAGGCGCGCCGACTCGATCTCCGCCAGGGGGAGCGTCACCTCACCCTGCTCGGTTTGGAGCCGGACCGCGCCGTCCTGCACGCCGAGCAGCAGGCCAACATACTTGCGCCGCCCCTCCAGGGGCAGGCGCAGCTTGAGCTGGGCCTGCTGGCCGGCGAAGCGCACGAAATCCGCCTCCTTCACCAGCGGTCGGTCCAGCCCGGGCGAGGAGACCTCGAGCCGGTCGTAGTCGACGTTCTCGACGGCGAACAGCCGGGTCAGCTGGTTGCTCACCCGGACGCAATCATCGATCTGGATGCCACCCGGCTTGTCGATGAACAGGCGCAGCAAGCCGCGGCCAACCCGTTCGAGGGCGACCACCTCGTAGCCCATGCCGGCCACCGTCGGCTCGATCAACGCCTGCAAATCCATTCCAGGGCCCACCACAACCTGCCAAAAAACAAAACCAGAAACAAAAAATGGGCTCAAAGCCCATTCCGTAAACCCGGCGATTATAACAACTTTTTCCGGAAAATGCGTCCCGGAGATGGTGCCCGGGACCGGACTCGAACCGGCACGCCCATGCAGGCGAGGGATTTTAAGTCCCTTGTGTCTACCTATTCCACCACCCGGGCGGCCCGGCGATCAGACTCTATCGACCACGAGGGGAAGCAACTGGAGGCGCGGGGCGGAGTCGAACCGCCCTGGAAGGATTTGCAATCCTCTGCATAACCGCTTTGCTACCGCGCCGAAAACCGGCTCAAAAGTAAAACGGGGAAAACCTAGTTTCGGCGATGGCCAACACACCGAATGTGCTGCGCCGACCAAATCCAGCGTTTTCCCCGGGAATCCTGGAGCGGGAAACGAGGCTCGAACTCGCGACCTCAACCTTGGCAAGGTTGCGCTCTACCAACTGAGCTATTCCCGCGTCAAAGAGGCGCCATTTTATGCATCGGCGCGATCTTGTCAAGCCGCCGGCTGATCCTTCAGGGCCTCCCACGCCATGCGCAGGTAATAGGCCATGGAGATCAGGGTCAGCAGCGCCGCCAGATCGAGCAGCCAGCTGCCGACCAGCGCCACATGGGCAAAACCGAACACCGGCTCGTGATAGAGCAGCATGAAGATCGCCACCATCTGGGCGCTGGTCTTGAGCTTGCCGACGAAGGACACCGCCACGCTCTTGCTGCGGCCGATCTTGGCCATCCATTCGCGCAGGGCGGAGATGGCGATCTCACGGCCGATGATGATGAGCGACACCGTCACCCCGGCCCGGTCCAGATCGACCAGCACGATCAGCGCCGCGGCGACCATGAGCTTGTCCGCCACCGGGTCGAGGAAGGCGCCGAAGGCCGACATCTGGTTCAGCTTGCGGGCGAGGTAGCCGTCCAGCCAGTCGGTGAGGGCGGCGATGGCGAAGATCAGGGTGGCGGTGAAATTGACCGAATGCTTGGGCAGCCAGCCCTCGGGCAGATAGAACACCACGACGAACAGCGGAATGAGGCCAATGCGCAGCCAGGTCAGGGCATTGGGCAAATTGAATGGCATCTAATGCAGTTCCCGATAAATCCGTTCCGCCAATTCTCGGCTAATTCCTTCCACTTGGGCCAGTTCCTCGACGCCGGCCGCGACCACGCCGCGCAGGCCGCCGAAACGCTGCAACAGGCTCTGGCGCCGCTTCGGCCCCACGCCGGGGATGCCCTCCAGGCTGGAACTGGTGCGCTGCCTGGCCCGCTTGGCCCGGTGCCCGGTGATGGCGAAGCGGTGCGCCTCGTCGCGCACATGCTGGATCAGGTGCAGGGCCGGGTGGTCTGAGGGCAGCGTGAGCGCCTGCTCCGCGCCCGGCCGGAACAACTGCTCCAGCCCCGGCTTGCGCGCCTCGCCCTTGGCCACGCCCACCAGAGGCAGGTCGCCCAGCCCCAGCTCGGCCATCACCTCGACCGCCACGTTGAGCTGGCCCTTGCCGCCGTCGATCAAGAGCAGGTCGGGCAGCACGCCCTCGCCGGCCGCCAGTTTGCCATCGCCGCCTGCAAGTTTGGAGTAGCGCCGGGTGAGCGCCTCGCGCATGGCGGCGTAATCGTCGCCCGGGGTGATGCCCGTGATGTTGAAGCGCCGGTATTCCGAAGGCTGCATCGCGCCCTTGTCATACACGACGCAGGACACCACCGTGGCCTCGCCCAGGGTGTGGCTGACGTCGAAGCACTCGATGCGATTGATGCCCTCCTCGCCCAGCACCTCGTTCAGCGCCGCCAGCCGCTTCTCCTGGCTGGCGCGCTGGCCCTCGCGCGCGGTGAGCGCCAGCTCGGCATTGCTTTGGGCCATGGCGAGCCAGGCGCGGCGCTCGCCCACCGGGTTGGTCAGCACCTGCACCGTGCGCCCGGCAGCATCGCTCAGCCAGTCCTCCAGGCCCTCGGGCACGGTGGCGGCATCCAGCACCAAAAGCGGCGGCACCGGCCGGCCGGCGTAGTGCTGGGAGACGAAGGCCTCGACCACCTCGGCTGCCTCGATGCCCTCGGCCGCACTGGGAAAGAAGGCGCGGCCGCCCAGGCTGCGACCGCCGCGGATCATCATGAGATAAACGCAGACCACCGGCGCCTTGATCGCCAGCGCGATCACATCGGCATCCTGCGCGCTGCGGCTCTCGACGAACTGCTTCTCACGCACCCGGGTCAGGGCCTGGATCTGGTCGCGGTAGAAGGCGGCCTCCTCGAAGCGCAGCGCTTGTGATGCCGCCTCCATCTTCGCCGTCAGCTCGCGCGCCAGCTCGTCGTCCTTGCCCTGCAGGAACAAGAGCGCGTTGTTCACGTCGCGCGCATAGTCCGCCTGCGAGATCAGGCCGACGCAGGGCCCGCTGCAGCGCTTGATCTGGTGCAAGAGGCAGGGCCGCGAGCGGTTGGCGAACACCGTGTCCTCGCAGGTGCGCAGGCGGAACACCTTCTGCAGGATCTGGATGCTCTCGCGCACCGCATAGGCATTGGGGAACGGCCCGAACACCCGGTCGCGCTTGTCCGGCGTGCCGCGAAAATAGGCCAGGCGCGGCCAGGCATGGCCGGTGAGCAAGAGATAGGGGTAGGACTTGTCGTCGCGAAACAGGATGTTGTAGCGCGGGTTCAGGCCCTTGATCTGGTTGTTCTCCAAGAGCAGGGCCTCGGCCTCGGACCGGGTCACCGTGATCTGAATGTCGCGGATGCGCGCCACCATGTGGCGGATGCGGGGCGACAGATCGGACTTCTGGAAATAGCTGGACACGCGCTTCTTCAGGTCGCGCGCCTTGCCGACATACAGCACCTCGCCGCCCTCGCCCAGCATGCGATAGACGCCGGGGCGATTGGGCAGGGTCTTGAGCAAGGCGGCCGGGTCGAAGCCCGGGCCGGCGGGGTCGGTGGTGTCGGTCATGGGGGCAAGTTTATTGCAGCAAGCCGCCGGTTGAGCGGGGCGCCGTCAGATACCGGTAATCAGCAAATCCAACGCCGCGATGATTGCCTCGCGCTGATGCGCCAGATCGGCGACCTTTGCTCCCATCTGCTTGTTACCGATGCCCGCCAATTGCGGCGTGAGCATGACGTATTGTTTGCCTTCGATCTCGAAGACCGGCATCAGGGTCTTGATGATCTTGTCCTTCATGGCCGGGGCCGGGCACAGGGGCACGACGACGCGCGTGCCCAAGTCCGCGAGCAGATCGCTCTGCACATCGAGCAGCAAAGGCATGGCTGCCTTGCTCGCCGGATTCGGATTCCGATGCACACTGAACTGGGGCATCAGAAGCCTCGCAGGCCGTCGCTGAAAACGCCGTGTGTTTCGACGTGCGCGTTGTAGGCCTCGATGGCGGCCTTGTTCTCGGCCAGCCAGCGCTGCCGCTGTTTTTGCCTGACGGCCTCGGCCAAGGCCTGTTCCAGGGTGGCCGAGAGGTTGATATCCAGCTCTTTGGCCTGACTCAACAGGTCGGCGCGGATACTGAGATTTGCCGGCTTTTTCAGGGTCTGGTTGGCGCGCATTGGGATTCCCCCGCAGGACATATGCGTGTTGATTATACGCATAGCCATGCGCAAACCAAGCGTAACCTCTTCTGCATCCAGCACCTCCCGCAATCAACCAGCACTCACAGGGCGGCTTAGCGCAGTCAGCCGCCGGATGGCATGATCGAGTTGCCACCCTAGAGCGGTTGATATGCTAGACGGGCAGCGCAGGGCGCAAGCCCAGATGTTCGACGAAGGGATCGAAGTCGCGGTCGCAGTAGAGCAGCGGCACCCTGTTCTCGATGCAATAGGTGGCAATGACGGTATCGATGACCTTGCGCACGGTCACGCCGGCCGCACGCAGCGTGCGGAAGTTTTTCACCGCTTGGATAGCGATGCGCTGCCCTGCCAGGTCGACGACGATCAGGGCGGTCAGCAGCTTGCGGGCCTGGTTGAAGTCCTTGTCGCTGACAAAACCTTGCAGCACTTCGGTGAGGATCAGGTCGCCGGTCGCGATCAGTTCCGTGCCGAGTAGCGCGTCCAGCCTGTCGGTCTGGGGCGTGACGGTGCCCCGGAAGTAATCGATCCAGACGCTGGAATCGACCAGGATCATGCGTCCGTTCTCATCGCCTCAAGATCGCCCTGCCAATCGAGCTTGCCGCGGTAGCGTCGGATTTGTTCCTGCTGCCTGAGCCTGAGCAAGGTGCGCAAGCCCAGCTCGACCACTTCCCGTTTGGTCTTCAGGCCCGTCGCCCGCAAGGTCTCCTGCATGAGCTTGTCGTCGATCACGATATTGGTGCGCATGATGTGTATCCTTTTGCACAAGTTTACACATTCTAGGCCTGGGCCGTGTCCCCGGCAACCATCGTGCACTCGGGTTGGCGCAGCCTACTCCTCGTCCAGCAACTGCCCCGCAATCGCCCAATTCTCATCCGGCAGCTCCTCGAAGGCGATGTAGGTGTAGCGCCGGGGCTTGCCGCCCACCCTCTCCAGGGTGTCGGTGATCTCTTGGGCGATCTGCTTCTTCTGTTCCCGGCTGAAGCTGCCGGCGAGCTTGATGGTGACGACGGGCATGGTCAGGCCTCCTTTCGGTCTTTGCGTATTCGTTCGAATACGGCACGGAACATCGCCGGGGTGAGCCGGCGGGTTTGGGTGTTGTAGCGGCTGCAGTGGTAGCTGTCGTAGAGCCTGCGGCCGTCGGGCAGCGCGTGCACGGCGGCGTGGCCGAAGGGGTGGTCCTTGAGTTTCAGGCCAAGCGCGCGCAGCACGGCGCCATGCGCGATGTTGCCCAGGGCCAGTACCGCCGCCTGCTTCGGCAGGCCTGCCAGCTCGGCTTGTAGAAAACCGTTGCAGCGCCTGATCTCGTCCGGGGTGGGCTTGTTCTCCGGCGGCACGCATTTGACCGCGTTGGTGATGCGGCAGCCGATGAGCTCGAGGCCGTCATCGGCCGCAACCGACTCGGGCCGGCTGGCGTAGCCGAATTCGTGCAGGGTCTGGTACAGCAGCACCCCGGCATAGTCGCCGGTGAAGGGCCGGCCGCTGCGGTTGGCGCCGTGGTAGCCGGGGGCAAGGCCGACGATGAGCAGCTCGGGCTCGGCCGCGCCGAAGGGCGGCACCGGCCGACCGAAGTAGTCGGGCCGGGCAGCACGGCAGTCGGCCAGGAAGCCGGCCAGGCGCGGGCAGGCGGTGCAGTTGGGGGCAAAACCAGTCACCTCAGGCCTCACTCTGTCTGACACGCCGCCCCTCACCCCTGCCCTCTCCCCAGGGGGGAGAGGGGGGCACGCCCACTCGCCAGGGGGAGAGGGGGGGCACGCCCACTCGCCACTCGCCACACTCAATGCAAGTGCGCCGGCGGGCCTGCCTCGCCCTCTGGCATTTCGGCGTGCACGCTCTCGCCTTCGGGGTTGGGATAGAGCGGCGCGCCGCAGTCGTCGCAGTATTCCAGGGGGAAGCGCTGGCTGTGCAGGATGACCTCGCCCACCCCGGCCTCGCGCAGGATGCGCTCGATCTCGGCCGGGGTCTCGCCGGTCTCCTCCTCCGTGCCGAGCAGGGGCCAGACCACGCCGTGGACCAGATCGTCCGAGCCGGTGAGGGCAAAGCCGATGCGGTATTCGACCAGCCAGCGGTCGTAGAAGGGCGCGATCACTGCGCGCAGCAGGCCGGCGGGGGTGCCGAGCACGGTCTGCAGATAGGCCACGGCGGCGCGCAGGGAATAGGGCCGGATCTCGCGGTCGGCCTGGCGCCAGGCGGCGAAGTAGGCGTCGGGCAGCAAAAGTTCGTAGGCGCAGCCCGCCATGACCGACTGCAGGTTGGGCGCGCCCTGCTCGCGCCACTGGGCCAGGGCCCTCTCCCGGTCGCCGTCCGGTTCGTTCCAGCGAAAGAGGGGACGACCGACCCGGGCCGATACGGCCGCGAGGATGTAGCGCACGTCGGAGACGAAGGCGGCCGTCTCCGGCATCTTCTGCGCCTCGACGTTGTAGTCGCGGTTCTGCAGGGCCGAGGGCCACAGCTCGGCGGCGAACTGGCGGGTCTCGCCATAACCGCGCGGCAACTGGTCGGGGCTGAACAGGTAGTCGACCAGGGCGAAGCGGGTACCTTCGGCCAGCACATGCGCCGCCAAGTGGGCGCGCAGGCTGGACAAGGCGTTCTTGGGCAGGCTGCGGGTGGGGATGGCGTAGCGCGACCAGGCCAGGATGGGCAGGGCCAGCAACAGACAGGCGTGCGGCTCGCCGTCTACCGTGACGCGGCCGGTCTCGGCCCCGGCCTCGATCAGATCGGCCAGTTCGTCATAGGCCCGGGGATGCGTCTCGTACAGCCGGTCGAGCGCCTGGTTGAAGGCCTCCTCGTCCTTGGCCTGCAGCAGCTTGTCGATCAAGGCCGTCAACTCGCCTTCCCAGAAGGCGTCCTCGGCCCGGCTGCCGGAATCGGCCAGGCCGGTGGCCAGCCAGGCCAGGCGTTCGGCGTCGCGGCTCAGGCGGTGGCGGGTGTAGAGGCGTCTGCGTTTCATGAATGGCCCTCAAGGCTGCTTGTGCAGCAGGTGAATGGGGTGAACACGGCGATTATCGGCCAGTTCCGGCTGCAGGGTGGCATGGCCGATATGATGCCGGCTGACCAGGCGCTGCCGGCTCTCGGCCAGGATGCGCGGCCACTCGGCGAAATCGCGCACGTCCATGTGGGCCGACAGGGCAACCTTGCCGGAGGACAGGGTCCAGATGTGCAGATCGTGCACCGAGGCCACCCCTTCGATGCTGGCCAGGTCGTGCGCCACCGCTTCCAGGCTGATGTTCGCCGGCACCGCCTCGAGCAGGACATTGAGCGCCTCGCCCAGAAGGCGCCAGGCCGAAACCACGATCAGGCCGCCGACCAGAAGGGATAGCAGCGGGTCGATCGGCATCCAGCCGGTGAAGGTGATGACCAGGCCCGCCGCCAGGGCGGCAACCGAGCCGAGCAGATCCCCCATCACGTGCAGCAGGGCGGCGCGGGTGTTCAAGGTCTTTTCGCCCCGGCTCAACTGCCAGGCCACCCCGATATTGACCAAGAGGCCGATGATGGCGACCACGGTGACCATGGCCCCCTGAACCTGGCGCGGTTGCGTCAGCCGATCCAAGGCCTCGACCGTGATGAAGCCGACCAGGCCAAACATGAGCAGGGCATTGAACAGGGCGGCCAGGATCTCGAGCCGGACCAGGCCATAGGTGTGCCGCCTCGAGGGTGGTCGCTTGGCCAGCCAGGCGGCGGCCGCGGCCAGGCCCAGGGCGGTGGAGTCGGTCAGCATGTGGCCGGCGTCGGACAGCAGGGCGAGCGAGCCGGAAAGGTAGCCGGCCACCGCCTCGACGAAGGCGAAGCCCAGGGTGAAGAACAGGGCGCCGGTCAGATGTGAATGGCCGCCGGCATGGCCCAGATGATGGTGGGCGTGGTCGGTGCCGCGGTCGAGCGAGAGGGAGTCGTCAGTTTTTGCCACAGGTATTGGTCGGGTCGTTGAAGGCGAGTTCGGCATCGACCTGGCCGAGGCCGGCCAGATGGTGCACCGCCTTGGTGTAGCGGGTGCTTTCGTGCAGGGCGACGCGGTTGGGTGGGTGCGGCCGGCCGTGCATGCGCGCCAGGCGCACCAGCGAGACCGGGGCCAGCGGCCATTGCAGGCGGCTCAATAGCTCGTCGGCGAGGTCGGGCCGGTTGCACATCAGGGCCATGTCGCAGCCGGCCTCGAGCGCGGCGCGCGCCCGCTCGACCGCGCCGCCGGCGACGCTGGCGCCTTCCATGGCGAGGTCGTCGCTGAAGATGACGCCCTCGAAGCCCAGGCGGCCGCGCAGGATGTCCTGCAGCCAGCGGCGCGAGAAGCCGGCCGGCTTGTCGTCCACCTTGGGATAGATGACATGGGCCGGCATGATCGCGGCCAGGCCCCAGTCGATCATCTGGCGGAAGGGGATGAGGTCGGCGAACTCCAGGTCTTCCAGCGGCCGCTCGTCGATCGGGACCTCCAGGTGGGAGTCGGCCTTGATGAAGCCGTGGCCGGGGAAATGCTTGCCCACCGCGTTCATGCCCGCCTCGTGCAGGCCCAGCATCAGGGCATGGGCCAGCTCGACCACGGCCTGGGGCTTGCGGTGGAAGGCGCGGTCGCCGATCACGCCGCTGGCCCCGTAATCGAGGTCGAGCACCGGGGTGAAACTGAAATCGACCCCCACCGCGCGCAGCTCGGCGCCCAGGATGTAGCCGGCATCCTTGGCCAGCCGTTTGGCCCGCAGGGGCTGCTCGTCCCACACCTCGCCCAGGCGGCGCATGGGCGGGATAGGGGTGAAGCCTTCGCGGAAGCGCTGCACCCGGCCGCCTTCGTGGTCGACCCCGATCAACAGATGCGGGCTGCGCAGGGCGTGAATCTCGCGGCAGAGCGTAGCGATCTGTTCCGGGCTTTCATAGTTGCGCTTGAACAGGATCACCCCGCCGACCAGGGGATGGCACAGGCGGCGACGGTCGTCGTCGGTCAGCGCCGTGCCGACCACATCGAGCATCAGGGGGCCGAGCGGCAGGTGCAGGCCGGGCGGGTTCATGCAGCCCCCGTCTCCAGCACGACGAAGGCCAGGGCATGCGCCTGCTCGTCGCTCAGCGACAGATGGCTGCGCGTCACGCCGCGCTGGCGCAGCCAGGCGGCCAGCTCATCGGAGAAGAACAGTTCGGGCCGGCCCAGTTCGTTGTGGCGCACACCGATGCTGGACAGGTGCAGGGGGCTGCGCATGCCGGTGCCGGCCGCCTTGGCGAAGGCCTCCTTGGCGGCGAAGCGCTTGGCCAGAAAACGCGGCTTGTCCCGGGCCTGGTCGAAACCGGCCAGCTCGGCCGGGACGAGCATGCGCTCGGCCAGGCGCCGACCGTGCCGGGCATGCATGGCCCGCACGCGCTCGATCACAACCAGATCGGTGCCAATGCCGAAGATCATCCCTACGCGTTCCAAGCGAAAAACTGCGGCGATTATACGGCGGCCCGCCGCCGGATTTCGCGCTGACCGCCGGTTTTCGCGATAATTGGCCCTTTCCGCATCGTTCGTTCAGGACACCGCCCATGATCACCAAACAGGACATCCTCGCCGCCTTCCACTATCGCCACGCCTGCAAGGAGTTCGATCCGAGCCGGAAGATCGCGCCGGAGGACTTCGAGTTCATCCTGGAGACCGCGCGCCTGAGCCCCAGTTCTTTCGGGCACGAACCCTGGCAGATCGTGGTGATCCAGGACATGGCCCTGCGCGAGAAGCTGCTGCCCGTCACCTGGGGCGCCCAGAAGACCCTGCCGAGCGCCAGCCACTACATTGCCATCCTGGCGCGCAAAACCGGCCTCATGCCGGAGGACCCCCATGTCCAGCACATCATGCACGATATCCAGAAACTGCCGCCCGAGCGCATCGAGATGCGCAGCAAGGTCTACCGCAACTTCCTCGAAGCCGATTTCAAGCTGCTCAGCTACGAACGCGGCGTGTTCGACTGGGCCTGCCGCCAGGCCTACATCGCCCTGGGCAACATGATGACGGCGGCCGCCATGATCGGCATCGACAGCTGCCCGATCGAAGGCTTCAACCAGGAGCAGGCGGAAGCGGTCCTGAGCGCGGCCGGCGCGCTGGATGCCGGCCAGTTCGGACTGGCGGTGATGCTGGCCTTCGGCTATCGCAAGAACCCGCAGCCGGCCAAGACCCGGCGGCCGCTGGCCGAGATCGTGCAGTGGGTGAAATAAGCACCGCATTGCCTGCCAAGCCCCTCCCCCATTTATGGGGGAGGCTGGGAGGGGGAATTGACGATAGGGCGCGCCGATTGGTGTCGCGCACATGGCGTCAGCGGCGGTGCTCAGCGTCAGTCATATTGCGGCGTAGAAGGCGGGCCTTGAGGGTGATGGGCTTGGTGCATGGGCAATTTTTGCCCTCCCCACGAGTGGGGAGGGGCGCCCACCCCATGCCTCCTGGCGCCGTTGCCCTGGATGTGTGCTTTCCGCGATAATTGCCGCCTTCGCATCCCTGCCCGGGTGGCGGAATAGGTAGACGCACGGGACTCAAAATCCCGCGCCAGCGATGGCGTGCCGGTTCGATTCCGGCCCCGGGCACCATCCCTTGACCGGGGCCGCGCCAGACGCGGTCCTCCCCGATGAAAACCGCCGACTTCGACTATACCCTGCCCGAGGAACTGATCGCCCGGCACCCCCTGCCCGAGCGCACGGCGAGCCGGCTGCTGCATGTCGACGGCCCCAACAGGCGCTTCAGCGACCGGCGCTTTGCCGAACTGGCCGAGTTCTTCCGGCCCGGCGACCTTTTGGTGTTCAACGACACCCGGGTGATCAAGGCCCGGCTGTTCGGCGAGAAGGCCAGCGGCGGCCGGATCGAGGCCCTGGTCGAGCGGGTGCTGTCGGAGCACGAGGCCATCGCCTTCATCCGCGCCAGCAAGGCGCCCAAGCCGGGCATGCGCCTGAGATTCGCCGACAGCGTCGAGGCCGAGGTGCTCGAGCGCAGCGACGACCTCTACCGCCTGCGCTTCGACCCGGCCAAAACCGTGCTGGAATGGCTGGAGGCCCACGGCGAGCTGCCGCTGCCGCCCTATCTGGAACGCAAACCGGAGCAGGCGGACGAGGCGCGTTACCAGACGGTGTATGCCCGCGCGCCGGGCGCGGTGGCGGCCCCCACCGCCGGTCTGCATTTCGATGAAGCCATGCTCGGCGCGCTCAAGGCCAAGGGGGTGGCCACTGCGCGGGTCACTTTGCACGTCGGCGCCGGCACCTTCCAGCCGGTGCGGGTGGACGACATCGCCCAGCACAAGATGCATTCGGAGCGCTACGAGGTGCCCAGGGAGACCGTGGCCGCGATCGAACTGGCGCAAGCCCACGGCGGCCGGGTCACGGCCGTGGGCACCACCAGCCTGCGCGCCCTGGAGTCGGCCGCGCACGCGGGGGCCTTGCAGGCCGGCCAGGGCGAGACCGATCTCTTCATCACCCCGGGCTACCCATTCCGCGTGGTCGAGCGCCTGATCACCAATTTCCACCTGCCCCGCTCCACCCTGCTCATGCTGGTCTGCGCCTTCGGCGGCATGGACCTGATGCTGGCCGCCTATCGCCACGCGGTCGAACAGCGCTACCGCTTCTTCAGCTATGGCGACGCCATGCTGATTGAACGCGCCGGCGTGGCCGGCTAGAATGCTATCAAATTGATAGCAGCCGGAGTCTGCCATGGCCCAAGTCCTCGTCCGCAACCTGGACGACAGCGTGGTCGAACAATTGAAGGCCAACGCCGCCCGCCACCACCGCTCGCTGGAGGCCGAGGTGCGCGCGATTTTGGAAGAAACCGCCCGCCGCCAGCGCTCGCGCCAGGAAATCGCGGCCGAGTTGGCGCAATTCCGCGCCCGCCAGCAGCCCAACCAGACCGACAGCGCCGACCTGATCCGCGAAGACCGGGAACGCTGATGGCCTGGGTGGTCGATGCCTCGGTCGCCGCCAAGTGGTTGTTCGCCGAGCCATACAGCGAACAAGCCGCCGCGCTGCTGACCGGCGGCGAAGACCTGCTCACCGTCGACCTGTTGTTCGCCGAGATCGGCAACGTCGCCTGGAAAAAACTCGGCCGGGAAAACCTGAGTTACCAGGATGTCGCCCAGGCACTGGCCGACCTGCGCGAGATCGCGCTTACCGTCTATCCCGTCGCCGAGCTGATGGAACAAGCGCTCAAGATTGCTCAGGATCACCGGCGCAGTTTCTACGACGCCAGCTACCTGGCCTTGGCCGTGCGCGAGGACACGCCGCTGATCACGGCCGACTTGCGCTTTCACAATGCATTTGCCGCGACCTCTTTGCATCAGTCGGTGCACTGGATCGGCAATTTACAGGAAACCCGGTTGTGAAATTCGAACTGCTCGGCCGCGACGGCCAGGGCCGGCGCGGCCGGCTGACCACCGCCCACGGCGTGATCGAGACCCCAGTGTTCATGCCGGTCGGTACCTATGGCGTGGTCAAATCGCTCACCCCGGACGAGGTGCGCGCCCTGGGCGCCCAGATCGTGCTGGGCAACACCTTCCACCTCTGGCTGCGCCCCGGGCTGGAGGTGATCGGCGCCTTTGGCGGCCTGCATGGCTTCATGGGCTGGGACGGCCCCATCCTCACCGACTCCGGCGGCTTCCAGGTCTACAGCCTCACCCACCTCAGGAAGATCAGCGAGGAAGGCGTGCGCTTCGCCTCGCCCCTGAACGGCGACCGCCTGCTGCTCACGCCGGAGAAGAGCATGGAGATCCAGCGCGTGCTCAACTCGGACATCGTGATGATCTTCGACGAGTGCACGCCCTACCCGGCCGACCACCGCACCGCCCGGACCTCGATGGAGCTGTCCCTGCGCTGGGCCGAACGCTCCAAGGCCGCCCATGCCGGCAACCCCAATGCCCTGTTCGGCATCGTCCAGGGCGGCATGTACGAGGACCTGCGCGACCAGTCGCTGGAACGGCTCACCCGCATCGGCTTCGACGGCTATGCCATCGGCGGCCTCTCGGTGGGCGAGCCGAAGGCCGACATGGCGCGCATCCTGAACCACGTCGCCCCCCGGCTGCCGGAAGACCGGCCGCGCTACCTGATGGGGGTGGGCACGCCGGAGGACCTGGTCCATGCGGTGGCCCGCGGCATCGACATGTTCGACTGCGTCATGCCCACCCGCAACGCCCGCCACGGCGTGCTGTTCACCCGCCAGGGCGAGCTGCGGATCAAGAACGCCAGGTACCGCAGCGACCCCGGCCCGATCGACACGACCTGCGACTGCTACACCTGCCGGCACTTTTCCCGTGCCTATCTGCACCACCTGTTCCGCTCGGGCGAGACCCTCTCAGGCCGGCTCAACTCCATCCACAACCTGCACTATTACCAGACACTGATGCGCGAGCTGCGCGAGGCGATTGAGCAGGGCCAGCTGGCCGCCCATGTCGAGGCCTTCCTCGCCGCCCGCCAGGGCGGGGGCTGAGCCTTAAGGCGGTCTGAGCCGGCGTGCTAGAATCCGCCGGTCCATTCCGTCGCAATCATTGGGAGAACCCGCCATGATCAGCCTGGCCCACGCCGCCGACCCTGCCCAGCAGCCCGACCCCCTGGTGAGCTTTTTGCCGCTCATCCTCATCTTCGTTTTGTTCTGGTTCATGATCATCCGGCCGCAGATGAAGCGGGCCAAGGAGCAGAAGAAGATGCAGGAGAACCTGCAGAAGGGTGACGAGGTGATCACCGCCGGCGGCCAGCTGGGCAAGGTCACCAAGATCACCGACCAGTACGTCACCCTGGACATCGGCGGCGGCACCGAGAGCGTCTTCCAGCGCGCCACCATCCAGACCGTGCTGCCCAAGGGCACGCTCAAGGATCTTTGAACCGGGCGAGGTGCGGCCTGCCGCACACCCTCTGATCCCTGACCCCTGTTCCCGGACACCATGAACCGCTATCCCCTCTGGAAATACGTCGTGGTCGGCGTCGCCTTGGTGCTCGCCTTCCTCTATACCCTGCCCAATTTCTTCGGAGAGGTGCCGGCGGTGCAGATCCAGCCGACCCGGACTACCCAGAAGGCCGACGCCGCCCTGCTGCAACAGGTTGAGACGGCGCTCAGCCAGGCCGGACTGGCCAGCACCGGCGTGGCGCTGGACGCCACCAGCGTCAAGGCCCGCTTTGCCGACACCGACAGCCAGATCAAGGCCAAGGACGTGCTGCAAACGGCCTTGGGCGAGAACTACACCGTGGCGCTCAACCTGCTGCCGGCCTCGCCCGGCTGGCTGGCCTCGATCGGTGCCCTGCCCATGTATTTGGGCCTGGACCTGCGCGGCGGCGTGCATTTCCTGCTCCAGGTCGACATGCCCCGCGCCCTGGAGAAGACGGCCGAACGCTACCAGAACGACATCCGCGCCCTGCTCAGGGAACAGAAGATCCGTTACACCAGCATCGGTCGCGAACAGGACCGCGTGGTGCTCAAGCTGCGCGACGTGGCCCAGCGCGATGCCGCGCGCCGGGCGATCGAGAGCGCCTATCCCGACCTCGAGCTGGCCGAATCGGTCAGCGGCGAGGAGCAGGTGCTCACCGCCCGCCTGAAGAAAGCGGCCCAGCTCAAGACCCAGGAATTCGCCCTGCAGCAGAATCTGACCACCCTGCGCAACCGGGTGAACGAGCTGGGCGTGGCCGAACCGGTGATCCAGCAGCAGGGCGTCGACCGCATCGTGGTCCAACTGCCCGGCGTGCAGGACACGGCCAAGGCCAAGGAGATCCTCGGCCGCACCGCCACCCTGGAGATTCGCCTGGTCGATGAGGAAGCCATGCAGGACCCGGCCCGGGTGCAGGCCGCGGCCGCGGGCCAGACGCCGTTCGGCAGCGAGCTCTATTACGAACGCAACGGCGCGCCGGTGCTGGTGAAGAAGAACGTCGTGCTGACCGGCGAATACATCACCGATGCACAGCCCGGCTTCGACAACCAGACCGGTCAGGCCGCGGTCCACGTCAATCTGGACGGCCGCGGCGCCCGCATCTTCAAGAACGTCACCCGCGAGAACGTCGGCCGGCGCATGGCCATCCTGCTGATCGAGAAGGGCAAGACCGAGGTGATCACCGCGCCGGTCATCCGCGAGGAAATCGGCGGCGGCCGGGTGCAGATCACCGGCATGGATTCACCCCAGGAGGCCTCGGACGTCGCCCTGCTGCTGCGCGCCGGCGCCCTGGCGGCGCCGATGGAGATCGTCGAGGAACGCACGGTCGGCCCCTCGCTCGGCGCCGACAACATTGCGCGCGGCTTCAATTCCACCCTCATCGGCTTCGCCCTGATCGCCGGCTTCATGATCTTCTATTACCGGGGTTTCGGCCTGATCTCGGTGCTGGCCCTGGCGACCAATATGTTCCTGCTGGTCGCCCTGCTGTCCATGCTGCAAGCCACCCTGACCCTGCCCGGCATCGCCGGCATCGCCCTGACCCTGGGCATGGCCATCGATGCCAACGTGATCATCGCCGAGCGCATCCGGGAAGAGCTGCGCAACGGCATGTCGCCCCAGGCGGCCATCCACGCCGGCTACGACCGCGCCTGGGACACCATCCTGGACTCCAACATCACCACCCTGATCGCCGGCATCGCCCTGTTCTGGCTGGGCTCGGGACCGGTGCGCGGCTTCGCCGTGGTGCTTTGCCTGGGCATCCTCACCTCCATGTTCAGCGCCGTGACGGTGTCGCGCGCCATGGTCAACCTCACCTATGGCCGGGCCAAGCGCCTGACCAAGGTCTCGATTTAAGGGGCACCCGATGGTCGAACTGTTCCGTCTCAAGCGCGACATCCCCTTCATGCGCTTCGCGCGCAGCACCATCTTCTTCTCGGTCGCCTTCATCGTGGCCGCCATCGCCCTGTTGGCGACCCGCGGCCTCAACCTGGGTGTCGACTTCACCGGCGGCACGGTGATGGAGGTCGGCTACCCCAAGCCCGCTGACATCCCGGCCATCCGGGAACATCTGGCCAAGCATGGCTTCGCCGATGCCCAGGTGCAGAACTTCGGCACCGCCAGCGAGGTTCTGGTGCGGCTGCCGGTAAAGGCAGGGGTGACCTCGGCCCAGCTGTCGGAACAGGTGCTGGCCGTGCTCAAGCAGGCCGACCCAAGAACCGAGTTGCGCCGGGTCGAGTTCGTCGGCCCCCAGGTCGGCAAGGAACTGCTCGAGGACGGCTCGCTCGCCCTGCTGGTCGTCTCCATCGGCATCACCGTCTACCTGGCCCTGCGCTTCGAATGGCGCTTCGCGGTCGGCGCCATCTTCGCCACCGCCCACGACATCTTCATCGTGCTCGGCCTCTGGTCGCTGTTCCAGTGGGAATTCTCGCTCACCGTGCTGGCCGCGGTGCTGGCCATCCTCGGCTATTCGGTGAACGACACCGTGGTGGTGTTCGACCGCATCCGGGAAAACTTCCGCAAGACCCGGATGACCGATGTCGCTGCGATCATGGACAACGCCAAGACCGCCACGCTGTCGCGCACCGTCATCACCAGCGGCACCACCCTGCTCATGGTGCTGGCCATGCTGTTCCTGGGCGGCGAGGTGCTCTACGGCTTCGCCCTCTGCCTGACCATCGGCATCCTGGTCGGCACCTACTCCTCGGTGCTGGTCGCCAGCCCGATCAGCATGTGGCTGGGCGTCTCGCGCGAGGACTTCATCAAGCCGGTCAAGGCGGCCAGCAACGACGGGGCGCAGGTTTGATCGCTCAGTCGCGCGTCACAGGCCGCGTGTCGCGACCTGCCGCCATTCACCAGTAGCCCCCATGGAACTCATCAGCCAGTTCATTGATCTGGTCCTGCATCTGGACCAACATCTGACGCTGCTGGTGACCGAATACGGCCCCTGGGTCTACGGCATCCTGTTCGCCATCGTGTTCATGGAGACGGGCTTGGTCGTCACCCCCTTCCTGCCGGGCGACTCCCTCCTGTTCGTCGCCGGGACGGTAGCCGCAGCTGGCGGCATGGATCCGGCCTGGCTGATGGCGACTTTGGTGGCTGCCGCGCTCTGCGGCGACAACGTCAACTATGGCTTCGGCCGCTTCCTCGGCCCCCGGCTGTTCCGCCACGAGGGCAGCCGCTGGCTGAAGCGCGAGAACCTGGACCGCACCCATGCCTTCATGGAGCGGCACGGGCCCAAGGCCATCGTCATCGCCCGCTTCGTGCCCCTGGTGCGCACCTTCGTGCCCTTCGTCTGCGGCCTGGGCCGCCTGACCTATGGCCGCTTCCTCGGCTTCAGTCTGCTCGGCGCCCTGCTCTGGGTGGGGCTGCTGGTGCCGGCCGGCTATTTCTTCGGCAGCCTGCCCTGGGTCAAAGGCAATCTCACCCTGGTCATCCTGGGCATCATCCTGCTTTCGCTGCTGCCGGGCATGCTCGAATTCTGGCGCCGGCACCGGGGGCGCAAGGCCGGGGCCTAACCGCCCTGCAGCCCGTTGCGGCGCAGGATCTCGGCCTGGATCGCGGCGAACTGCGCCCGCACCCGCTCGCCCATGAGCGAGGCGCCGAATGAGGCCGGCAGCGGCACTTCCGCCACCCCTCTGGCTTCATAGTGAATCAGGGTGCCCTGCTTGTGCGGGGTCAGCGTGGTCTGGCTATCCAGCCGGAGGGAACCCCCCAGGTTGTGTCCCTCGATCCGCCTGTAGGGCAGCAGCACGATCTCCCGCTGCGTCTCGTAGCGGAAGCGGAAGATGCCGAGTTCCAGGTTGCCCGCCTGGTCGACCTGCCAGGTCAGGCCGCGTCGTTGCACCACCCGGCTGCGCTCGAGGTGCGGGATGAATTCGGCCATGTGGTCGAAATCGGTCAACACCTGCCAGGCCCTGACCGGGGGCACCGGCACGAAGAAGTCGGCCTGCACCACATAGGTGCCGCCCTCCTCGTGCACCATCACTTCGGGTTCGCTCAGCGCGAGCGCACCGCCCTGGGCCGTCAGCGCCGCCCAGCCCAAACAGACCGCCAGCCACCCGCCTCGCATCATGGCCTTCCTTCGTCTTTTACCTTGCTATGGATAGGGACAAGTGTGGCGCGGGCACACCAAAAACGCCAGGGGGGAGGGGGCAGGCCGGACCTGGCGGGCCCGCTTGCCGTATTTGCACCTATATTAAGGGCATTCCCCTTAACCCGGCCCCCCATGCCGCGTATTACACCCGCCCGGACCGACGCTTTCGACCCCATGCCGAGTCATTACGTGGAGCCCCTGCCCAGTCAGTATGATTCGCTCGCCGGCCTGCTCGACCGGGAAGGCTGCGTGCAGGTGGCCAGCGAATTGCTGACGGCCACGGACCCGGCACATCTGCAGCCGGTGGCGGCATTCTGGCTCAATATCGACCGGTTCAAGCAGATCAACGACTCCCTCGGCCACCAGGCCGGCGACGCCGTGCTGGCCGAGCTGGCCCATCGCCTGGCCCTGGCCAGCGGCAATCAGGGCCACCTGGCACGCATGGGCGGCGACGAATTCGTACTCCTGGTCAGCGACTGCAGCCGGGCCGCGGCCGAGCACATCGCGCGCGACCTGCTGGCGGCGATGTCGCAACCGCTCGATATCGGCACCATGCGCCTGTATCCCTCGGTCAGCATTGGCATCGCCCTGGCCACGCCCCAGGACAACGCGCGCGAGTTGCTGGAGCGGGCCGATCAGACCCTGGTCCAGGCCAAGCGCCTGGGTGGCGCCCAATACCTGTTCGCGGGCGAGGACATGCAGCGCGGACGGCTGGGCAAGCTGCTGGCGCGCGAGGAACTGGAAGTGGAAGAGGCGCTGCACAAGGCGTTGGAGAACGGCGGGCTGTCCCTGCACTACCAACCCATCCTGCAGGTCGCCGACGGCGGCCTGGAGGCGGTCGAAGCCCTGATGCGCTGCCATTGCGAGGGCAGCGTGTTTCCGCCCAGCCGCTTCATTCCGGTGGCGGAGAAGACCGGTCTGATCATCCGGCTGGGCGAGTGGAGCCTGCTGACCGGCGCCCGTTTCGTCAGCCGCCTGGCGGCCGATGGCCGGCGGCTCAAGGTCGCGATCAACGTCTCGCGCGCCCAGCTCACCGCGCCCAAATTCACCCAGACCCTGTATGCCGCCCTGGCCTGTTCCAATGCACCGGCCGAGCTGATCGAGCTCGAGATCACCGAATCGCTGTTCATGGACAGCTCGGACATCGTCCAGCGCAATATCCGCGCCGCCCTGGAGGCCGGGTTTCCCCTGGCGATCGACGACTTCGGCACGGGCTATTCCTGTTTGGCCAGCCTGAAAGACCTGCCGGCGAAAAAACTCAAGCTCGACCGCGCCTTCATCACCGACCTGGCGCACAACCCGCGCTCCTTCGCCATCGCCAAGGCCATCGTGCATCTGGCGCTCGACCTCGGCATGAACGTGGTGGCCGAAGGGGTGGAGACGGCGGAGCAGTACGAAATCCTGAGTGGCATGGGGGCCACGGCCATCCAGGGCTTTTATCTGGCCCGCCCCATGTCCGATCGTCAGCTCGATGAATGGCTGGCGGCAAGGGAGCCATGATGAGCGCCGCCCAGAACGACCCGGTCCTGCCCGAGCAGCTCGACAACCAGCTCGAGGCCACGCTCAAGGAAATCGGCATCCCGCCCCGGCCGGCCATCCTGGAGGAGATCAGCCGGGAGATGCGCAACCCCGATCCCGATTTCAACCGGGTCGCCCAGCTGATCAGCCGCGACGTCAGCCTCGCCGCGAGCTTCCTCAAGACCGCCAATTCGCCCTTCTACGGCTACCGGCACAAGGCGCGCAGCGTGCGCGATGCCCTGATCATGCTCGGCCTCAAGGTGGCGGCGCGCACCGTCGCCGGCGTCATCCTCCGGCACACCCTGCCAAGCGGGCCGAACATGGAGCGGTTCTGGGATGCCTCCGACCGCACCGCCCAACTCTCGGCCTGGCTGGTGCAAAAGCTGGGCGAGCAGCCGGACGTGCACAGCGACGACGCCTATACCTACGGCCTGTTCCGCGATTGCGGCATCCCGATCATGCTGCGCAAGTTCCCCAATTACCCGGCCATCCTGGCCGAGGCCAACCGGGATCCCGAGCGTCCCTTCACCGAAGTGGAAGAGGCCTATCTGCCGACCAATCACGCCCTGGTCGGCTGCCTGCTGGCGCAAAGCTGGTGGCTGCCGGAGGCGACCTGCCTGGCCATCCGCCACCAGCACGATTTCGTCCTGATGCGCACCGGGCTGCAATCCCTGCCCAGCGCGAGCCGGCGCCTGATCGCCCTGGCCCAGCTGGCGGAATGGCTGTTGCAGCGCCTGACCGGTCTGAGCGCCACCCGGGAGTGGGATAAGATGGGGCCGGCCTGCCTGGCCCAGCTGGGACTGCAGGAGGCCGATCTGCCGGCCCTGCTGGAAGCCGCCAAGGCCTTCCTGGCCGAGGCCTACAGCGAGGATTAGGTCTAGCGCACCTCGACGCTGTGCTCGAGCTCGAGCCCCGCGCCGGCCGCCTCGATTCTGAGATAGGCAATCCAAACGCCCGGCGCCTGCGGCGGCAGCCGCATCTGGTAGCGCCCGCCCTCGACCGCCGCCAGGGGCTGCACGGGACCGGCGGGCTGGCCCGGTCGGCCCAGCGCCAGACCCAGGCGGGCCTGTTCGATGCCACGCCCGGTGCGATCGCTCAGTTGCACCACCACGTCGCGTGCCTGACCGGCGCGCAAGTCCTGCAAACCCTGTACCTCGAGCCGCCAACCCAATTGGGCCAGGGCGTGCTCGACCTTGAGATGCTGGCCGATGCCCTTGGCCGCCTCCCGGCTGTGCGGCACCACCCCGGCAAAACCCGTGTGCAGCCGCTTGCCCTGGGCATCGGGCAGGAACCATTGCGCCACGGCCTGGGGCAGCCCATGGCTGGAAATGTAGGCCAGGCCACCGAACAGCACGCTGACCGCGAGGAACAGGGCGACGATGAGGCGGGGCGCCCAATGCAGGGGTTGCGCCCTGCGGGTGTCATAGAGCTGGGCCAACACCACCGCCACGGTGGGATAGGCAACCAGGTGCATGGCCAGCATGTCCAGCCCACCCCAGTCGAACAGGGCATAGCCGATGTAGGCCAGGCTCACCCCGCCGGAGGCCGCCACCGCGGCCCAGAAATTGCCGACGCGCAGCCGGCGCAGGACGCCATAGAGCAGCGCCGTGAGCAACATGCCGCCAAACAGGGTGTACAGCAGATTCATGCGGAATTCCTATTTCGCGAAAAAACGGGCCTCGTCCACCGCAATCTCGCCCTGGCCGCTGCGGATGACGAATTCGAATCGCTCCAGCCGGCGTGCCCGGACCGGGTCGAGCTTGACGCTGGCCTGGATGATGACGCTCTTGCCGTTTTTGATGGTCACCCGGTTGAAGCTGCCAAGATCCAAAGCCCCGGCCGGCAGGCCGCGCGCCTCGATGGTGTAGGTCTCCTCCCGGCCGGAGAGATTGGTCAGGCGGATTTGATAGCGGTTGCGGATGCTGCCATCGGACAAGGTCACATACAGCGGCTGGCGCACCTGCTGAATGCTGTGCTCGAAGCTGTGGCGGGTGGCGATGCTGTAGATCAGCAAGCCGGTCATCAACACCAGTGAGGCCCCGTAGCCCAGGACCTTGACGTTCTTCCATTCCAGCTGTAGCCCGGGTTTGGGCTGCGGCGCCGCCAGATTGGTCTCCGAATCGTAACGGATCAGGCCCCTGGGATAGCCCATCTTGGTCATGATGTTGTTGCAGGCATCGATGCACAACCCGCAGGAAATGCATTTGAACTGCATGCCCTGGCGGATGTCGATGCCGACCGGACAGACCTGGACGCACAGGCCGCAGTCGATGCAATCGCCGTGGCCCTGGGCATGACGCTCCTCCAGGCTGCGCAGGCCGGCACGCGCCGGGATGCGGCCGGCCGTGCCTTCGCCCCGGCGTTTGTCGTAATGCACCGACAGCGTGCCCGGGTCGTACATCGCGCTCTGAAACCGGCCATAGGGGCAGATGAACATGCAGACATGCTCACGCAGGACACCGGCGGCCAGATAGGTGGTCAGCGTCAGCACCAAGACGGTGATATAGGCGGCGGCCGCCGCCTGGCCCGTGAAGAACTCGAGCATCAGCTCGGGGGCATAGCCGAAATAGAGGACGAAGGTGAGCGCGGTCCAGAACGACAGGGCGAGCCAGAGCAGGCGGGTGAGGCCGACCTTGAGCAGTTTTTCTCGACTGCTCCAGGGCTCGCGCATCAGCTTGAGGCGGTTCGGCCGCTCCCCCTGGATCAGGTGCTCGATCCAGATGAAGGCGTCGGTCCACAGGGTCTGGAAACAGAAATAGCCGCAGAAGGCACGGCCGACCAGGGCGGTGACGAAAAACAGCAGGGCCGCCGCGATGAACAACAGGATGGCGAGCCAGAACACCTCCTGCGGATGCACCACCAGATCGAACAACAGATAACGCCGGCCCGGGATGTCGAACATCACCGCCTGGGGCGCGCCGTCCTGGCGTTGCCAGGGCAGCCAGGGCAGGCCGAAGTACACGGCATAGCCCAGCAGCAGGATCAGGGTTTTGAAGTTGCGAAACGGCCCCTTGATCGAGCGCGGCACGATGGGAATGCGTTTGGCGTAGAGCTCGGGCGGCGTGGATGGATCAGACACTGCAGGCGGACTTTACAAAGGCAAAACCCCGGCAAGCCGGGGTTTCGGGAAGTGAGGCACAGCCTTGGGGGTTACTTGCCACCGCCCAGCTCGTGGACGTAGACGGTGAGCAATTTGATCTGTTCCGGCTTCAGCCGTCCTTCCCAGGCCGGCATCACGCCGCGGTTCAGACCGTTGGCGATCACCTGTCTGACCGCCGCGACACGGGCGGCATCGTCCCTGGCGCCCGGCACGTCGGCCCAGAGCCAGACCTTGTCGGTGAGATTGGCCGAGCCGATGATCGGGCGCCCCTTGGCGTCGTCGCCGTGGCAGTAGTAACAGGCAGCGGTCTGGGAATGGAACAGCTTGTTGCCCTCGGCCGCCTTGGCCGGCTCGGCCTTCTGGCCGGACAGGCTGAGGACATAATGCGCCAGGGCGTCGATCTGGGCCGGCTCCAGGGCCTCGGCAAAGGGCGGCATGTAGCCACGGCGCCCCTTGAGAATGCTTTCGTGAATCTTGTCGAAGCTGCCGCCATAGAGCCAGTCGTCGTCGGTCAGGTTGGGGAAATGACCGATCTTGCCTTGGCCGCCGGCCTGATGGCAGGGCGCGCAGTTGTCGGAGAAGATGGCCTTGCCGGCGGAGAGCACGAAGCTCGACAGCTCGGGATCCTTGCTGATCTGCTCATAGGACAGGCTGGCGATCTTGTCGTAGTAGGGCTTCTGGATGGCCGCCGCATCCTGGGTCTCCTTCAGCAGCTTGGCGCGGGTGTTCCAGTGCCAGGATTCTTCCTTGCCCTCGGCGTTGACGTAGGTGATCGAGTTCACCCCGGGCAGGAAGCCTTTGCCGAAGGGCCAGGACGGATAGATGATCCAGTAGATCACCGCGAAGGCGACGGTGATGTAGAAGCCATAGATCCACCAGGCCGGCAGGGGATTGTTGTATTCCTGCAGGTCGCCATCCCAGACATGGCCGGTCGTCTGGACGGAGGTGCGCGGGGTCTCGTTAGCCATGAAACTTGTCCTTCGATTCGTCTTCGTCGTCTAAGAACGGAATATTCTTGTGTTGCTCAAGCCGCTCGCCGCGTTTCTTGCTGCCGTACACCCAGAGCACGATGGCGCAGAAGGTGACGAAGAAGATCACGAGGCCGAGCGATTTGGCATTTTCGGCCTGGGCCAGCCACTCCAACACGATCAGCGGTACTTCACCAAGTCTTCAGGCTTGTACTGCCTGAAATCGACCATGGTGCCCAGCACCTGCAGATAGGCCACCAGGGCGTCCATCTCGGTCACGTTGGTGCGGTCGCCGTCGTAGTTGCCTTCCTGCGCCTGGGCCACCAGGTTCTTCTGCGCGTCCGGGATGTGCAGGGTCTTGGCCACCGCCTCGCCGAATTGGGCGACGTTGCGCTGGTACTCCTCGGCATTGGCCGAATAGGGCACGCCGGTGATGCGCAGCGCGCGCATGCGGTCACCGATGTCGGCGTAGTTGAGCGGGGTGGTCAGCAGCCAGGGGTAATTCGGCATCACCGACTCGGGCACCACCGAGGTGGGCTTGATCAGGTGCTGGACGTGCCACTCGTTGGAGTATTTGCCACCGACCCGGGCCAGGTCCGGCCCGGTGCGCTTGGAGCCCCACTGGAAGGGGTGGTCGTATTTCGACTCGGAGGCCAGCGAATAGTGGCCGTAGCGCAGCTGCTCGTCACGGAAGGGGCGGATCATCTGGGAGTGGCAGGTGTAGCAGCCCTCGCGGATGTAGATGTCGCGCCCGCGCTGCTCGAGCGGGGTGTAGGGGCGAACGCCGTCGACCTTCTCCATGGTGCTGTCGATCATGAACAGCGGGGCGATCTCGACCAGACCGCCGATGCTGATCGCCAGCATGGTCGCCACCAGCAGGATGCCGGCGTTGGTTTCCAGGTTTTCGTGCTTGAACTTGAACATGCCGTGTCTCCGAAATCAGGCGCTGGCCAGCGCGACCGCGGGTGCGGCTTGCGCGGCACGCTGGCCCTGGCGGATGGTCATGGCGCAGTTGTACGCCATCAGCACCATGCCGGACAGGAAGAACATGCCGCCGATGGCGCGCATGGCGTAGTAGGGGTGCATGGCGGCGACCGACTCGACGAAGGAGTACTGCAGGTTGCCGAAGTCGTCGAAGGCGCGCCACATCAGGCCCTGCATGATGCCGGAGATCCACATGGCGGTGATGTAGAGCAGCACGCCGATGGTGGCGAGCCAGAAATGCAGGTTGACCAGGCGCACGCTGTAGATCTGGGTGTTCCACAGGCGCGGGATCATGTGATAGAGCGAGCCGAAGGAGATCATGGCGACCCAGCCCAGGGCGCCGGAGTGGACGTGGCCCACGGTCCAGTCGGTGTAGTGCGACAGGGCGTTGACGTCCTTCAGCGACATCAGCGGGCCCTCGAAGGTGGACATGCCGTAGAACGACAGGGCCACGATCATGAAGCGCATCACCGGGTCGGTGCGCAGTTTGTCCCAGGCACCGGACAGGGTCATGATGCCGTTGATCATGCCGCCCCAGGACGGCAGCAGCAGCATGATGGAGAAGGTCGCGGCCAGGGTCGAGGTCCAGTCGGGGATGGCGGTCCAGTGCAGGTGGTGGGTGCCGACCCACATGTACATGAACGACAGCGCCCAGAAGTGGACGATGGACAGGCGATAGGAATAGACCGGGCGGCCGGCGTGCTTGGGCACGAAGTAGTACATCATGCCAAGGAAGGCGGCGGTCAGGAAGAAGCCGACGGCATTGTGGCCGTACCACCACTGGGTCATGGCGTCCTGCGGGCCGGAGAACAGGCTGTAGGACTTCAGGGTGAACAGGCCGACCGGGATGGCGATGTTGTTGAACACGTGCAACAGGGCGGTGGCCAGGATGAAGGCCAGGTAGAACCAGTTGGCCACGTAGATGTGCGGCTGCTTGCGCTTCATCAGGGTGCCGATGAACACCGCCATATAGGCCACCCAGACGAACAGGATCAAGAGGTCGATCGGCCACTCCATCTCGGCGTATTCGCGCCCCTGGCTGTAGCCCATGACATAGGACAGGGCGGCCAGCACGATCACCGCCTGCCAGCCCCAGAAGGTAAAGGTGGCCAGGCCGGGCGCGAACAGCCGGGTCTGGCAGGTGCGCTGGACGACGTAATACGACGTGGCGAACAGGGCCGAGCCGCCGAAGCCGAAGATCACGCCGCTGGTGTGGACCGGGCGGAAGCGGCCGAAGGAGAAGTAGGGGCTGTCGAAGTTGAGGAAGGGCCAGGCCAGCTCGGAGGCGATATACACGCCGACGAACATGCCGACCACACCCCAGACCAGGGTCATGACGGCGAATTTTTTGACGATGTCGAAGTTGTACTGCTCAGTTGCCGGGTTGCTGGTCGCAGCCATGGCGCCTCTCCTAGGTTGCTACATCTTTCAAAACCGGCCCCGCGTGGACGCGAAGCGAAAATGACCGTGCGAAAAGACGCGGGAGTATAGCCGCCGCCAGAGGCGCTCGCAAGTTGTACCGGTAAGTTGCTACCAGACCCCTGCCTCAGCTTTGGCCCAGCAGTTGCCTCAAGTCCTGGGCCATGTCGGCGGCCGGATGGCCATAGGGCCAGAACAGGCGGATGCGCCCCTCCGGATCGAAGACATAGGTGGCCGCGGTGTGATCGACCAGATAATCGCCCGCCCCGGCCTCGGTGTGCTTGGCGTAATGCACCTTGAATTCGCGCGCCGTGGCCGCGATCTGCTCGGGCGTGCCGTAGAGCCCGAGGAAACTCGGATGGAAATAGGGCACATACTGGCGCAGCACCTCGGGCGTGTCGCGCTCCGGGTCCACCGTGACGAACAGCACCTGCACCCGCGCCGCCAGCTCCGGGCCGAGCAGTTGCATGGCGGCCTTGAGATCGCTCAGCGTGGTGGGACAGACGTCGGGACAATGGGTATAGCCGAAGAAGATCGCCACCGCCTTGCCCCGGAAGTCCTCCAGCCTGCGCGGCTGACCCTGATGGTCGGTCAGGCTGAACTGGCGCCCGAACGGCGCGCCGGTGATGTCCGTGCCGGTGAACTGCGGTGTCGAAGGCTGGCTGCAGCCGGTCAGCAGGCCGATCGCCAGCGCCAGCCACCAGACCACTTTCATTGCGCCTCCTAGGCCAGGGCGCCCGTGGGCAAATCGGCCAGGCGGTACTTGCCGGTCTGCACCGCCTTGGCCAGCTCTTCCAGCGTCATATCCTCCAGCATGGCGAGGATCTTCTTCTTGACCGGAACCCACTTGAAATGCATGGGACAGGCCGTGGCATCGGAGCATTCCTTGAGGCCGAGGATGCAGTTTTTGGAAAAAGCGGGGCCTTCGGTCAGGGTCAGCACCTGCATCAGGCTGGTCTTGTGCATGCCTTCACGCAGGCAGAAGCCGCCCAGCCGACCCCGGAAGGAGTCGAGCAGCCCCTGCTTGCACAGATTTTGCAGAATCTTGGCCAGATAGGCCGAAGGCACATTGAGGCGATCCGCGATATCGCGGTTCAGCACCGGCTCACCCGGCGGCTGGGTGGCGATGTAGATCAGGGCCTGTACCGCGTACTGGCTGGTACGGGATAAAACCATATCCAACTCCTTAGGATATCCATGTCCGATTATATTGGCTCAAGGGATGGCATTGAGCAAGTCGGAAATGCGTCGAGGTTGAGGTTACAAAGGGAAGGCCCGGTCGAGCAGCAGCACGGCGAACAGCAGGCTCAGGTACAGGATCGAATAGGCGAAGGTGCGCTTGGCCAGTTCGACCGAATAGGCCCGATACAGACGCCAGGCGAAGCCGAGGAAGACGCCGTCCAGCGCCAGCACCGCCACGACATAGATCAGGCCCACCATGTTCACCGCCACCGGCAGCAACGTGACCGCGCTCAGCAACAGGGTGTAGAGCAGGATGTTCAGGCGGGTGAAGGCCTCGCCATGGGTCACCGGCAGCATGGGCAGGCCGGCACGGGCGTAGTCTTCCTTGCGATACAGCGCCAATGCCCAAAAATGGGGCGGGGTCCAGGCAAAGATGATGAGGAAGAGCAACAGGGCCTCATGGCCCACCGTGCCGGTCATGGCCGCCCAGCCCAGCACGGGCGGCATGGCGCCCGAGGCACCGCCGATCACGATGTTCTGCGGCGTCGCCGGCTTGAGGAACAGGGTGTAGACCCCGGCATAACCGATGAAGGTGAGCAGGGTCAGCCACATGGTCAACGGGTTGACCCAGGCATAGAGCAGCGAGAGACCGGCCCCGGCCAGCAGGCCGGAGAAGACCAGGGCCTGGGGCAGGCCGACCTCGCCGCGCGCGGTGGCGCGGGCCCGGGTGCGCGCCATCCTGGCGTCGATGGTGCGCTCGACCAGGCAGTTGAAGGCAGCCGCCCCGGCGGCGGCCAAACCGATGCCGAGGGTGGCCACCAGCAACAAGCCGAGCGGCGGCCAGCCCGGCGCGGCCAGAAACATGCCGATCACGGCGGTGAACACGATCAGCGCCACCACGCGCGGCTTGGTCAATTCCAGGTAATCGCGCCAGCGCGCCCGGTTCCAGACAGTCACCATTTCCATGTTTTCGCTCCTTTGCAGCCTCCCTGGCCGCCCTCATCCAATCTGCGAATACTTCAGCAGGCGCTGCAGATCCTTCAACATCCGCCTGCCGTCCGGCTCCGGCGGATAGCGCAGTACCAGGCGGCCGAGCGGATCGACCAGATGGATCCGGCCCACGCCCTTGGCCCCGGCCAGCTGGGGCCCTAGGGCCGCCCAATCCGGGTAGCGCACCTGGCGCAGGCCGGCGTGCTCCGCCCCCAGTGCGCCGGGCAGAGCCTGCGGTGCCAGCAAAAGCCGCTCGATCCGCCCCTGTTCGCGTCCGGTGGCCTGGCGCACCTGCCGCATCAGATACAGGTTCCGTTCACAGGCGGCATCGCATGCGCCGGCCTGCACCAGCAGCAAGACCCACTTGCCACGCAGGCTGGCCAGGTCGAAGACCGTGCCGTCCGGCGCCTGCAGGCCGGCCGGTTGCAGTTGCGTCGCCTCGACCAGCTCGCCGTAGTTGCCGAAGCGGTCCGGCTTCCAGTAGCGGAAAGCCAGGTCCGCCAGCAGGAACGGGGCCACAAACAGGGCCAGGATCAACAGCAGCTTAATCTGCCCGCGATTGATTGCCGCCACGGCGCCATCTCCACAGATAAACCAGCGTCAGGGCCAAACTGGTCGCCGCCAGGGCGAACCACTGGCCGGCATAACTGATGTGCTTGTCGACCCCGGCATCCAGCCGCGGCCAGGCCCGCACCAGGCCATCGTCAAGCTCGCTGGTCTGCAGCAGCAGCCAATCCGGCAGCGCCCGGCCATAGAAATCACGGTAGCGCTGCAAATCCAGGTTTTGCCAGACCCTGCCCTGAACCGTATCCGGGCCGAGCTCCAGATAACGCGTCTGCGCCCGCACCAAGATGCCCTCGAGCACCACCTCGCCCGACGGTACCGACAGAAACGGGGCGTGACGCCGGTCCGCCTCGGCCCGCAGCCAGCCCCGATTCACCAGCACCGACTCCGCCGAGCCGGCCAGCCTGAGCGGCACCACCACGTGATAGCCCGCCCGTCCCTGATGCAGCCGGTTGTCGAGGTAGATCTGATACCCCTCGGCAAAGCTGCCGGCCAGCCGCACGCGCCGGTAGAGCCAGGCATCCGACACCGCCGGCAGCCTGGCCAGCGGCTCGGCCGGCAGGCGCCCCCCCTCCTCCCAGCGCGCCTGCAACGCCCGCTTCTGCTCGGCCCGGTCCAACTGCCACTGGGCCAAGGCCAGGGCGAGGAGAAAGACCGCGATGCCGGCCACCACCGGCAACCACGCTACAATACGGCCAGGCAATTTCATGTTGCCCCATCACCGCCCAGCCAAGAGAGGCAGCCCATGCGCATTTTCGTGATCGCCGCGTTGTTGGTCATCGTCTTCAGCCTGGCCAGCGCGCTGGTCTACCTGGTCAAGGACAAGGGCGGCAGCAGCCGCACGGTCAAGGCCCTGACCTGGCGCATCGGTTTGTCGTTCACGCTCTTCCTCCTGCTCATGATCGCCGGCTACACCGGCCTGATCACGCCCGGCCGGCTGTAGCCGGTATCCCCTCACAGCCAGTACACGAAGATAAACAGGCCGAGCCAGACCACGTCCACGAAGTGCCAGTACCAGGACACCGCCTCGAAGGCGAAATGACGCTCCGGCGTGAAATGGCCGGCCAGGCTGCGTCCCAAAATGGTGATCAGCATGATGGTGCCCAGGGTCACGTGGAGGCCGTGGAAGCCGGTGAGCATGAAGAAGGTCGCGCCGTAGACGCCGGCCCCCAGGGTCAGCCCAAGCTCGGTGTAGGCGTGGTGGTACTCGTAGGCCTGCAGGCCGAGAAACAGCAGGCCCAGGGCCACGGTGGCGATGAGGCCCGCGATCAGCTGAGTGCGGTTGCCCCGCTTCAGGCCCCAGTGGGCCCAGGTCACGGTGACACCGGAGGAAAGCAGGATCAAGGTGTTCCAGGCCGGGATGCCCCAGGCGCCCATGGGCTCGAAGGCCTCTTTGATGCCCGGTCCCTGGGTCGGCCAGCCGCCGGTATAACCCGGCCAGAGCAGGGCGTTGTTGGCGCTGGTCAGGTCCGGCACCGACAGGGTGCGCACATAGAACAGCGCGCCGAAGAAGGCGGCGAAGAACATCACCTCGGAAAAGATGAACCAGCCCATGCTCCAGCGGAAGCCGCTATCGACCTGCTGGTTGTACAGGCCCTGCTCGCTTTCGCCGATGACCTGACCGAACCAGCCGAACAGCATCCAGACCAGTAGGGCGAAACCGGCCAGCAGCACCCAACCGCCGCCGGCGACCTGATGGATGAACAGGGTCGCGCCGAGCGTCAGCCCGAGCAGCGCGGCCGAACCCAGGATCGGCCAATACGACGGGGCCGGCAGATAGTAACCACCATGGCTTTGCGCACTCATTCGTTCTCCCCCTTTCAGTGCGTGATCCAACTCACCAACACGATCAACGAAACCACAAATATCACCGCCCCCAACATACCGGCCAGCACGATGTGCACCGGCTTGATGTGTGCCGCATCGGACTCCAGATCGCGCCCCTTCCTGACCCCGAAGAAGCTCCAGAAGACCGCTTGGCAGACCCGGCGCACGCTCATCGCTTCGGCGCGCTCGGGCTCTCGTACATGGTATAGGCCATGGCGATGGTCGGCAGACCGGCCGGCATCGCCTGGTCCAGCACGAACATCAACGGCATCGTGCGCCGCTCCCCCGGCGCCAGACGCTGTTCACGAAAGCAGAAGCATTCGATCTTCTTGAAGTACTTCGCCATCAGCGGAGGGTCGTAGCTGGGGATGGCCTGGGCGATGAGCGGGCGGTCGCTCAGGTTCTCCAGCACGAACTCGGTCTGCACCAGTTCGCCCGGGTGGGCCGTGACCGGCCGGCTGGGCGCGGTCAGCCGCATCGGCACTCCCTGGGGCACGCTGGCCACCAAATCCACCCGTACCGGCCGGCTGTAGTCGACCTGGGTGTTCCTGGCCAGGGCCTGGATGTCGCCCCGGTTCAGGCCGGTGATGTCGCACAACACGTCATACAGCGGCACCAGGGCAAAGCCGAAGCCGAACATGGCCAGCGCAAGCAATGACAGCCGGCGCAACAGCACACGGTTGGCCTGAGCAACGCTGGTGCTCACCTGACGAACCCCAGCAGGGTGAGGATGAACAGGCCCAGCGGAATCAGCGCCAACAGCAGGGCCAGGCGGATGTTCCGGGCGCGGGCCGCATCCATCACTTCACCACCGGCGGCGTTTCGAAAGTGTGGTACGGCGCCGGCGAGGGCACAGTCCACTCCAGACCCTGGGCGCCTTCCCAGGGCTTGGCTTCGGCCTTCCTGCCGCCGCGGATGCATTGCAACACCACGATCAACATCAGGATCTGGCTGGCACCGAACACGAAGCCGCCGATCGAGGAAATCATGTTGAACTCGGTGAACTGCACCGCGTAATCCGGGATCCGGCGCGGCATGCCGGCCAGGCCCAGGAAATGCTGCGGGAAGAACAACACGTTGAACGAGATCATCGACAGCCAGAAGTGCCACTTGCCCAGGGTCTCGTTGTACATGTGGCCGGTCCACTTCGGCAGCCAGTAGTAGACGCCGGCGTAGATCGCGAACAGCGCGCCCGAGACCAGCACGTAGTGGAAGTGGGCCACCACGTAATAGGTGTCATGCAGCTGGATGTCGACCGGGGCCATGGCCAGCACCAGGCCGGTGAAGCCGCCGATGGTGAACAGGGCGACGAAGGCGATGGCGAACAGCATCGGGGTCTCGAAGGTCAAACTGCCCCGCCACATGGTGGCCACCCAGTTGAACACCTTCACCCCGGTCGGCACGGCGATCAGCATGGTGGCGTACATGAAGTAGAGCTGGCCGACCGCGGGCATGCCCACGGTGAACATGTGGTGGGCCCAGACCAGGAAGGAGAGGATGGCGATCGAGGCGGTGGCGTAGACCATCGAGGCGTAGCCGAACAGCGGCTTGCGCGCGAAGGTCGGGATGATCTGCGACACGATGCCGAAGGCCGGCAGGATCAGGATGTACACCTCGGGGTGGCCGAAGAACCAGAACACATGCTGGAACAGCACCGGGTCGCCGCCGCCCGCCGCGTTGAAGAAGTGGGTGTCGAAGTTGCGGTCGGTCAGCAGCATGGTCACCGCGCCGGCCAGCACCGGCATCACCGCGATCAGCAGGAAGGCGGTGATCAGCCAGGTCCAGACGAACAACGGCATCTTCATCAGGGTCATGCCCGGCGCCCGCATGTTGAGGATGGTGGTGATGATGTTGAGCGAGCCCATGATCGATGACGCGCCCAGGATGTGGATGGCGAAGATGGTCAGGTCGTAGCTGATGCCGCCCTGGATGAAGAGCGGCGGATACAGGGTCCAACCCGCGGCGGCGGCGCCGCCCGGCAGGAACAGGGAGATCACCAGCAGGATCGCCGCCGCCGGCAGGATCCAGAAGCTCCAGTTGTTCATGCGCGGGAAGGCCATGTCGGGCGCCCCGATCATCAGCGGCACCTGCCAGTTGGCGAAGCCGGTCATGGCCGGCATGATCACGCCGAACACCATGATCAGGCCGTGCAGGGTGGTGAGCTGGTTGAAGAAATCCGGGCTCACCAGCTGCAGGCCGGGCTGGAACAGCTCGGCCCGGATGGCCATGGCCATCGAGCCGGCCAACAGGAACATCACCGCGGCGAACCACAGGTACAGGGTGCCGATGTCTTTATGATTGGTCGTGGTCACCCAGCGCATCAGGCCGCTGGGGGCGCCGTGACCGTGCTCGTGCTCCAACGCGTGTGCTTGCATGGTCATCTCCTCTCTCTTTATTTGCGCAGGGCCTTGATTTCGGCCGGCTGGACCAGGTCGCCCGTGCTGTTGCCCAGACCGTTGCGCTGGTAGGTCACCACCGCGGCGATATCGGCGTCATTCAGCTGCGGACCGAAGGCCGGCATCGCGCTGCCCGGTTTGCCGGCGAGCACGATGCCGATATGGCCCGCCTTGGCACCGGTCGCCACCTTGGAGCCGGTGATGGCCGGGAACACGCCCGGCAGGCCCTTGCCGTCCGGCATGTGGCAGGAGGCGCAGTTGGCGTTGTAGACCGTGGCGCCGCGGGCCATCAGCTCCTCCTTGCTGAAGACCTTGCCGGCATCGGCCGCTGCCGCTGCAACCTTGGCCTTCTTGTCGGCCAGCCAGGCCGCGTAGTCGGCCTCGGATTTGACCTCGACCACGATGGGCATGAAGCCGTGGTCCTTGCCGCACAGCTCGGCGCACTGGCCGCGATAGGTGCCGGGCTCGGTCGCGGTGAACCAGGCATCCCGGATGAAGCCGGGGATGGTGTCCTGCTTGACGCCGAGCGCCGGCACCCACCAGGCGTGGATCACGTCGTTGGCGGTGAGCAAGAGGCGCACCTTCTTGCCGACCGGCACCACCATCGGCTCGTCCACCTCCAGCAGATAGTTGGGACCCTTGGGGGCCTTGTTCTCGATCTGCTCGCGCGGGGTGGCCAGCACGCTCATGAACTTCACCCCGTCCTGCAGGTAATCGTATTCCCACTTCCACTGATAACCGGTCACCTTGATGGTGACGTCCGGGTTGCTGGTGTCTTTCTGTTCGAGGATCAGGCGGGTCGCGGGCCAGGCCATGCCGATCAAAATCAGAAACGGGATGGCGGTCCAGATGATCTCGACCGTGGTGCTCTCGTGGAATTGCGCAGCCTGGTGGCCGACCGATTTGCGGTGCTTCCAGATGGCGTAAAACATGGTGCCGAACACCACGATGAAGATGCCCACGCAGACCCACATGATGAGGATGTGCAGGTCGTTGATCGCATAGGCGAGACTGCTCTTCGGTGGCGGGAAGTTGATCTGATAATCGGCCCAGGCCGCAGCGGCCAGGCTGGCGCAGGCAGCGGCCAGCACGACGGGCAAGGCACGTCGAAGTCCCATAGTCTTCCTCCATCTAAGCGGTCGGCGCATCCGCGGGTGTCTCTTGAATATTTTTTTTGCGCCTGCGACAAAATGCCGCGCCGGAAAAGTAACCGGAGCGTCACAGTACCGGCAAGGTATAT
>DDKN01000012.1 GCA_002339725.1 Thiobacillus sp. UBA2597
GCCTGCGCCCGCGCTGCCGGGCATGACGGCCGGGGCGGCCAGCGCGGCCTTGCTCGCCCCGGCACCCCTCCTGCCGGAAGGCTCGGCCGAGGCCGAGGCCTGGCTCGGTCCCCTGCGTCAGGCGGTCAAGACCAGCGGCCTGTTCTACGAGGCGAATCAGGCGCGCTGGGTGCGCGGCGAGCAGACCCTGGCCGAGCTACAGCGCCAGCCGCAGGCCAAGCTGGCCCAGGCCGAATTTGCCGGCAACCGGGTGGCCGAGCTCGACGGCATGCCGGAGACGGCGGCCCGCCTGGCCGGGCGCCAGGTGCAGATGCTCGAGGGCCAGCCCTTCGTCTGGCAGGGCCAGGCCTGGCCGGGCCAGCTGCTGCACTGGCAGATCGAGGAGCGGCCGGAGGGCGAGGGCCAGGGCGAGCAGGAGGCGCCGGCCTGGCGCACCCAGATGCGTTTGACGCTGCCGCGCCTGGGCGGGGTGTTCGCCGAGATCGATCTCATGGCGCAGGGCCTGCGCTTTCGCCTGCGGGCGGACGATGGCCAGACCCTGGCCCGGATGCGCGAAGCCGCGCCGCTCTTGACTGACCGGCTGGAGGCGGCCGGGCTCAAGCTGCTGGCACTGCAGTTCGCGTTGGGCTCGACCGAAAGGGAGGCGGGTGATGGCACAGCCGGCTAAGCCGCTCGAGGCCGTGGCCCTGGCCTACAACGAGACCGAGGCGGCGCCGCGCGTGGTGGCCAAGGGGCGGGGCCTTTTGGCCGAGGAGATCATCCGCCGGGCCAAAGCGGCCGGCGTGTTCGTGCACGAGTCGCCCGAGCTGGTCAGCCTGCTGATGCAGGTGGATCTGGACGAGCGCATTCCACCCACCTTGTATATCGCCGTGGCCGAGTTGCTGGCCTGGATCTATCGCCTGGAGAAGGGCTTGCCCGAGCCGGGCCAATCGTAGGATGCGCCGTGCGCATCATCCACTGGTGCGCACACCCTACAGAGCAAGCGTGGATTGGATCAGGCCGGCTGCAGGGCGGCGAGCAGGTCCTTCTCCAGGGCAAGCCGTGCTGCCGGCTCGTCCAGCGCATCCCCCTTGAGCACGAAGACGTCCTCGGCCCGGCCGCCCAGGGTGTTGACCCTGGCGCTGCTGAGTTCGACCTGGTATCGGCTCAGGATGCGGGCCACGTCGTAGAGCAGGCCGGGCCGGTCGCCCGCGGTGAACGAGAGCACGTGGCTGTGACCGCTGTCGCTCGGGCTCAAGGTCAGCTCGGGCTCGATCGGAAAGTACTTCAGGCGGCGTGACAGGCGCAGTCCGCCCAGGCCGGCCAACGGCCGCTTCGCCTGCAGGGCCGCGCGCAATTCGTATTCGATGTAGCTCAGCACGTCGCGATAGGCGACGGCGCGGTTGGCCTCGTCCATGACCAGGAAGCTGTCGAGGGCGAAGCCATCGCGCGTGGTGTGGGCCTTGGCCTCCAGCACGGTGTACTGCATGCCGGCGAAAAAGCCGCAGATGCGGGCGAACAGCCCGGGCTCGTCCGGGGCGTAGACCAGCACCTCGGCCCCTTCGCCGATCGGGGCGAGCCGGGCGCGCACGATCAGGCGCTCGCCGCGGCCGAGCAGGGGCAGCAGGCGCCGGGTCTGCCAGGCGATCGCCTGGGCTTCGTGACGCAGGAAATAGACGTCGTCCAGCTTGCTCCACAGCACCTGCTCGGCCCCGGGCTCGTAGCCATACAGGCGCAAGGCGGCGCGCGCCTGCTCCTTTTTTGCCTCGATGTCGTCCTGCACCGGGGCACCGCCCTCCAGCACGCGCCGGCTGGCCAGATACAGCTCGCGCAGCAGCTTTTCCTTCCAGGCGTTCCAGATCCTGGGGTTGGTGCCGCGGATGTCGGCCATGGTCAACAGATACAGCGCGGTCAGCCGTTCGACGCTGCCGCAGCGGCGGGCGAAGGCGGTGATCACCTCCGGGTCGGAGAGATCCTCTTTCTGTGCCGTGCGCGAAAGCGAGAGGTGCTCGCGCACCAGCCAGGCGACCAGGTCGACATCGGCCTTGGCCATGCCATGCGCCTGGCCGAAGCGGCGGGCATCGACGGTGCCCAGGGTCGAATGGTCGCCGCCGCGGCCTTTGGCGATGTCGTGGAACAGGGCGGCCAGATAGAGCAGGTCGTGCCGCTTGAATTCGCGCATCAGGCGATGCGCCAGGGGGAATTCGTGGGCGAACTCGGACAGCGCCAGCCGGCGCAGGTTACGCAGCACCATCAGGGTGTGCTCGTCGACCGGATAGATGTGCACCAGATCGTGCTGCAACTGGCCGGTGATGCGGCCGAAGGCCGGCAAATAGCGGCCCAGGATGCCGAGCCGGTGCAAAAGCCGCGTGGCCTGGGTCACGCCGCGCGGCTGCCGCAGGATGTCGAGAAAGGCGGCCCGGTTGGCCGGATTGCGCCGAAAGTCGGCATCGATGCGCCGGCTCGCCCGCCACAGGGCGCGATAGGCATTCGGCGTCAGGCCCTGGAGTTCGGGATGCCGCTGCAGGACCAGGATGGTCTGGAAGATCGCCTCTGGCCTGCGTTCATAGAGATTTTCATCGGCCAGGTCGAGCCGGTTGCCGCGATGCAGGAAACCCGGGGCATCGGCGATCGGGGCGATCTCGACGATGGGCTTTTGCCGCTGGCGCAGGATGCCGAGCAGGAGCTCGTTGGCGAAGCTGATCTCGCGCGCGGCCTGGTAGTAGCGCTGCATCAGGAGCTCGGCGGCGCGGCGCCCGCCCTGGGCGGTCAGGCCGAATGCCTGGGCCAGCGGTTCCTGGTATTCGAACAGCAGCCGGTCCTCGCGCCGTTTGGCGGCCAGATGCAGTTCGATGCGCAGCCGGCTGACCAGGCGCAACGCCGCGCTCAGACGGCGCACCTCGGCCGGCTCGAGCAGACCCGCGCGCGCCAGGCCGGCCAGGTGCCAGGGCAGGCCCAGGGCGCGGCTCACCCATTGCACCGTGTGCAGGTCGCGCAGGCCGCCCGGGCTCTCCTTCAGGTTGGGCTCCAGCAGCATGGCGCGGTCGGCGAAGCGGCCGTGGCGGTTGTTCTGTTCCAGAAGCTTGGCCTCGAGGAAGGCCTGGGGGTCGAGCTGGCGGGCGAAGGCCTGCTGGAAGCGGCCGAACAGGGCTTTGTCACCGGCCAGGAAGCGGGCCTCCAGAAGATTGGTCTGGATGGTGATGTCCTTGCGACTCTCATCCAGGCATTCCGACAGCCGGCGCACACTGTGGCCGATGGGCAGTCCGACATCCCAGAGCAGGCCGATCAGCGGCTCGAAACGGGCGCACTCGGCCTCATCCAGTTGGTCGTCGAGCAGGAACAAAAGGTCGATGTCGGATTGGGGATAGAGCTCGGCCCGGCCATAGCCGCCCACCGCCACCAGGGCCGTGGTGCAGGGCAGATCGTGGTCCTGCCAGATCGCGCGCAGCAGCCGGTCGACCGCCTGGCTCAGGCCCGCCAGCAGCGGGGCGGGGCGGCGATGGGCATGGTAGCTGCGGTAGAGGTCTTCGCGCGCGGCCTGCAACTGTGCCCGCCAGTGGGCGAGGCGTTCAGACCCGCTGTTCATGCCCCGTATTCAAGTCGGCGGCGCGTGCCGACACGAAGGCCGGCGGTGGCGGGCTGCCGGCCGAGACGGTGAGCACCTCGTAGCCGGTCTCGGTCACCAGCACGGTGTGCTCCCATTGCGCCGACAGACTGTGGTCCTTGGTCACGACGGTCCAGCCGTCGTTCAGCATGCGGATGTCGCGCCGGCCGGCATTGATCATGGGTTCGATGGTGAAGATCATGCCCGGCTGCAGCACGGCCCCGGTGCCGGGCTTGCCGTAGTGCAGCACCTGCGGCTCCTCGTGGAATTTGCTGCCGATGCCGTGGCCGCAGAACTCGCGCACCACCGAGAAGCCATTGGCCTCGGCATGCTGCTGGATGGCATGGCCGATGTCGCCGAACCGGATGCCCGGCCGCACCATCTGGATGCCCTTCCACATGCAGTCGTAAGTGATGTCGATCAGACGCCGGGCCAGGATGCTGGGCGTGCCGACCGCGAACATGCGCGAGGTGTCGCCGTGCCAGCCGTCCTTGATCACCGTGATGTCGAGGTTGACGATGTCGCCGGCGCGCAGTTTTTTCGCGCCGGGCACGCCGTGGCAGACCTGATGGTTGACCGAGGCGCAGATCGATTTGGGGTAGGGTTGATGGCCGGGCGGCGCATAGTTGAGCGGGGCCGGGATCGTGCCCTGCACGTCGACCATGTAGTCGTGGCAGAGCCGATCGAGCTCCTCGGTGCTGATGCCGGGCTGGACGAAGGGGGTGATGTAGTCGAGCACCTCGGAGGCCAGGCGGCCGGCGACGCGCATCTTTTCGATTTCTTCCGGGGTCTTGATGACGATGGACATGCTGGTGACTCGGCCCTGTTGGCATGACCCGAGCGGCCTCGGGGATGCGCGCTATTGTACTGTGCCCGGCGGCCGGCCGCTGACTTGGCCCTGCCAAGCACAGGGCTTTAGGCGGTGGGCCATTGTTCAAAGTCGGCGTATGTCCCGTCGCCCGGGCCGATCTCCACCCGCTCGACCTGCGCCCGGGACGGACCCCGCTGGGCCCAGGCGACGATCGCCTGCACCGCCGCCGTCTCGCCCTGGACCACGGCCTCCACCGTGCCGTCGCACCGGTTGCGCACCCAGCCGCAGACATTCAGGCGCTCGGCCTCGCGGCACATGGAATCGCGGAACCAGACGCCCTGAACCCGGCCGTGGATGCGCAGGTGAAGGGTTTGGCTCACGCCTTCGTGCCCCACACGGCATAGACCGGGTCGGAATAGGCCATGCGATCGGCGTACTTGTCGTCCGCCGGCCGGGGCAGGCCGACCAGGGAGAAGGTCGCCAGATCGGTGAAGCCGCCGGCGCGCTGGAAATACTCCAACACCAGACCCATGCGCTCGAACGGGTGGCAGTCCTCCCAGACCCGGATCACCTTGGGCGGAAAATAGCGGTTGGAGAAGGTGAGCACGAAGGGGGCGCCCGGCTTAAGCACCCGGGCCACTTCCTGGAAGACCTCGAGCGGCCGGGTGAGGTATTCGACCGAGACGGTGCAGACTGCGGCGTCGAATTCGGCCTCGGCGAAGGGCAGCTTGGGCTGCTGGTTGAGGTCCTGCACCAACCGCTCGCCGAGGACGGGGTTGGCCGCCAGTTCCTCGGCGTTCATGCCCAGGCCGACGACCTGTGCCGGCGCCGCTTCGGACAGATGCGACTTCCAGCTGGTCATCAGGTCGAGCACGCGGCCGCCCCGGGGCAAGAGCCGGCCGTAGAGCTTTTCCACCTGCTTGAGGGCGAGGCGGTCGAGGTGGTCGACCAGGCGCGGCTTGGCATAGAACGCCGCGTCGTTCGAGCTGTCGCCGCGGGCGAAGGGCGTGCCCGTGAAGAAATCGGTCGGCTCGCCACGCCAGCGGGCCTGCATGCCCGGCCCCTTGCCGGCGATGAGCTCGGCGATGTCGCTGGCACGGCCGCCGGTTTCCACTCCGGCCTGCCAGGCCTCGAGGATGCGGATACCGAGGCTCAGCTCGCGCCCGGCGAGGGGATGGTTGAGGTCCACCGTGAGACTGTCGCCTTGCACGCGGCCGACGCGGAAGGGCGTCATGTCTTCGGAATAGATGCCCTTCACCCCGGCGATGAAACCGCGCGGATAGAAGCGGCCGGCGCGCGGCTCGATCACGCGCTGGGGCTGGCGTTGCCGGTTGAAGCGGGTGTCGGGGATGTCCAGGCAGTCGCTGGCAAGATAGGCCGGCACCAGGCTGCCCGGGGGGCAGTGCAGGCGCACGCTGTGGCCCACCGGTTGGTCCAGCACGGCCGCCTCGACCTCGGGCGGGAAGAAATCACGCCAGAGGTTGACCGGGCTGGCGACATAGAGGTCGCTGTGGCGCGCCTGTTCCGACTGCCAGTGCAAGGTGAACTCGATACAGGCCAGGGCGCGACTGGAGGTGCGCTCGAGCGGGCTGCGCGGCTGGTCGGTTTGACCGCCCGCCTCGGCCAGGGAAAGGAATTCGTCGGTGATGAGGTCCATGGCGTTCAGAGCGGCGCGCGCCCGTGAAGTTTCCTACTTCACCCGCATGCCCGGCTGGGCGCCGCTGTCGGGCGCCAGCAGGAAGGGGCCGCCCCGCTCATCCGAGGCGGCCAGCACCATGCCCTCGGACAGGCCGAACTTCATCTTGCGCGGGGCGAGGTTGGCCACCATCACGGTGAGCCGGCCGACCAGGTCTTCCGGCCGGTAGGCCGACTTGATGCCGGCGAACACGGTGCGGGTGCCGCTGCCGATGTCGAGCGTGAGCTTGAGCAGCTTCTCCGCGCCCTCGACCTGCTCGGCATTGACGATCTTGGCGATGCGCAGATCGACCTTGCCGAAGTCGTCGATCGAAATCACCCCCTCGCCCCCTTGGGGAGAGGGCAGGGGTGAGGGGTGCGCCGCCTGCTGCTGATGTTCGGCGTGGCGCTGCGGGGAATGCGGCTCGGGCGTCGGTGCCGGCACCGCCAGGGTTTCCTTGTTCGCTTCGATCATGGCCTCGATCTGTTTGGGGTCGATGCGGGTCATCAGGTGCTTGTATTCGTTGATGGCGTGGTCGCAAAGCAGCTGGCCGGCATCGGCCCAGCTGAGCGGCGCGAGGTTGAGGAAGGCCTCGACCTGCTCGGCCAGCTTCGGCAGCACGGGCTTGAGATAGAGCGCGAGCAGGCGGAAGGCATTGAGCGCCACGGTGCAGACCTCGTGCAGCTCGGCCTCGCGCCCGGCCTGCTTGGCGATCTCCCAGGGCTTGTGGCTGTCGACGTACTGGTTGGCCAGGTCGGCCAGGGCCATCACTTCGCGCAGCGCCCGGCCGTATTCACGCGCTTCGTACAGTTCGGCGATGCCGTCGGCGGCCTTTTGCAGGGTGGCCAACAGTTCCTGGCGCGCCGGCACCTGGCCCAGCTTGCCGCCAAAGCGCTTGGTGATGAAGCCGGCCGAGCGGCTGGCGATGTTGATGAACTTGCCGATGAGGTCGGCGTTCACCCGTGCCGTGAAGTCGTCCAGGTTGAGGTCGATGTCCTCCATGCTGGAAGACAGCTTGGCTGCGTAGTAATAGCGCAGCCACTCCGGGTTCAGGTGCTTCAAATAGCTCTCGGCGGTGATGAAGGTGCCGCGCGACTTGGACATCTTCTGGCCGTTGACGGTGAGAAAACCGTGGGCGAACACCGCGCTCGGGGTGCGGTAACCGGAAAACGCCAGCATGGCCGGCCAGAACAGGGCGTGGAAATAGAGGATGTCCTTGCCGATGAAGTGGTA
>DDKN01000026.1 GCA_002339725.1 Thiobacillus sp. UBA2597
TCGATCTGCTTCTCGCCCGGGCCGCCGCGCACGCCGATGCCGCCGCGCTGGCGCTCGAGGTGGGTCCAGCCGCGCACCAGGCGGGTGGCCGCGTGCTTGAGCTGGGCCAGTTCGACCTGGAGCTTGCCCGCGCCGGAACGGGCGCGCTGGGCGAAGATGTCCAGGATCAGGGCGGTGCGGTCGAGCACCCGGCATTGCAGGGCGCGCTCCAGGTTGCGTTCCTGGATCGGCGACAGCTCGTGGTTGAAGATGACCAGGCCGGCCCCCGTCTCGCGCAGGGCGGCCGCGATCTCCTCGACCTTGCCGGAGCCCGCGAACAGGGCGGCATCGGGCTTGCTGCGCCGGCCCTCGACGATGGCGGCCACCTCATAGCCGGCACTTTGGCTGAGCAGGACCAGTTCGTTCAGACTGTCTTGGTAATCGGGACTACCGAAATCGAGGCTGACCAGGACGACCGTCCCGCCCGCCTCCGGGCGATCGAACATCGAAGGGTGGTCAGGCGCTGCTGTCCTGGTTGAGCACGACCGGGCGGGCCGGCACGATGGTGGAAATGGCGTGCTTGTAGATCATCTGGGTCACCGCATTCTTGAGCAGGACCACGTACTGGTCGTAGCTCTCGATCTGGCCTTGCAGCTTGATGCCGTTGACCAGGTAGATGGACACTTGCACCTCTTCCTTGCGCAGGGCGTTCAGGAACGGGTCTTGCAGCAGCATCCCTTTGCTCATTGTCGTTGCCTCGATTCAAGCGGTGTTGTCGTTTGTGCCGGAAATTCTAGCGCATTTACAAAGACCTAGGATAGGCATAAATCAACCAGGTTCATTCCTGGGCCAGTTCCGGCCGGCCGAAGTACCAGCCCTGGGCCCAATCCACGCCCATCTCCCGCAGCAGACGGGCGGTTTGCGCGTCCTCCACCCATTCGGCCACGGTGATGATGCCCTGATCGCGGCAGAAGCGCGCCAGGCTTTCGATGATGGCGGCGATCTTTCGCTCGCGCTGCATATTGGCCACCATCCAGCCTTCGATCTTGAGAAAGCTGATCGGCAGCCGGGCCAGATACAGGAAGGAGGAATAACCGCTGCCGAAATCATCCAGGGCCAGGCGAAAACCGAAGTCGAGCAGGGGTTGCAGATCCGCCTCCAGGCTGTCGAGATTGCTCAGGAACTGGCGCTCAGTGATCTCGAACACCACGGGCTTGACCGGCCCCATGTTGATGCCGCAGGTCTCGCAGAAACGCTGGGCGTTGGTCAGCACCTCCGTGACCAGGTCCTTGCGCGCGAGGAACTGGGGCGAGAGATTGACGAAGTGGGCGTAATCCGGCTGCAGCCGCCCCGCCGTCAGCAGCGTGCTGCAGCGCGCCAGGGCCTGCTGGGTGATTTGCCGGTCGATCTCCACCATCAGGCCCAGGCCCTCGGCGGTGTCGATGAACTGCCCGGCCGCCAAGACGCTGCCGTCCGGCGTCACCAGCCGTGCCAGCGACTCGTCCGCCACCACCGCCCCGGTCGCCAGGTCGACGATGGGCTGGGTCGCCAACCGGATGCGTCCTTCGCGCACCGCGCTTTTCACCGCCTGGGTCATCCACAGGATGCCACCGGGCCGGCTGCGCCCTTCCACCCGATCGCGCCCATGCTGCTTGGCCTGATACAGGCAGGCATCGGCCTCGGCCAGGGCGACCTGGATATCGGCGTCCTCCCGCCCCGGATAGCCGATACCGGCGCTCGCGGTCACCCCGATCGCGCCGACCTTGGTCTTGATTGGGCTGCTGCGCACCTTCTGCAGAATGCGCTCGACGATGTATATCGCCTCTTTCAGATCGGCCTTGCGCAACATGAGCAGGAATTCCTCGCCGCCCCAGCGTGCCACCCAGTCCTCGCTGCGGCTTTCCTCGTCGAGCAGGCGGGCCAAGCCCTTGAGCACCTGATCGCCGACCGCGTGGCCATAACGGTCGTTGATCGATTTGAACCGGTCGACATCGATCAGGGCGAGGGCGAAACCCTCGTCGTGGCGCTTGGCCCGGGCGAATTCCTCGGCCAGCCGGCGCTCGGCCGCACGCCGGTTGAGCAGGCCGGTCAGTGGGTCGGTCAGCGCCAGGCGCTCGAGCAGCTCCTGCTGCTGACGCTGCTGCAGGTGGCTGCCGAGCCAGGCGGCGAGCAGTTCCAAAAAGGCGAGATCGGCCTCGCCCAGGGGGGCGGCCAGGGGTTGCCGGCTGAACAAGGCCAGAACGTGGCGCACCCCGCCCCCCTCCCAGACCGGCAAGCCGATATAGCTGCGGATCTTGCGCTCGCTCACCAGCACGCTGTCAGCGAGCTGCGGCTCGCGGGCAAGGTCCTCGATCACGATCGGCGCTTTGCTCTGCTGCACGCGCTGGCAGACGGTGTCGGTGACCGGCACCGTGGCGCCGACCTCGATGAGCCCGATCTCGCCGTAGACATAGCGGGCGGTATAGACCTCGGTGAAGTCGCCCAGCACGGCCACTTCCATGTGCAGGGTCTGGGCGGCCAGGGCGAGCAGGGCATCGATCGGATCGACCGTGTCGTCGCGCCGGGTCACCAGGCGGCGCAGGGCGTTCAGCCGTTCGATGTGGCGGTTCGCCTCGGTCAGGGCCTGCTGGTACGCGGCGAGGCTGGCTTGGGATTCAGACTCGGGTTGCTGCGACATGGTCATTCTCGATTGGGCGATTGCAGCCCCCACGCAGCCGCCTGGAGCGGGCGCGCGCCGCGCCGCCGGCCCAGACGGCTACCAGGGGAGCACCTCATTCCGGCAGGGCGTGGCGCAGCCGCTCGGCGGCCGCCTCCGGGCTGATGGTGTTGACGAACAAGCCGGAGCCCAGCTCGAAGCCGGTGGGGATCGAGGTGCGGGGGCAAATCTCCAGATGCCAGTGATAACTCGCTGCATGCTGTGCGCAATTCGCGTCGTGCGGCACCGAATGCAGGAAGTAGTTGTACTGGGCGCCGCCGATCACCGCATCGAGCCGGGCCATGGTGCGCCGCATCACCCGGGCGAAATCGGCCAACTGCTCATCGCTCACATTGAGGTAGTCGCTCTCGTGTTTGAGCGGCAGGATGTGCACCTCCCATTCGTAGCGGCTGGCGAAGGGTTTCACCGCGATGAAGTGCTGGCCGCGCTCGATCACATACTGGCCGACGCTGATCTTGCGCCGGATCTGGCCCGAGACGCGGTCGTAGATGGTGGCCTCGAAGGTGAGCGCCTCGTCGAGCAGGGCGCAGAAGATGCAATAGTGATGCTTGCCGTAATGCACCGCGCTGTTGTGCACCTCGGCCGCCACGTTCTCCGGCACCACCGGCATGGCGATGATCTGGCTGTGGGTGTGGGGGATCGAAGCGCCGGCGGCGGGGCCGAAATTCTTGAACACCAGGACGTATTTCAGCCGCTTGTCCGAGGCATACAGGGCCCGCATGCGGTCACGGTAGGCGCCGAACACCAGGGCCAGGTGGTCCTCGCTCCATTCGTGGATGGCGGCGCCATGCTCCGGGTGGTCGACGAACACCTCGTGCCGGCCGTAGCCGTCGATGGTTTGTTGCAGGCCGAAGGCGAAATTGGCGTCCTGCCGATCGTCGCCCAGCACCGGGTAGAGATTGGGCACCAGGCGCAGCTGCCAGTCGGCGCTGCCCTCGGGCAGGCGCAAGAGCTCGGGCGGGGTTTTGTCCTCGTTGCCCCGGCAGAAGGGGCAGGTCTCGACATGCTTGCGGGTGTCGCGCGGTGCCAGCTCCTCCGCCTTCTTCGGCCGCATGGAACGGGCGGTGGCCACCAGCACGCTCTCGGCCGGCACGATGGGGTTGAGGCGGATCTCGCGGATTTCCTGCGCGGCGGTCTGCGCCGTGGCTTCTGTCGGATTCATGCCTTGCCTTTCACCAGGGATGTGCGCATTTTGCATCCACTATCAAAAGATGGGCAAATCCGGTTAGCCAGCCCCAAAACGGGCCCTATTTGCTGAAGATCTTGCGCCGGCGGATGCGCTGGCGATGAGCGCGCTTGGCCTCGCGCTCGGTCAGGGGCTTGGGCTTCTTGCCCTCGTAGGGGTTCACATTGGCCTTGAACTCCACCCGCAGCGGCGTGCCCTGCAGCTTGAAGGCCGCGCGGAAGGTGTTTTCCAGATAGCGGCGATAGCTGTCCGCCATGTGTTCCAGGGCATTGCCGTGGATCACGATGACGGGCGGGTTGCTGCCGCCCTGGTGGGCATAGCGCGGCTTGGGCCGGAACAGGCCGGTCTTGGCCGGGGCGTGCTTGGCCACCGCCTCCTGCAACACCCGGGTCAGCTTGGGCGTGGGCAGCTTGGCCATGGCCGCGGCATAGGCCTCGTTCACCGATTTGAGCAGCTCGCCCACCCCGCTGCCGTGCAGGGCGGAGATGAAGTGGAACTTGGCGTAATCGAGAAAACCCAGCTTCAGGGCGATCTCGCGCTTGACCTGCTCGCGCCGGTAGCTGTCCACCGCATCCCACTTGTTCACCGCCACCACCAGGGCACGACCGGCCTCCTGGATGAAGCCGGCGATATGGGCATCCTGATCGGCCACGTCCTGCTGGGCGTCGAGCACCAGCACAGCGACGTTGGCGTCCTCGATCGCCTGCAGGGTCTTGATCACGGAGAACTTCTCGACCGCCTCGGTCACCCGCCCCTTGCGCCGCACCCCGGCGGTGTCGATCAGGGTGTACTTGCGGCCATTGCGCTCGAAATCGACGAAGATGGAATCGCGCGTGGTGCCGGGCTGATCGAAGGCGATCACCCGCTCCTCGCCGACCAGGGTGTTGACCAGGGTCGACTTGCCCACATTGGGCCGGCCGACGATGGCGATCTTGGGATGGTCCTCCTCCGCTTCCGCTTCCGGCTCGGCCGGGAAGGGGGCGAGGGCCAGCTCGACCAGTTCGCGCACGCCCTCGCCGTGGGCGCCGGAGATGGCCACCGGCTCGCCCAGGCCCAACTCGTGGAACTCGGCCACCACCGAGTCGCGCGCCATGCCCTCGACCTTGTTCACCGCCAGGATGACCGGGCGGCCGGTGCGGCGCAGGCGCTCGGCGATCAGCTTGTCCTGCGGCGTCAGGCCGGTGCGGCCATCGACCAGGAAGATGATGACATCGCCCTCGTCCACCGCCTGCAGGGTCTGCTTGGCCATCTCGGCCAGGATGCCGGTGTCGGCCACCGGCTCGAAACCACCGGTATCGACCACCAGGAAGGGTTTGTCGCCGATCCGGCCGTGGCCGTAGTGGCGGTCGCGGGTCAGGCCCGGCAGGTCGTGCACCAGCGCAGCCCGGCTCTTGGTCAGCCGGTTGAACAGGGTGGACTTGCCGACATTGGGCCGGCCGACCAGGACGACGGTGGGTTTCATGCGTCAGGGATCAGGTATCAGTTATCAGGGATCAGAGATGAATGTTTCGCGCCTTCACTGATTCCTGATCCCTGATTCCTGGATTCTGAACGCGTACAGCCCGCCGTTGGCGGTCTGCACGATGAAGCCGCGGTCGAGCGCCAGCATGGGGCCACGGATCGCGCTGCCGTCGGTCGCCACGCGACCCGCGAAGGCGCCGTCCTCGCGGTTGAGCAGGTGGACATAGCCCTGATAGTCGCCGACGGCGACCCAGCGCTCCAGGGGCAAGGGCGTCGAGGTGCGCCGGTCACGCAGCTTGTCCTGCTTCCAGAGATTGGCACCGCGCTCCTTGTCGAAGGCATAGACCGCGGCCCGGTCGTCGGTGACATAGAGCTGACGGGCATCCATCTCCACCCCGCTCAGGCTCGACAGGTCGCGCCCCCACAGGCTCTGGCCCTCGCGCAGGTCGAAGCAGCCAAGACGGCCCTGGAAGGCCGCGGCGCAGACCATGCGCGCATCGAGCGCCAGACTGCCGGTGATGTCGGCGATGCGCTCGAGCTCGGTGGCGCCGCGCGGCAGGGCGACGCTGACTTCCCACAAAGGGGCGCCGTTGGCCAGGGACAGGGCGGAGAGCTTGCCGCCCGGATGGCCGGCATAGAGCGCCCGCCGGTCCATGGCCAGGCTGCCCGCCTCGCGCAGGGTCAGCGCCGGCAGGCTGCGGCCTTGCGCCCAGCGCAGCTTGCCGTCGGCCGAGTCGAGCAGATAGATGGTGCCGTTGTTGGAACGCGCGCCGACCACACCGAAACCCACCACGGGTGCGGTCAGGATCTCGCCCGTCAGCGTGGTGCTCCAGGCCGGCTTCAGGTCTTTGCTGTGGAAGGCCAGCAACTCGCCCTTGAGGGTGCCCACCAGCACCAGGCCGTCGCCCACGCCAACCCCGGCCGAGATCGGCCGGCCGATCTCGATCCGGGCCAGTTCCCGCCCGGAGGCGAGATCGACCTTGACCAGACGGCCGTCCTTGCCCGCGGCATAGACCGCCTGGCCATCGCTGGCGGGAACAAAGCTGAAGGGTGCCCCGCTGCCGACGCTGACTTCCCAGGCGCGGCTGAGATTGACGCTCGGCTTGAACTCGACCAGCTCGGCCGGCTTCTGCTTGGGGGCGCTGCCGCCGAACCAGCCACCGACCCAGCCGCCCATCTTATCTACGGTGCCGCAGCCGGCGAGCAGACTGACGGCGATCACGGCGCTGATGAACGAATTGATGCGCATCTCAGCCTCCCAGCCCTTCCAGTTTGATCTCGGCCAATTGCTTCAACTGGCTCTTTTCGTTCAGCTTCTCGACCGCCAGCTGATAGGCGGCCTTGGCCTCGGCCGGCTTGCCCTGGGCCACGAGGACGTCGCCCTTGAGCAGGGCATAGAGGCCGGCATAGGCGGCATCATGCGGGTGATTAAGCTGGGCCAGGGCGCCGTCATAGTCCTTTTCGTCGAGCAGAACCGCGGCCAGGCGCAGGCGGGCGAGTTGCTCCAGTTGCGCGTCCCGGGCATGGTCCAGGGCGAACTGGAATTGCGCCCTGGCACTCTTGAGGTCGCCGGCCTCATAGTTGATGCGGCCCACCAGCCAGGCCGCCGGCGCGCTGTAGGCCGTGCGGGGATAGTGCTCCATGATCTGGCCGGTGATCTCCTTGATCGCCTTGATATCGTTTGCCGCCGTGGCCTGCATGGCCTGCTCGAACAGGCGCGACGCCTCGCCGGCCTGCTTGGCGCTCCAATACTGCCAGCCGCGCACACCGCCGACCACGAGCAGGAAGGCCACCAGCGCGGCGATCACCCATTTGCCGTTCTGGCGCCACCAGGCCTTGAATTCGTCCAGTTGCTCCTGTTCTTCGAGATCGAGTGCCATGCTCAGCCCTTCTTCAGTAATGGTGCGACATTATCCAGCTTGACCCGCTGCTGCTCGCCCTCGGCCCGCAACGGCTTGACGCTGACCTCGCCGACCGCGGCCTCGTCCTCGCCGATGATCAGGGCGAAGCGGGCGCCGCTGGCGTCGGCCTTCTTCATCTGCGACTTGAAGCTGCCGCCGCCGCCGTGCAGGACCAGCCTGAGCCCGGCATCGCGCAGCCGCTCGGCCGCCTGCAGGGCGAAACGGGTGGCGGCCTCGCCGACGTTGACCACATAGGCATCGAGCGGCTCTGGCGGGATGGGTGTGCCCGCCTCCTGCATCAGGGCCAGCAGGCGCTCGATGCCCATGGCGAAGCCGCAGGCCGGGGTCGGCTTGCCGCCGAGCTGGGCGATGAGGCCGTCGTAGCGGCCGCCGGCGCAGACCGTGCCCTGGGCGCCGAGCCGGTCGGTCACCCATTCGTAGACGGTGTAGTTGTAATAGTCGAGACCGCGCACCAGGCGCGGGTTGACCGTGAACGCGATGCCGGCGTCGTTCAGCCCCTGCTGCACGGCGTCGAAATGCCGGCGCGCCTCGGCGTCCAGTTCGTCCATCAGTTTGGGCGCGGCACTCACCAGCGCCTGCATGGCCGGGTTCTTGGTGTCGAGGATGCGCAACGGGTTGGAATACAGCCGGCGCTGGGCGTCCTCGTCGAGCTGGTCGCGGTGCGCCTCGAAGTATTCGATCAGTTTCTGCCGGTGCCGGGCGCGCGATTCGGCGCCACCCAGGCTGTTGATCTCCAGGCTGACGAAGCCGGCCAGGCCCAGCTGCTTCCAGAGCCGGGCGCCCATCAACAGGTGCTCGATGTCGAGATCGGGCCCGGCGTAGCCCAGGGCCTCGATGCCGACCTGATGGAACTGGCGATAGCGCCCCTTCTGCGGCCGCTCGTGGCGGAACATCGGGCCCATGTACCAGAGCCGCTTGCCGCCGTCGAACAGCAGGTTGTTTTCGATCGCAGCGCGCACGCAGGAGGCGGTGCCTTCCGGACGCAGGGTCAGGCTCTCGCCGTTGAGCTCGTCGACGAAGGTGTACATCTCCTTCTCGACGATGTCGGTCACCTCGCCGATTGCCCGCTTGAACAGGGCGGTGTGTTCGAGGATGGGGGTGCGCAGCTCCTGATAACCGTAGGCGGCCAGCCAGTCGCGCACGGTCGCCTCGAACTGGCGCCAGAGCGGGCCGTCAGCCGGGAGCATGTCGTTCATGCCGCGCACGGCACGCAAGCTTTGACTCATGATCGGTAAATCATTCCAAAGACCTCAGGCGTTGCGGCCCGGGCCGTATTTGCGTTGCACGTATGCGTCGACGATGGCCTGGAACTCCTCGGCGATGCGGTCGCCCTTGAGGGTGACGAACTTCTCGCCGTCGACGTAGACCGGGGCCACCGGCACCTCGTTGGTGCCCGGCAGGGAGATGCCGACATTGGCATGGCGGCTCTCGCCCGGCCCGTTCACCACGCAGCCCATCACTGCCACGTTCATGGTCTCCACGCCGGGATAGCGCTCGCGCCAGATCGGCATCTGGCTGCGCAGCCAGGTCTGAATCTTCTGCGCCAGTTCCTGGAAATAGGTGCTGGTGGTGCGACCGCAGCCGGGACAGGCCGTAACCAAAGGGGTGAAGGAGCGGATGCCCATGGTCTGCAGGATCTCCTGCGCCACCTGCACCTCCAGCGTGCGCGGCTCGCCCGGCTGCGGCGTGAGCGACACCCGGATGGTGTCGCCGATGCCTTCCTGCAAGAGCACCGCCAGGGCCGCGGTGGAGGCGACGATGCCCTTGCTGCCCAGGCCGGCCTCGGTCAGCCCCAGATGCAGCGGATAGTCGCAGCGGGCAGCGAGGTCGCGATAGACCTGGATCAGGTCCTGCACGCCCGAGAGCTTGCAGGACAGGATGATCTTGTCGCCCGCCAGGCCCAGTTCCTCCGCCCGCGCCGCCGATTCCAGGGCCGAGGCGATCAGGGCATGGCGCATCACCTCCTCCGGCTCCAAGGGCTTGGGACGCTGGGCGTTGTCGTCCATCATGCGCGCCAGCAGTTCCTGGTCCAGGCTGCCCCAGTTGACCCCGATGCGGATCGGCTTGTCGTACTTGCAGGCGAACTCGATCAGGGTGGCGAACTGCTCGTCGCGCTTGGCGCCGCGGCCGACGTTGCCCGGGTTGATGCGCAGCTTGGCCAGGGCCTGGGCGCACTCGGGCACCGCAGTCAGCAGCTTGTGGCCGTTGAAGTGGAAATCGCCGACCAGCGGCACGGCGCAGCCCTGGGCATCCAGGCGCTCGCGGATGGCCGGCACGGCGCGCGCCGCCGCCTCGGTGTTCACCGTCAGCCGCACGATTTCCGAACCGGCCTGCCACAGCTCGGCGACCTGACGCACAGTGGCCTCGACATCGGCGGTATCGGTGTTGGTCATCGACTGCACCACCACCGGGGCACCGCCGCCGACGGCAACCCCGCCGACCAGCACGCGCCGGCTCGGACGCCGAATGAGCACAGAGGCAGGACTCATTGACCCGCGCCGTCCGCCGGCTTGCTGCCCAGCGGCGGGGGATTGAGCCGGCTGGCCCCCTCCTCGCCCAGTTTCAGGCGGGCCACCTTCTCGCCGATGAAGGGCTTGAGATCGACCGGCTTGCCATTGTGGCTGAGCTTCATGCTGGCGGCGTTGCCGATCACCAAGCGGAACGGCGGCGTTCCTTCCAAGGTCTCGGTACTGCCGGCGCGCAGCAATTTCGAGAAACGTTGCCCCTTGGCGTCGACCACCTGAACCCAGGAATCCTCCATGGGCTGGAACACCAGGCCCCGACTCGCCGCCGGGGTCGGCGCCGGAGTCAGGGTCGGAGTCGGCGCCGGATTGGCCGGAGCGACCGGGGCGGCAGCAGGCCTGGGCCCGGTGGCTGGGGCCGGGACGGCGCTGGCGGCCGGTGGCGCCGGCTTCACCGGCTCGGGTACGGGTTTCGCGGCAACCGGGGGCAGCGGCGGCAAGACCGGCTTGCTCGCATCGATCACCGAGGGGGTGTTTGCCGGCACCGCGGCACCGGGCTGTTCGGCTGCCGCCGTCGTCGCGGGCACCTGCGTCTCGGCGGCCGGTTCCGCCCCGCCCGGCGCGGGCTGGGCCGGGTCCAGAATGACCGGTTCCGGCGCCACGATCTGGCTGCCATGCGGCGCCGCCGCCATTTCCGGCGCCGGCTGTTCGACCGCGGCCTGGTCGCCGCTGCTGAGCCAGGCATAGAGCAGAGCGACCAGGGCGAAGACCAGGATGGCACTGCCCACCGGCAACACCAGCCAGCGCTGGATGGGGGATGGCTGGAAGCGCACATTGGTCGAGGGTACCGTCAGCTGCTCGGACACCGCGACTTCCTGGCTCGGCAGCAAGGCATCGGGATCGAGCTCGAGCAATTTGGCATAGTTGCGGATGAAACCGCGCACGAACACCTCGCCCGGCAGCTGCTCATAGGCATCCGCCTCCAGGGCCTCGATCTGACGCACGCCCAGCCGGAGCTTGGCCGCCACCTCGGCGGTCGCCAGGCCCTTGGCCTCGCGTGCCGCGGCCAGCCGCGGGCCGATCCCCTGCAAACCCTCACTGTTCATCGAGCTGGTCCCTCATAGTCACCCCGCATGAGTTGTTGTGTCTGTATGGCATCGGGAAACCGGCGCCGCAGCTGCGCCGCGTAACTGGCCTCGGCCACCTTGTCGCCCAGTTTGCGTTCGGTGCGCACGCCAAGCCAGAGGGCCGCCGCATCCAGTTCGCTCTGCTCCGCCAGCTTGAGCAGGGCATTCCGGGCCGCGAGATAGTGGCCGCGCTGGAAATGGAGCTCCGCCATCGCCTGGAGGGCGACCGGATGATTCGGCACCCGCGCCAGGGCGCGCTGCAGATAACCCTCTGCCCGGTTCAGATCCCCCATGGCCAGGCTGCAGGCGCCGGCATTGGCCAGGGCCTTGTCCGGCGAGGCGTAGAGCGGATTCTGCAGGGCGACCTCGAATTGAGCCAGGCCTTCGGCATGGCGCCCCCGCTGGCAAAGAAAGTAGCCGTAATTGTTGCGCACGTCCGAATAGTTCGGCTGCAGCTCGATCGCCCGGCGGAAGCTGGCCTCTGCCTGCGCGAATTCACGCAATTCCTTGTGCACCAGGCCGAGCATGTTGTAGGCCGGCGCATAGCGCGGACTGTCTTCCAGCGCGATGCGCAACTCGCCCAAGGCCACCGCATATTGGCCACGGGTGTAGTAATGCGCCGCCAATTCGGTATGAATCTGGGCCCGCTGGTTGCCTGTCTGCTGGTTCAACTCGACCGCCGTGCTGGACGGGGGCAGCGAGGTCTGGGCACAGGCGCTCACCAGGCCGACCAGACAAAGTGACGCCAGAAGCCGCATCAGGCCGCCTCCCGGCCGAGGCCGCGGGCCGTCCCATCCATGCGCCTGAGGGTGCGCCGGGTCTTGTCCTCCACCTTGCCGGCCAGCTGGCCGCAGGCGGCATCGATGTCGTCACCGCGGGTCTTGCGCGTCGTGGTGATGATGCCGGCGCCGGCCAGGATGGTGGCGAAGCGGCGCACGGCCTCGGCCGGCGAACGGCGATAGCCGGCATTGGGGAAGGGGTTGAACGGGATCAGGTTGAACTTGCAGGGCACGTCGCGCGTGAGTTCGATCAACTGCCGGGCGTGCTCGGGCTGGTCGTTGATGCCGTCCAGCATCACGTACTCCATGGTGATGAAGTCGCGCGGCGCCACCTTGAGGTAACGCCGGCAGGCGGCCATCAGTTCCTTGAGCGGATACTTGCGGTTGATCGGCACCAACTCGTCGCGCAGGGCGTCGTTCGGCGCATGCAGGCTGAGCGCCAGCGCCACCGGCATCTGCTCCCCCAGCCGATCCATGGCCGGCACGATGCCGGAGGTGGACACCGTGACCCGCCGGCGCGACAGGCCATAGGCGTGGTCGTCGAGCATGAGCGAGACGGCGGTCACCGTGTTGTCGAAATTGAGCAGGGGCTCGCCCATGCCCATGAGCACCACGTTGGAGATGATGCGCTCGCCCTTGGGGTCGCGCCCCAGGGCCTTGTTCGCCCACCAGAGCTGGCCGATGATCTCGGCCACCGACAGATTGCGATTGAAGCCCTGGCGCCCGGTCGAGCAGAAGCGGCATTCCAGGGCGCAGCCGACCTGGGTCGACACGCACAGGGTGCCACGGGTCGCTTCCGGGATGAAGACGGTTTCGACCCGGTTGCCCGGGCCGACTTCCAGGAGAAACTTGCGGGTGCCGTCTTCGGAGACCTGTTCCTCGAGCAGGCGCGGCGGCCTGATCTCGGCCAGCTCGGCCAGCTTGGCGCGCAATCCCTTGGCCAGATCGGTCATCTGCTCGAAGTTCTCGGCGCCATACTGGTGCAGCCAACGCAGCACCTGTTTGGCGCGAAAGGGCTTCTCACCGATGCTTTCGAAGTAGTCGGTGAGGCCCTTGAGGTCGAAGTCGAGCAGATTGACGCGGCTCAACGGGAGTAGATCTCGCTGGCCGGGAAGAAGTAGGCGATCTCGACCGCGGCGGTCTCCGGTGCATCGGAACCGTGCACGGCGTTGGCGTCGATGCTCTGGGCGAAATCGGCGCGGATGGTGCCCGGGGCGGCCTTCTTGGGATCGGTGGCGCCCATCAGCTCGCGGTTCTTGGCGATCGCGCCCTCGCCTTCCAGCACCTGGATCATGACCGGGCCGGAGATCATGAACTCGACCAGGTCGTTGAAGAAGGGACGGCCCTTATGCACAGCGTAGAAGCCTTCGGCTTCCTGGCGCGACAGGTGCTTCATCCGGGCGGCGACGATCTTGAGGCCGTTGCTCTCGAAACGGGAATAGATCTTGCCGATGACATTCTTGCCGACCGCATCGGGTTTGATGATGGACAGGGTGCGTTCGATAGCCACTTTTTGCTTCTCCAGAAGGGATTGGTTTCGCTTGAAAAAACCCGCGCAAGGTAGCATGAAACGCCTTTAAAATAAAGGCAAAAGCCCATCCGGAGGAGACCAAGGCAATGGCGGAAGAAAGCGTTCAGGAAGACGGCAGCGACATCCGGCGCCGCGCATTTTTTCGGCTGGCCGTCGCCGCCGCCATCACCGCCGCGGCCTTGGCCGGCCTCTGGTGGCTGGACCACAGCGGCAAACAGGAAAAGGCCAAACCGGCGCCGCCGCCCAAGCCCATCGTCCCGGCACCGGCGCCGGGCCCCACCCTGGCACCGGAACCGCCGGTCAGCCCCGAAGAGGCCCCCGCACCGAGTGAACCGCCCCCGCCCCCGGTCGTGGGCAAACTGCCTCCGCCCAGCCCGGCCGCGCCAACGGCCAGGATGACGCCAGCGCCCGCCCCGGCGCCGACCAAGCCGCCAGCCAGCGTCGTCGCGCCTGCCGCCAAGGGTGGCTACGTCGTCCAGCTCGGCGTATTCAGCAACCCGGACAATGCCCGGGAGCTGGTCGAAAAACTGCGTCAGCAGGGCATTCGCGCCGAGATGGAGACCCGCGTGCTGGTCGGCCCCTTCCTCAACCGGGCCGAGGCGGAAAAGGCTCAGGCCGAATTGCGCAAGCTGGGCCTGACCCCCGTCGTCAGCAGCGTCAACGGCGCCAGGAAATAAGCCAGCCCGGTTCGCCCGGCCTGGCCTGATAGGCGCAATCGACGCCGACCCCGGCCAGCCAGACCAGGTGATCGCCACAATACAAGGCGGGCGTGCGGCCGCGCTGCCAGGGTGGCACGGCCAGTTCCTGGAAGAGTTTTTTCACGCTGCGGCGCGGCCGTCGGCAGTCGGGCCTGAGCTGGCCCGCACCTGGATACAGGCGCACCGTGACCGGCCCGAGGGCCAGTCTGGCGGCACTGACCCCCTCGCCCTCGGCCGCGGCGAATTCCAAATGCCCCAGACCCGGCAACGGCAACACCGGTTGACCTTGCCAGGGCCAAGTCCCGCCCGCCGCGGCAGGCAAAACCTCCAGCACATGGATGCGATCGCGATAGCGCACCAGACTGCGCCCCGCGACCGTGAGGCGCAGCTGGGCATCCGGCCGGGCGTGCAGCAACTGGGCCAGGGCCTGCTCCAGCCAGTCGGCCGGCGGTGGCGGCCAGCCCCGCCCGGTCAGGTAATGGCGCAGCAGATTGCGCGCCCGGGCCGGTGCCAGCGCGGCCAGCCCGGACACGCTCAGGCAGTCGTCGACCATGACCCGGCCGGCATCCTCGCGCGCCAGGTCGTCGAGCAGGTGATCGCAATCGGCGAAATGGCGCGCCGCCCGGGCCAGGGTGGCCCGATAGGCCGGAAACCGCCGCTCGATCAGCGGCAGCACCTGATGGCGCAGGAAGTTTCGGCTGTAGACGGGATCGAGATTGCTTTCGTCCTCGATCCAGGCCAGTTTGTGCGTCTCGGCATAGGCCCTGAGTTCGGCCCGCTCGTGCGCCAGCAGGGGGCGCAGCAGGCGAATCGGGCCGTCCTCGAGCCTGCGCAGCGCGGGCATCGCCGCCAGCCCCTTCACCCCGGCACCGCGCAACAGCTGATGCAGCAACGTCTCCGCCTGGTCGTCCCGATGCTGGGCCAAAACCACGCCGTCGCAGGGCTGCTCGGCAAAACAGGCATAGCGCGCCGCCCGCGCCGCCGCTTCCAGGCCACGCGGGTCCCGCCGGTCGATCGCGACCCGGACCACGGCGAGCGGGATCGCCCAGTCGGCGCACAGGTCCGCGCAGAAGGCCGCCCAGGCATCGGCCTGCGGGCTGAGACCGTGATGCACATGCACGGCCGAGAGGGTGAAGTCCACCTCGGCGCGCAGGCGCTGCATCAGATGCAGCAAGACGACCGAATCCAGGCCGCCGGACAGGCCGACGCACAAGCGCTGGCCGACGAGGTGATGGGTCTGGAGAAACTCGCGCAGCCGACCGGGCAAATCGGCCGGCGCCGTGGAAACCGGACTAGGCCTTGGCTTCTTTGAACTTGCCATAGCCCATGAGCCGGGCGTAACGGTCGTTGAGCAGGGCGTTGAGTGGCCGTTCCCTGACCTCGCGCAAAGCGTCTTCCAGGGCCTCGCGCAGGTTCTCGTACATCGTTTCGGGATCGCGGTGGGCGCCGCCCAGGGGCTCATTGACGATCGCGTCGATCAGGCCCAGGGACTTCAGGCGCGGGGCGGTGATGCCCAGGGCCTCGGCCGCAATCGAGGCCTTGTCCGCGCTCTTCCACAGGATGGAGGCGCAGCCTTCGGGCGAGATCACCGAATAGGTCGAGTTCTGCAGCATCAGCACGCGGTCGCCCACGCCGATGGCCAGGGCGCCGCCCGAGCCGCCCTCGCCGATCACGGTGCAGATGATGGGCGTGCGCAGCTCGGCCATGACGTAGAGGTTGCGGGCGATGGCCTCGCTCTGGCCGCGTTCCTCGGCACCGATGCCGGGATAGGCGCCGGGCGTGTCGATGAAGGTGAAGATCGGCAGCTTGAACTTCTCGGCCAGGCGCATCAGGCGCATGGCCTTGCGATAGCCCTCGGGCCGCGGCATGCCGAAGTTGCGATACTGGCGTTCCTTGGTATCGCGCCCTTTCTGGTGACCGATCACCACCACCGGTTCGCCCTCGAAACGGGCGATGCCGCCGACGATGGCGGGATCGTCGGCGAAGGCGCGATCGCCATGCAATTCCTCGAAACCGCTGAACAGGTTCTGGATGTAGTCCAGGGTGTAGGGCCGCTGCGGGTGCCGCGCCACCTGGGACACCTGCCAGGCATTGAGCTTGCCGTAGATCTGCCGGGTCAGGGTGAGGCTCTTCTTCTTGAGCCGGGCGATCTCCTCGGAGATGTCGACCGACGCGTCGCCCTGCATGGTGCCGAGCTCTTCGATCTTGGCCTCGAGCTCCGCGATCGGTTGCTCGAAGTCGAGAAAGGTTACTTTCATGCCGATCCCAGTCTGTCGAAAAGCGGGATTTTACCGGAAACCCGATCCCTCACCCGGCTCAGTGCTCGTGGTGATGACCGCCGGCGCCATGGACATGGCCGTGTGCGATCTCTTCCGGCGTGGCGGCGCGCACGTCGAGCACCTGGCATTGCAGGCGCAGGGACTGGCCGGCCAAAGGATGATTGCCGTCGACCACCACCTTGCCCTCGGCGATGTCGGTCACGGTGTAGAGCTGGTGATGCCGGCCGTCCTCGCTGCTGCCCTCGAATTGCATGCCGACCTGAACGTTGGCCGGGAACAGGCTCTGGTCCTCGACCCGAACCAGGTTCTCGTCGTAATCGCCGAAGGCATCCTCCGGTTGCAGCACCAGATCGATCTGGGCGCCGGGCTCCTTGCCCTCCAGCGCCGCCTCGACCGCCGGGAAGATGCCGTCATAGCCGCCATGCAGATAGGCGGCCGGATCGTGTGCCGTCGCCTCCTCCAGCAGTTCTCCCTGGGAGTCGGTCATTCGGTAGCTGATGCTGACGACGGTGTTTTTTTCGATGCGCAAGGCAGGCTCCTGTGAATTGGATTGAACGCGGGCGCGCCACGAAGAACGGCAAGGTCGCTATTGTCCGCCATCCTGAGCGAAAGGTCATCCGGCGGCGTATCATGCCGCCAACACGGACCCACCCCAGACGCGCCATGCCGACCCCGATCCCCCCTTATTTGCTCAAAACTTTGCTGGGCGGCATCAGCCCACACCGGTTCATGGCGGAATACTGGCAGAAAAAGCCCCTGCTGGTGCGCCAGGCCCTGCCCGGCTTCCAGGGCCTGCTGGGCAAGAAGGGGCTGATCGAACTGGCCTGCCGGGAGGAGGCCGAAAGCCGCCTGGTGCTCCACCAGCGCGGGCGCTGGCGACTGGAACACGGGCCGTTCGAGGCCGAAGCGCTCGAACATCTGCCGGCGCGCGGCTGGAGCCTGCTGGTCCAGGGCGTCAACCACTTCCTGCCCGAGGCCGACCGGCTGCTGCGGGCCTTCAATTTCGTGCCCTACACCCGGCTGGACGACCTGATGGTGAGCTTCGCCCCGCCCGGCGGCGGCGTCGGGCCGCACTTCGATTCCTACGACGTGTTCCTGATCCAGGGCCTGGGCCGGCGCCGCTGGGAGATCAGCGCCCAGACCGATCTGACCCTGGTCGAGAGCGCCCCCCTGCGCATCCTCGAGCATTTCGAGCCGGAGCAGTCCTGGGAACTGGAGCCGGGCGACATGCTCTACCTGCCGCCGAAGTATGCCCACAACGGCGTCGCCCTGACCGACTGCATGACCTATTCGGTCGGCTTTCGCGCCCCCTCTGCCCAGGAAATCGCCGTCCAGTTCCTCACCTACCTGCAGGATCAGCTGCAACTCGAAGGCATGTATGCCGACCCGGACCTGCAACCCAGCCGCCACCCCGGCCAAATCGACGCCAAGCTGATCGGGCGCCTGGCCGCCATGATCGGGCGCATCCGCTGGAGCCAGGCCGATATCCGCGACTTCGCCGGTCGCTATCTGAGCGAGCCCAAACCCAACATCTTCTTCGCGCCGCCGGCCAGACCGCTGCCCGCCAAGGCCTTCGCCCAGCGCATCGAAAAGGTTGGCCTGCAACTGGACCCCAAAACCTTGCTGCTCTATCAAAACCGCCGTTTCTACATCAACGGCGAGCCTTATCTCGCCAGTGCCGATACGGCCGCCGTCCTGCGCAGGCTGGCCGACCAGCGCGCGCTGGCGCCCGGCCGCCATGCGCCGGCAGCGATCGAATGCCTGTATGACTGGTATCGCGCCGGTTTCCTGCAACCCGGCTCCCTGCAACCCGGCTCCCTGCAACCCCGGTCGAAGTGACCCGGCATACCCCGCGTCCTTAGCCTGTAGCACGCATGCCACATGCCCCATTCGGCCAAAAAAAAGTTGCATTCCCCCCTTTTATTCCTGACCGCTTTTGCTAGAATTTTCGCGTCAATCGGCCTCTGGCCGGTTGAAAGAAGCGAATGTTGATCAACTTCAAGTTAAGGGAACATTAAATGAAATACTCCGTCCTGCTCGCCGCTCTGCTGGCCCTTGGTCTGACCGCCTGTGGCAAGAAAGAAGAAGCCGCTGCTCCCGCTCCGGCTCCTGAGGCTGCCGCTCCGGCTCCTGCCGCTGCTCCGGCTGCTCCCGCCGACGCCGCTGCTCCGGCTGCTGCTCCCGCCGACGCCGCTGCTCCGGCTGCCCCGGCTGCTCCGGCCGCTCCCGCCAAGTAATTCTGGCGTCGCGACGAAAAAAGCCGGCCTCGTGCCGGCTTTTTTCATTTCCGCCCCGGTTTCATCCCGACTGACACTCCACCCCTCTCAGCGCAACCACGCCTCCATCCGCGCAACGGCCTGCCGCAAGCGCGGCAATTGCGCCGTATAGGCGAAGCGCACATGGCCTTGCCCGGCACTTTCGCCAAAATCGGTCCCGGGCGTGATCGCCACCCCTGTCTCAAGCAACAGGCGTTCGGCAAAGCGCTCGCTGTCATCATCGAAACGGCGGCAATCGGCATAGATATAAAAGGCACCGGCCGGCTGGGTTGGAATCACGAAACCCAGGCGCTGTAATTCCGGCAACAGATAATCACGCCGTTCTTTCAACTCGGCCTTGCGCGCCTCCAGCAAAGACCGCGTCGCCGGCAGCAAGGCGGCCAGGGCGGCATGCTGCGCCACGGTGGGCGCCGCCAGGAACAGGTTTTGCGCCAGCTTGTCGATCGCCGGCACCAGCGCCTCCGGCAACACCAGCCAGCCCAGGCGCCAGCCGGTCATCAGGAAGTATTTGGAAAAGCTGTTGATGACGACGACATCGTCGCCCAGGCCGGCGGCGCTCGGCTCGCCCCCCTCATAAATGAGTTCGTGATAGATCTCGTCGACCAGCAGCCAGCCGCCCTTCGCGCGCACCACCGCATGGATCGCGCGCAGGGCATCGGCCTTGAGCACGCTGCCGGTCGGGTTAGCCGGGTTGGCCAAGAGCACGCCGCGCGTGTGCGGCCCCCAATGTTCGGCCACCCGTTCGGCCGTGAGCTGATAGCCGGTGTCCGGGCCGACGGCGATGGCTTTCGCCTTGGCTTCGACCACGCGGGCGAAGTGGCGATTGCAGGGATAGCCGGGATCGGCCAGCAGGACTTCATCATCGGGATCGAACAGCGCAGCCATGGCCAGCAGGAGGCCGCCTGAGGCGCCCGGGGTGACGGCGATGCGGCCTGCCCTCAGATCGACACCATAGCGCTCGCCGTAATAACGCGCGATGGCCTGGCGCAGCGCCGGCAGCCCCAAAGCCGGGGTGTAGTGGGTATGGCCGGCCCTGAGCGCCGCGATGCCGGCCTCGACGATGGGCGCGGGCGTGGCGAAATCGGGCTCGCCGACCTCCAGGTGGATGATGTCACGCCCCTCGGCCTCCAGGGCGCGGGCCCGGGCCAGGATGGCCATCACCCGGAACGGCTCGATGTCGTCGAGCCGGTGGGCCAGTTCAGGCATCGAGGTGCTTGTCGATGAATTCGCGCACGAAGTGCTCCGGCTTCGCCCCATGGAAGCGGTCGACCATCTCGCCGTTCTTGTACAGGAGCACCGTCGGGAAGCCGCGCGCGCCATGCCGTCCGGCGATCTTCATGTTGTCGCCCTCGTCCACCTCGACCTTGGCCAGCCTCACCCTGCCGGCGTATTCCGGGATCACCTTGGTCAACACCGGCGACAGGAAATGACAGGGGCCGCACCAGTCGGCCCAGAGATCGACCAGCACCAGGTGCTGCTTCGAGGCCTCGACCACGTCGCGCTCGAAATGCTCGAGGTCGGTATCGAAGATGACCTGGCCGGCGACGGCCTTGTCGTGGGCTTTATCGTGATGCTGCAAGGTCATGGGCTTGTCCTTTCAAACGCGCCAGGGGGTCCTGGCGATAAAAGCGCTGCATCTGCGCGTACACCGCCGGATAGGCCGCCTGCAACGGCTCCGGCCACTCGAAGAAATATTCGCTCAACACGGCAAAGAATTCCGCCGGACTCTCCGAGGCGTAGGGATCGAGTTCGACCGGCTCGTCCGCATCCACCCGCCGGCAGAAGTCCTCGTAGGCCGGACTGAAGGCCGCCGCCCAGTCCTCGACCGCCGCCGAAGCCAGACGCGGCAGGCCGTCGACCGCGCCGTTCATCATGTCCAGTTTGTGGGCGAACTCGTGGATCACCACGTTGTAGCCCTCGCCATGACCGGATGCCTCGACATCGTCCCAGGACAGCACCAGCGGCCCGCCTTCCCAGGCCTCGCCGCTCAATGGCCGGCGTACCCGGTGCACCACGCCGGCCTCGTCGACCTCCTCCCGCTCGGGCACGAACTCGCCGGGGTAGACCACGATCTCCTGCCAGCCCGCGTACCAGCCCGCGCCCAGATTGAGGATGGGCAGCGCCGCCTGGGCCGCGATGGTCGCGGCCATCCGGCCGTCGACCTGCAGGCCGGCGGCGCCGGAGAAGGTCTTGTCGGCGATTAGATGCCGGGCCAGGCCCAGCAGGCGTTCCCGTTCCTCGGCCGTCAGGCCGGCGAACAGGGGCCGGCCCAGGGCCGCCTGCCAATCCGCCTCGGCCACCCTCAGCGGCTCCGCCTTGCCCCAGAGCCAGGCCCAGAGCCCCTTCAAGCTTCAACCCCCGACGACACTCGCGGATTCGCGCTGCGCGCGCCAGCGTGTTGTCTCCGGCCGCCGCTGCATGGCTTAACATGCGCTGTGCGCAT
>DDKN01000069.1:0-8311 GCA_002339725.1 Thiobacillus sp. UBA2597
GCAGGTGAGGGTTAAGCGCCGCAAGGCGCGGCCGGAATTACAATCCAACCGCCCGGCACGGGCGGGTCGCTGCAAACAGGGGAAGGAAAAGATGGGGCGATGGATGGGGATCGAACCCACGACACCTGGAGCCACAATCCAGTGCTCTACCAACTGAGCTACCACCGCCACTAAAACTGGCCTGCCCGACAGGGATCGAACCTGTAACCCCCAGCTTAGAAGGCTGGTGCTCTATCCAATTGAGCTACGGGCAGTTCTCCCGCGGGCTGGCTGCAAACGAGGCCCGGTCAACGCTGGTCGGGGTGGAGGGATTCGAACCCCCGACATCCTGCTCCCAAAGCAGGCGCGCTACCGGGCTGCGCTACACCCCGAAACTGAGTTTCAGTGTGGGCACTGCGCCACAAAGCCGGCGTCATGCCGAAACCGAGCGGCGAACTATACCGACGCGGGCCGCAAAAATCAATGCGAGGCGGCCGGCCGCTCGGCTAAAATCGCGATTTTCTGATCCCTTCGCCCGGTAACCGACATGAGCGCCCGCCTCCTCGACGGCAAGGCCATCGCCGCCGCCCTTCTGCAAGACATCAAACGCCAGGTCGATGCCCGGATCGCTGCCGGCAAGCCGGTGCCCGGGCTGGCGGTGATCCTGATCGGGGGCGATCCGGCCTCGAGCATTTATGTGCGCAACAAGCGCCGCGCCTGCGAGACGGCCGGGGTGCGCTCGTTCTCGCACGACCTGCCGGCCTCGACCAGTCAGGCCGAGCTGATGGCGCTGATCGACCGGCTCAACGCCGACCCGGCGGTGGACGGCATCCTGGTCCAGGCGCCGCTGCCGCCCCAGATCGACGACGAGGCGGTGGTCGAGCGCATTCGCGCCGACAAGGATGTCGACGGCTTTCACCCCTACAACATCGGGCGCCTCGCGGTGCGTCTGCCGACCCTGCGTTCCTGCACCCCCTACGGCGTGATGAAGCTGCTGGCCGAAACCGGCGAGCCGCTGCGCGGCAAGCATGCCGTGGTGGTGGGCGCCTCCAATCACGTCGGCCGGCCCATGGCGCTGGAGCTGCTGCTGGCGGGCTGCACCGTCACCGTCTGCCACAGCGCCACCCAGGACCTGGCCGGCCATGTCGGCCGGGCCGACATCGTGGTCGCCGCAGTCGGCCGGCCGGAGATGGTCAAGGGCGCCTGGATCAAGCCGGGCGCCATCGTGATCGACATCGGCATCAACCGCCTGGACGACGGCCGCATCGTGGGCGATGTCGAGTTCGAAGTCGCCAAGGACAAGGCCGCCTGGATCACCCCGGTGCCGGGCGGCGTCGGCCCCATGACCGTGGCCACCCTGCTCCAGAACACCTTGGAGGCGGCGGCCGCTCACCACCCTTAACAGGCCGTTGAAAAACGTAGCGAGGATGGCCAGATGCAAGGCGCACGGAGCGCAGCGACCGAGACATATCAACTAGATAGGCGAGGGAGCGAGCACCGCGCAACGCCGCAGATGGCGCACCGCAGTAGTTTTACAACAGCCTGTTAAGCGGCGAACCACTCCCGCAGGCGAGCCACATCGACATAGCCCGCCTCGTCGGCGTCCAGCCGGCGATACGGTGTCGCCGGCTCGCCCAGATCGGACAGCACCGCCAGCGCACCGGAAAAATCGTGGTCGCGCGTGTAGTCGTTCACCGTCACCACGGTCTTGAGCCCGGCCCCGCGCGCGGCGCGAATGCCGTTCTCCGAGTCCTCGAAGGCCAGGCACTGCTCGGGCGCCAGACCCAGCTGCTGCATGGCCCAGAGGTAGATGTCCGGCGCCGGCTTCTTGGCCGGCACGATGTCGCCCGCAGCGATCACGGCGAACCAGTCGGCGCCGTCCTCGGCCAGGCTGTGGCGAAGCAGGGCGGTGACGTTTTCCGGCGTGGTGGTGGTGGCCACGCCCAGGATCAGGCCGGCCGCGCGCGCCTCCTGCAACAGGCGCTTCACCCCCGGCCGCAGCGGGATGCCGCCCTGGGCCAGCAACTCGGTGTAATGCCGGGTCTTGGCCTTGTGCAGCTCGGCCACCAGCGCGTCGAAATCGGCCGGTTTCCGGTAGTCGGGCCGGAAGCGTTCGACATAGAACTTCATCCGCTCCTTGCCGCCGGTCACTTCCAGCAATTTCCCGTAGAGCTCGACATCCCAGTGCCAATCCAGGCCGAACTCCCGGAAGGCCGCGTTGAAGGCCGGGCGATGGCCGTCCCGCTCGGTATCGGCCAGGGTGCCGTCGACGTCGAACAACAGGGCTTTTAACTCAGGCATGGCTTCGATCCCACCGAAAACAAGCGCCGCAAAATTCACTAAACCATTGCTTCATAAAACGGTCATAAGCGTTACAATACCGCCCCCGATCCATCCGCCAGAGGCAGGCCCATGCCCCATCCCGCGCACAACCCGGAATTCGACGCGCTGTTCGACGGCATGCTCTACAGCCTTTTGTCCTGGCAGCAGCTGGCCGACTTCTGGCAACGCATCGACCGCTCGGCCGGCTGGTATCTCTATGCCGTGGGTGAAGAGCGGCCGGAGTCGCCGGCCGATGCCGAGCACGTCGGCGCCTTCATCCGCGAGATCGATGCGCTGCTGCACAAGGATCATCACGAGGACTACTGCGGCATCGTCTATGCCGACGACCTCGAACAGCCGCGCCTGATCAAGATCTACGACCCCAACCACCTCGGCAGTTCCTGCGGCTCGATCGGCTATCGCGTGCTGCCCGGCTGGGTCATGTCGCGCATGCCCCCCTCCGACCTCACCCCGAGCCATTTCATTCCACAAAACCGCCGCCGCTGGTGGCAGGGTTTTCTCGACAGCATCGGCGTCCACTGAGCACCGGCTGATGGCGACAAAAAAAGCGGCCGAGGCCGCTTTTTTCTTGCCCGGGCAGGATCAGGCGGCCGATTCGGGCTCGGTCGGCGCGGCCGGGGCTTCCGCCTCGGCCACGGCCTTCATCGACAGGCGCAGCCGGCCCTTCTCGTCGGCCTCCAGCACCTTGACCCGCACCACCTGGCCTTCCTTGAGGTAGTCGGTCACGGCGTTGACCCGCTCCTGGGCGATCTGGGAGATGTGCAGCAGACCGTCGCGCCCGGGCAGGACGTTGACGATGGCGCCAAAGTCGAGAATCTTCAGCACGGCGCCCTCGTAGATACGGCCCACCTCGACCTCGGCGGTCAGGTCCTCGATCCGCTTCTTGGCGGCCTCGCCCGCCTCCATGCTGGTGCAGGCGATCTTGACCGTGCCGTCCTCGGCGATGTCGATCTGGGTGCCGGTCTCCTCGGTCAGGGCGCGGATGGTGGCGCCGCCCTTGCCGATCACATCGCGGATCTTCTCCGGATTGATCTTGATGGTGATGATGCGCGGCGCGAAGGCGGACATCTCCTGGCGCGGCGCATTGATGGCGGCCTTCATCTGGGCCAGGATGTGCATGCGGGCCTCGCGCGCCTGGGTCAGGGCGACCTGCATGATTTCCTTGGTGATGCCCTCGATCTTGATGTCCATCTGCAGGGCGGTGACGCCGTTGTCGGTGCCGGCCACCTTGAAGTCCATGTCGCCCAGGTGATCCTCGTCACCCAGGATGTCGGTCAGCACGGCGAAGCGGTTGCCTTCCTTGATCAGGCCCATGGCGATGCCGGCCACGTGCTCCTTCATCGGCACGCCGGCATCCATCAGGGCCAGGCTGCCGCCGCAGACCGAGGCCATGGAGCTGGAGCCGTTCGATTCGGTGATCTCGGACACCACGCGGATGGTGTAGCCGAATTCCTCCTTGCCCGGCAGGCAGGCGTAGAGGGCGCGCTTGGCCAGCCGGCCGTGGCCGATCTCGCGCCGCTTGGGGCTGCCGACGCGGCCGGTCTCGCCGGTGGCGAACGGCGGCATGTTGTAGTGCAGCATGAAGTGCTCGCTGTAGCCGCCGGTCAGATCCTCGATGGTCTGCTCGTCCCGACCGGTGCCCAGCGTGGCGATCACCAGGGCCTGGGTCTCGCCCCGGGTGAACAGGGCGGAACCGTGGGTGCGCGGCAGCACGCCGGTGCGGATGGTGATCGGGCGCACGGTGCGGGTGTCGCGGCCGTCGATGCGCGGCTCGCCGGACAGGATGCGGCCACGCACCACCTGGGCCTCCAGCTTGTGGAACAGATCCTTGATCACGTTGGCCTGGACGGTGTCCATGTCCTCGGTGATCATCGCGGCGAACACGCGGTTGCGCACCTCGTCCACCGCGGCCATGCGGGCCTGCTTCTGTTTGATCGAGTAGGCACGGGACAGATCGTCGCCGCAGATGGACTTCATCTGCTCGATCAGCGCGACCGGCGGTTCGGGCGCCTTCCAGTCCCAGGGCTCCTTGCCGGCCTCGTCGGCCAGCTCGTTGATCGCGTCGATCGCCTTCTGCATCTGCTCGTGGCCGAAAACCACGGCGCCCAGCATCACGTCCTCGGGCAGCTGGTCGGCCTCGGATTCCACCATCAGCACGGCATGCGCGGTCCCCGCCACCACCAGATCCAGTTTGGAGTTCTTGAGTTCGGTGTTGCTGGGGTTGAGCACATACTGGCCATCGATGTAACCGACGCGGGCGGCGCCGATCGGGCCGTTGAACGGCACGCCGGCCAGGGTCAGGGCGGCGGAGGCGCCGAGCATGGCCGGGATGTCGGAATCGACATCGGGATTCGAGGAGACCACGGTGGCGATGACCTGGATCTCGTTGAAGAAGCCATCGGGGAAAAGCGGCCGGATCGGGCGGTCGATCAGGCGGGAGACCAGGGTCTCCTTCTCGGTCGGCTTGCCTTCGCGCTTGAAGAAACCGCCGGGAATGCGGCCGGCCGCATAGGCCTTCTCCTGGTAGTCAACGGTCAGCGGGAAGAAGTCCTGACCGGGCTTGACCTCGGTCTTGGCGACGGCGGTGACCAGCACCACCGTATCATCCATGTTGACCATCACCGCACCGTCCGCCTGGCGGGCAATTTCGCCCGTCTCCAGGGTTACCTGGTGGCGACCGTACTGAAACGTTTTCTTGACAGGATTCACGCTGACCTCGTCCTTGGGTTCGCTCTATACCGATGAAGACGCAGCCGCCCGGGAGCGCTGCAGGTTAACTCACGCCGATGGCGCTGACTGACGCAGGCCCGAACGGCGCCTTACTTGCGCAAACCAAGCCGCTCGATCAGCGAGCGGTAGGCGTCGGTGTTGCGGGACTTCAAATAATCGAGCAGACGACGGCGACGGCTGACCAGCTTGAGCAGGCCGCGCCGGGAATGGTGATCCTTGGCGTGGCTCTTGAAGTGACCGGTCAGATCGTTGATGCGGGCGGTCAGCAGGGCGACCTGGACCTCGGGCGAACCGGTGTCGGCGGCGCCGCGCTGGTACTCTTTCAGAATCTTCGCCTTGTCGGCGGCGGTAATGGCCATGTCTCGAACTCCAAAACAAACTGGAAAAGGGCGGATTTTACCCGCGTAACCCGCAATTCCTCAAGCAATTCATGCATCTGCCCGGCTGTGCGCCTCACCCGGCCAGCAGGCGGCGGGGCGCGAGCTTGCCATCCGGATCGACCTCGGCCACCCCGAGAAAACGGCCATCCGGGGCATGAATGGCGTGGCACTGGCCGACCGCCAGACCCGGGCGCCAGATCGGTTGGCCATGGCAGACCTGCCAGGCGGCGTCGAGATCCAGGTCGAGCCGGGGCAGATCGGCCACCAGGATGGCTGCCGGCTTGAGTACGGCATCGCGCCCGGCCAGGTCCAGGGCCTCCAGCTCAGGCAGGCCGACCGCCTGATCCAGGCTGAACGGACCCACCTGGAGCCGGCGCAGGGCCTGCAAATAGGCGCCGCAGCCCAGGGCGGCGCCGATATCCTCGGCCAGGGTGCGCACATAGAGCCCCTTGCCGCAATGCACCTTGAGGGTCAGCACCTCGCCCGCCAGCGCCTCGACCACCAGCGCATGGACCTGTACCCGCCGAGGCGGGCGCTCCAGTTCGATGCCCTGACGGGCGTATTCATAAAGCGGCTTGCCGTCACGCTTGAGGGCCGAATGCATGGGCGGCACCTGCAGGATCTCGCCCAGGAAACGGGGCAGCACCGCCCGCACCTGCTCGGGCGTGACGGCGACCGGCCGGGTCTCGATCACCTCGCCCTCGGGGTCGGCCGTGGTGGTGCGCACGCCCAGGCGAATCTCGGCCCGATAGACCTTGTCGGCGTCGAGCAGGAAGCGGGAGAACTTGGTCGCCTCGCCCAGGCAGATCGGCAGGAGGCCGGAGGCGAAGGGGTCGAGGGTGCCGGTGTGGCCCGCCTTCTCCGCCGAATACAGGCGTTTGACCTGTTGCAGGGCGGCATTCGAACTGAGCCCGGCCGGCTTGTCCAGCAACAGCACGCCGTCGACCTTGCGCCGGGGGAGGCGGCGGCGCGGTTCAGTCGTCACGGTGATGGCGCTCGTCTTCGGCGATGGCCTCGTCGATCAGGTGCGAGATGCGATTGCCGCGTTCGAGCGATTCATCGAACAGGAAGTGCAATTGCGGCACGCTGCGCAGCCGCATGCGGCGCGACAGCTCGGTGCGCAGGAAGCCGGCCGCCTTCTGCAGGGCACGGGTGACCTCGGCGGACTCGCCGGTGAGCAGGCTGAAATAGACCTTGGCGTGTTCCAGGTCCGGATTGACCTCGACGGCGGTGATGGTCACCCCGGTCACCCGGGGATCCTTCATCTCGCGCCAGAGGATGTCGGCCAGCTCCTGACGCATCTGTTCGCCGACACGGCGGGCACGGGGGAAATCGGCGGGCATGGGGCAATCCGGTCCAGGGCTTGCAGCGGCGGGGCGGACACCCCGCCGGTCTGTTTACAGCGTACGGGCCACTTCCACCACCTCGAAGAATTCGAGCTGATCGCCCTCTTCGATGTCGTTGAAGTTCTTGATCGACAGGCCGCAGTCATAGCCGGCCTTGACCTCCTTGACGTCTTCCTTGAAGCGCTTGAGGGAGTCGAGCTCGCCGGTGTGGATCACCACGTTGTCGCGCAGCACGCGGACATGGGCCGTGCGCTTGACCAGGCCCTCGGTCACCATGCAGCCGGCGACGGTGCCGACCTTGGAGATGCGGAAGACCTGGCGCACCTCGGCCATGCCGAGCACGGTTTCCTTCTTCTCCGGCGAGAGCAGGCCGGACAGGGCCGCTTTCACGTCATCCACCGCATCGTAGATGATGTTGTAGTAACGGATGTCGACGCCGGAGGCCTCGGCCAGCTTGCGCGCCTGGGCGTCAGCCCGGACGTTGAAGCCGATGATCACCGCCTTGGAGGCGATGGCCAGGTTGACGTCGGATTCCGACACCGCGCCGACCGCGGCGTGGATGATGTTGACCTTGACCTCGTCGGTGGACAGCTTGGACAGGGCGTGCGCCAGGCCCTCGTAGGAGCCTTGGACATCGGCCTTGATGATCAGGGGCAGCGTCTTCACCTCGCCCTCGCCCATCTGCTCAAACATGCTCTCCAGCTTGGCGGCCTGCTGCTTGGCCAGACGCACGTCGCGGAACTTGCCCTGACGGAACAGGGCGATCTCGCGCGCCTTGCGCTCGTCCGGCAGCACCAGCACATCCTCGCCGGCATTGGGCACATCGGACAGACCCTGGATCTCGACCGGGATGGCCGGACCGGCCGCCTCGACCGGCTTGCCATTCTCGTCCAGCATCGCCCGCACCCGACCGAAGGCGGTGCCGGCCAGGATGACGTCGCCACGGCGCAGGGTGCCGGACTGCACCAGCACGGTGGCGACCGGGCCACGCCCTTTGTCCAGGCGCGATTCGACCACCACGCCCTTGGCCGGCGCATCGACCGGCGCCTTCAGTTCCAGCACCTCGGCCTGCAGGAGCACGGCATCGAGCAGCTGGTCGATGCCGACGCCGGTCTTGGCCGAGACATCGATGAACATGGCGTCGCCGCCCCACTCCTCGGGCACCACGCCCTCGCTCGAGACCTCCTGGCGGATGCGCTCCGGGTTGGCCTCGGGCTTGTCGATCTTGTTCACCGCCACCACGATGGGCACGCCCGCCGCCTTGGCATGGTGGATGGCCTCCTTGGTTTGCGGCATCACACCGTCGTCGGCCGCCACCACCAGGATGACGATATCGGTGACCTTGGCGCCCCGCGCGCGCATGGCGGTAAAGGCCTCGTGGCCGGGGGTGTCGAGAAAGGTGATCATGCCCTTGGGCGTATCGACGTGATAGGCGCCGATATGCTGGGTGATGCCGCCCGCCTCGCCGGCCGCGACCCGGGCCCGACGGATCGAGTCGAGCAGCGAGGTCTTGCCGTGGTCGACGTGACCCAT
>DDKN01000069.1:8628-8819 GCA_002339725.1 Thiobacillus sp. UBA2597
TTGCCGTGGTCGACGTGACCCATCACGGTGACCACCGGGGCACGCGGCTTGGCCTCGGCCTCCTTGTGCTCGCCGGTCTCCGCCTCGAGGTAGGCCTCCGGGGTGTCGATCGGCGCCGGTTTGGCGACGTGGCCCATCTCCTCCACCACGATCATGGCGGTTTCCTGATCCAGCACCTGGTTGATGGTCAC
>DDKN01000069.1:9140-9510 GCA_002339725.1 Thiobacillus sp. UBA2597
TCCAGCACCTGGTTGATGGTCACCATCATGCCCATCTTCATCAGGGTCTTGATCACCTCGGTGGCCTTGACCGCCATCTTGTGGGCGAGGTCGGCGACCGAGATGGTCTCCGGCACCAGGACCTCGTGCACCACCGGCTCGGTCGGTGCCGTGAAGGCGTGCTGGGGCTCGTGCTCGCCCTTCTGCTTGATCTTGCGCCCGCGCCAGCCCGACTCGGACTCGATCGCACCGCGCACCTTGAGCCCGCCCTTCTTGCCGGCCGGCTCCTCTTCCTTGCCCTTCCTGCCGGGCCCCTTTTCCGCCTTGGCCTTGACCGTGGGCTTGATGGTGCCGGCCGGCTTGGGCTGGGCCGCCTCGGGCGCCGGGGCGG
>DDKN01000069.1:9829-10066 GCA_002339725.1 Thiobacillus sp. UBA2597
GGCCGCCTCGGGCGCCGGGGCGGCCGCCTTGGCCTCCGCCTCTTTGCGCGCCGCCTCGCGCTCCTGCTTGGCCTTGAGTTCGGCCTCCTGGATGGCGCGCAACTCGGCCTGGCGCCGCGCTTCCTCTTCGCGCGCCTTGAGTTCGGCCTCGCCGATGACCTCGGCCTTCTTGCGGCCCTTGGGCTGCTCGACCGGCGCCGCCGGGGCGGCCTCGACCGGCGCGGGGGCGGGCGGCGC
>DDKN01000115.1 GCA_002339725.1 Thiobacillus sp. UBA2597
GCCGACCGTTCGGGGTAGGGCAGCGGCAGGCTCAGGCCGCGCACCGGCTGATGCGTCGCATAGCGCTGCAGGAAGTCACGCTCGACCGCGCTCAGGGCCGGCAACGGCAGGTGATACAGCGGCGCTTGCGCGTGGTCGGCCAGCCAGCCCAGGCGCTCGGCATAATCGCGCCCGGCATCGAGCGCCCCGCCCTGGAGCAGGGCATACCAGAGCTCGTGGGTCAGGCGGGCCTCGAAGCCGAGTGCGGCCGTGAGCCGGCGCCGATAGGCGGCCTCCAGCCTGGCCTGAAAGCCGGAATAATCCGGCGGCAGGCCCAACTGGCTGTCACTCAGCTCGCGCAGCAGGCCGGCCAGCTCGGCCGCGGCCGGCCACAGCTGTCGGTCCTGCAGTCGCCCGGTGCGCTTGAGAAAATCATAGATATCGGCCAGGCGACGGCTTTCCGCCTCGGCCGGGGCGCGCCCGGTCACGCTGGCGGCCAGGCCCGGCAGGGTGAGCAATCTGGGCGGCAGCACGACCTGGGAGCCGAGTGCCTGAGCCAGGGCCGCCAGAAAGCTGCGTGCCGCGGCAAGATGCGGCACCAGCAGCACGAGACCGAAAAAATCGGGTGAGCGCTCTGCTTCGTGAGCCAGAAACTCACGGGCGGCGGCAAGGTAGGCGGCGCTGGGCATGGCGCATTATGGCAAAGCGCGGGCACAGGCCGGACAAAAAAAACCCCGGCAAGCCGGGGTGAAGAGAGGAGGATGTCAGCCAGCCCATACAAGCTCTTGGCCAACACGCCAGACGACCGCCAGATGGCTCGAACGGCCGCCGGGACCGGGAACGGAAAGGGGTCAACCATTCCGGAAATTACGATGCCAATGTATTAAATATTGGTCTTCCTGTCAACTGCCTGCCCTGCAACGCCCCGCTGGGTCGCCCAACCAAACCCCCATTGCATCACCGGCATCCGGCCCCTATAATTCCCGAGTAATTTAATCAGTTATTAGAGGGCAAGCACCATGAACATCCAGGATGTCATCCGCGAACAGGTCACCAGCCACCCCGTCGTGCTCTACATGAAGGGCACGCCGCAATTTCCCCAATGCGGCTTCTCGGCCACGGCAGCGCAGATCCTCAAGGCTTGCGGCGTCAACGACTTCTACGCGGTCAATGTCCTGGAAAACCCGGAGATCCGGGAAGGCATCAAGCAATTCGCCAACTGGCCGACCATCCCCCAGCTCTACATCAACGGCCAATTCGTCGGCGGCGCCGACATCATGCGCGAGCTGTATCAATCGGGCGAGCTGCAAAAGCTGCTGGCCGCCGGTCACTGAACGCGCTGACCGTTCCCGGGCAAAATAGCCACTACGTATTCATCCTAGGCAAACCCCCTTAAGCCAACGCCTTGCCAGCCGTCAACCAATGAAAGTAAGTTAGCGGCTGGCATAAAAACAACCCGGCGAAGGGGGCAGTCTTTGAAATTCGTTCCGTCATCCGGCGCGGCCACGCTCGTTTCCGGCCTGGTCGCATTGACCGCCGCGGCATGGTTCATCGAACCACCATTCTGGCGCACGCTGGCAATCGGCATCATCGCCGCCGTCACCGGCAGCTGGCTTTATCGCAGGGGTCAGCCCCGGGCCAAGCCGCGCCTTGACATCACGGCCGGCCCCGCTGGCAACGATCCCGAGGCCCAGGCCCTGGTGCACGCGCTGCATGCCGAATTCAGTGCCCTGTGCCAGACCAGTGTCGCCGAGCTGAACCAGGTCAGCACCCTGCTCGCCCAGGCGATCGAGCGCCTGATCGGCAATTTCAGCGGCATCAACAATCACGTGCAGAATCAGCGCGAGCTCTCGCTCAGCATCACGCGCGGCTCATCCGAAAGCCCGGATCAGCAGGTCAATCTGCACGAATTCATCCAGCACACCTCCGACACCCTCAACCTCTTCGTCGAAAACACCCTGCACACCAGCAAGCAGGCCATGGGCCTGGTCGAGATCATGGACTCGATCAGCGGCCAGGTGGCTCACATGCAGGGCATCCTGAGCGAGATCGAGGGCATCGCCAAGCAGACCAACCTGCTCGCCCTCAACGCCTCGATCGAGGCGGCGCGCGCGGGTGAGGCGGGGCGCGGCTTCGCCGTGGTGGCGGACGAGGTGCGCAATCTGTCCTTGCGCACCAACCAGTTCAGCCACGAGATCCGCGAGCGCATGGCCCAGGTCGAGGGCTCGCTGGCCACGGCGCATGAGGCCATCTCCGCCGTCGCCTCGACCGACATGAACTTCGCCCTGCAGTCGAAGCAGACCGTACAGGACACCCTGAACCATGTGGAAACCATGAACGCCCGCATGGCGCAGGCGGCCGAGCAGATCAACCACCATGCCAGGGAGGTCGAGGGCCTGGTCAACGATGCCGTCACCGCCCTGCAGTTCCAGGACATGACCAGCCAGTTGATCGCCCACACCCTGGACCGGGTGCGCACCATCCAGGAGATGGCCACGAGCGCCGACGAGGCGGTGAAGAACGTAGGCAACGCCGAGGCCTTCCACACCGCCCGCGACCGGGTGTACGAGGCCCTGGAGCGCAATCGCGCCCGCCTCAATCCGGTCAAGCAGGAGAGCATGGCCTCGGGCGAAGTGGAATTGTTCTGAAGTCATCATCCAAAAGAGGGAAACCATGGGCAAAGTCGTACTCACCGTTGATGATTCCGCCTCCATTCGCCAGATGGTGGCCTTCACCCTGAAAAGCGCCGGCTACGAGGTGCAGGAGGCCGTCGACGGCGAGGATGGCCTGAATAAGGCCAGGGCCAAGACCGCCGACCTGGTGCTGACCGATCAGAACATGCCCAAGATGGACGGCCTCACCCTGATCAAGCACCTGCGCGGCCTGCCGCAATACAGAACCACGCCGATCCTGGTGCTGACCACCGAATCGTCCGATGCCATGAAGACGGCCGGCAAGGCGGCCGGCGCCACCGGCTGGCTGGTCAAGCCCTTCGATCCGCAAAAGCTGCTGGATGTGGTGAAAAAGGTGATCGGCTGAGTTCGAACCCGACAAAGCACTGGCAGGGAGCACGCCGATGGCCATCGACATGAGCCAGTTCTACCAGGTCTTCTTCGAGGAGGCGAAGGAGCACCTGGACACCATGGAAAACCTGTTGCTCGCGCTCGACGTCGAGGCCCCCTCGCTCGACGACCTCAATGCGATCTTCCGCGCCGCCCATTCGATCAAGGGCGGCAGTGGCACCTTCGGTTTCACCGACATGACCGAGGTGACCCACGTCCTGGAAACCCTGCTCGATCGCCTGCGCAAGGGCGAGCTGGCGCCCACCGGCGAGATGATCGACGCCTTCCTGGCTGCGGGTGATGTCCTGCGTGCGCAGCTGGAACACCATCAGGGCGGCCCCGAAGCCGACCCGGCGGCGGTGGCCGAAGTCTGCGGCCGCCTGCAGGCCCTGGCCAGCGGCGAGGC
>DDKN01000134.1 GCA_002339725.1 Thiobacillus sp. UBA2597
TCGAGCACCTCGTTGGCCAGCACCAGACCGGCGAAGCGTTCCGGCAGGGCATCGAGCCAATGCAGTCGCGGCAACAGATCGGGCGCCTCGCGCTCGAACAGCGCGCGCTGGCGCGCACGCAGGTCGGCGCTGAGTTCGAGGATGGCATAGCGCGCCGGCTGCGCGTCGAGTTCGGCCAGGCCGCGCAAGAGGTCGAGCGCCAAGCGGCCGCTGCCGGCACCCAGTTCCAAGATGTCGCCCCCGGTTTGCGCCAGCACCTCGGCCGCCTGGCGCGCCAGGCTGCGGCCGAACAGCGGCGAGAGTTCCGGGGCGGTGACGAAATCGCCGGCGGCGCCGAACTTCTGCGCCCCCGCGCTGTAATAACCCAGACCGGGGGCATAGAGCGCCAGCTCCATGTAACGGGCGAAATCGAGCCAGCCGCCGGCCGCCTCGATCGCCCGGGCGATGTGCCGGCTCAGGGCCTGGCTGTGGGCGAGGGCTTCGGGGCTGGGACGCGGCAGGGCGGACATGGCGGCATCATACTGCAAGCCGGCCATCCTGCCGCGATGCAACAGACCCGCCAGCCGAGGCATCGCTGTGCGATCACTCTACGCCGACAGGCCGTCGTAAAACCTAGCGGGGATGGCGGGATGCAGGGTGGCGCAGCGGCCGAGACAGGGCCGCTCGATCGGCGAGGGCGCGGTGATATTCCCCACCCCATCCCTCCCCACACGTGGGGAGGGGGATTCCCCCGCCTCCACACGGTGGGGAAGAACACTCTTCCCCCATTCATGGGGAAGGTTGGGAGGGGGACCTCCTGTAAAATCCCGTCATGAACGTCGCCATCATCGGTGCCGGCCCGGCCGGCATGTCCTGCGCCAACACTCTGCTGACCTTTGGCCTTGTGCCCATCGTCATCGAGCGCAGCGACCATGCCGGCGGTGCCCAGCGCACCAACTTCCACCCCAATCTCTGGCTGCTCGGCGCGCCGGAGGAGACCGGCATGCAGATGACCGAGCGCCTAAGCCGCCACTTCGCCGAGCTGCCGCTCGAGTTTCTGCGCAACACCGAGGTAATGGCGGTGCATCCGGCCGGGAAGGGCTTTACGCTGGAACTGAAGCGCGGCGAAGCATTGCGCAGCCTGCAGACCGATGCCGTGGTGCTGGCCACCGGCATGCGCCCGCGCGCCACGCCCAAGCTGCTGAAACTGGCGGGCGAGAGCGAACGCGTCATCATCGGCCCGCTCTCGCTCGCCATCCGCGACGACATCCGCGCCAGCCGGGTGCTGATCCTGGGCGGCGGCGACAATGCGCTGGACCACGCCCTGTTCCTGTCGGAGCGGGGCAATACAGTCACCGTCTGCACCCGCGGCGAGTTTTCCGCCCGGCTGCAGTTTCGCGAGGCCTGTGCCAGACAGCCCAGCGTCACTCTGCGCCGGGAGTGCCGGCCGATCGGTTTTCGTGTGGAAGCCGGCCAGATCCTGGCCGAGTGGCCCGACGCCGCGCAGGCATTCGATTGGCTTCTGGTGATGTACGGCTACGAACCCAACACCGAGATCGTCGAGCGCTTCGACCGGGCGATCCGGCCGCGCCGCACCAAACAGGGCCACATCGTGGTCGACCTCTGGCAGCGCAGCTCGGTGCCCGGCGTTTACGCCGCCGGCGACATCACCGACTCACCCCAGCCCAGCGTGGCCACGGCAATCGCCCAGGGCCTGGCGGCGGCACGTGCGGTGGAACGGGACCTGAGCCAGGCGCGCCAATAGACCCCTCTCTCCCATTTGTCAGGCGGGAAGAGACGGAATGCCCCCTCCCCACTGGTGGGGAGGGCCGGGGTGGGGATACCCCCTCACGCATCCGCCTCGGCCGCCAGCTCCTGCTCCAGATAGACCCAATCGACGATCTCACCGCTCGGCTGATAGCCGGACACCAGCTGCGCCAGCATCGCCCGCACCACGGCCACGTCGTTGACATCGAGCGCGACCTTCAAGGCACTGAGCTTCTCTTCCAGTTCGGTCCAGGGCAGGAAATCCTCGTGCGCCTTCATGATGCGCGGATGCGAGGTCGGCTTGGGATTGTCCCCGATCAACAGTTCCTCATAGAGCTTTTCACCCGGACGCAGGCCCGTCACCGCGATTTCGATATCGCCATCCGGATTTTCCGCATCGCGCACGGCCAGGCCCGACAGCTCGATCATGCGGCGGGCGAGGTCCATGATCTTCACGGGTTGGCCCATGTCGAGCACGAAGACATCACCGCCCCGGGCCATGGCGCCGGCCTGGATCACCAGCTGGGCCGCCTCGGGGATGGTCATGAAATAGCGGGTGATCTCGGGATGGGTCACGGTTACCGGCCCGCCGTCCTTGATCTGCTGCCGGAACTTGGGCACCACCGAGCCGGACGAGCCGAGCACGTTGCCGAAGCGCACCATGGAGAACTTGGTTTTGAGTGCGCTGGCCGCCAGCGCCTGCAACACCATCTCGGCCAGCCGCTTGCTCGCGCCCATGATGTTGGTCGGCCGCACTGCCTTGTCGGTGCTGATCAGGACGAAGTCCGCCACCCCCTGCTCGGCCGCGGCCCGGGCTGCGGTGAGGGTGCCCAGCACATTGTTCTTGATACCCTCGGCCGGGTTGTGCTCGACCAGCGGGACATGCTTGTAGGCCGCGGCGTGGTAGACCGTGTCCGGGCGCCAGGTCGCCATGATCTCGCGCATGCGTTCGGCATCCTGCACCGAGGCCAGGAGCGGCACCAGTTTGAGCTGGCTCCCGTTCTGTTTGGCCTGCAGCTCCTGATGGATTTCATACAGCGCGAATTCGCTCTGTTCGACCAACAGCAGGCTGGCCGGCCCGATCCGCAGGATCTGCCGGCACAGCTCGCTGCCGATCGACCCCCCCGCCCCGGTGACCAATACCACCTTGCCGACGATGTTCCTGCCCAGCAGGATGTGGTTGGGCGCCACCGGCTCGCGCCCCAACAGGTCATCGAGGTCCAGCTCGCGCAGATCCGCCGTGCTGACCCTGCCCTGGGCCAGATCGCTCACGCTGGGCAAAGTGCGCACGGCGACATGCGCCTGCCGCATCTGGTTCAAAATCTCATTGCGCCGTTTGCGTGAGACCGAGGGCAGCGCCAGCAGCACATCGCTCACCTTGAGCGAATCCACCAGGCCGGGCAGATCGGCCGGGCTGTAAACCGGCAGAGCGTTAAGGACATGCCCGTGCAGCCGCTCATCGTCGTCGAGAAACCCCACCACCCGCATCTCATGGCTGTTGGCCAGGGCCGAAGCGAGCTGCCGGCCCGAACTGCCGGCGCCGTAGATCAGCACCTTGGGCAGGGCGGCGCGTTTGAGATGGGCCTGATACATCCCGCCCAGCCAGAAACGCAGCAACAGGCGCGAGCCCGCCACGGCAAAGAACAGCAGCATCGGCTGGATCAGCCCGATGGTGCGCGGCACCCCCGGCACCCCCACGGCGGTGATCACCGCGGCATAGAGCACGCCGTAGAGCGCCAACGCCCGCGCCACGGCCATTGTCGCCTGCCAGCTGGCATAGCGGAAAATGGCGCGGTAGAAACCCGAGCTGACGAAGATCGGCAGGGCCAGCACCACCGATACCGCCGCCGCCCACTGCGGCCGCCACTGCGCATGGCCCCAAAACGCGATCCACTCACCCAGCCGCAGATAAAAGGCAAACCAGACCGTCAACACGCATAGCGCGACATCGAACGCCAACGCCAGTAGGCGTTTGACTGGCCGCGGCAGGTCAAGCAGGAGATTGGCCGTGCGCGTAAATGT
>DDKN01000028.1:0-2067 GCA_002339725.1 Thiobacillus sp. UBA2597
CGCGCATCGCCCTGCAGATCGGCGAAACGCGGCAGTGCGGCGGCGGCCAGGATGCCGATGATGACGATGACCATGATCAGTTCGACCAGGGTGAAACCGGATTGCTGGGTGCGCATGTTCGTGACTCCTTCCAGAGGTGGTGTGGGATGCCGACAGGCCGGTGCAGACCAATTTTAAGTATATCTACGGAATCGGCGCAAACAGGGGGAAACTTTAGGGCGCGCTTCAGCGTCTGAGCATGGTTTTGCCCAAATCCCACAGTGGCAGGAAGACGCCCAGGGCGACGATCAGCACCAGGATGCCCATGACCACGATCAGGATGGGCTCGATCTGGTCGGACAGGGTCTTCACCTCGTATTCGACATCGCGCTGATACATGTCGCCCACCTCGTTGAGCAGGCGCTCGATGTCGCCGGTCTCCTCGCCCACCGCCAGCATCTGCAGCACCACCGGGGTGAAGACGCCGGTGGCAGCGGCCACCCGGGTCAGGCTCTCCCCCCGCTCCACGCCGTCGCGCATCTGCTCGATGCGGCTGGCGAGGTAGACGCTGTCGACCACCCGGGCGACGCTGGTCAGGTTCTGGGTGATGGGCAGGCCGCTGGCATGGCCCATGGCCAGGCTCTTGGCGAAACGGGCGAGCGCCGCCTTGTGCACGATCTTGCCGGCGATCGGCAGCTTGAGGACGAGGCGGCTCCAGTGATAGGCCCCGGCCGGGGTGCCGATCCAGACCCGGAAACCGATCGCAGCCAGCACCAGCACGCCCAGCAGCAGCGGCCACCACTGGACCATCCAGTCGGAGGCGCCGATCAGCAGCCGGGTGAGCAGGGGCAGCTCGACCTTGGCCTGGGCATAGACCTTGGCGAAGGCGGGAATGACCACGACATTGATCACCACGATGGCGGCCAGGATGGCGGCGACGACGAAGGCCGGGTAACGCAGGGCGCCCTTCACCCGCTCGCGCATGTCGAGCTCGAACTGGTAGTGGTGGTAGAGCCTGAGGAAGACCTCCTCCAGCCGGCCGGTGGTCTCGCCCACCCGCACCATGTTGACGAAGAAATCCGGAAAGACGTTGGGGTAGCGGCGCAGGCTGACCGACAGCTCGCGCCCGGCCGCCAGGCCCTCCTTGATACCGTTGAGCACATCGCGCAGGGCGGGCTTGGCCGCCGAATCGGCCAGCGAGGTGAGCGCCCGCAGGATGGGCACGCCCGCCTTGAGCAGGCTGTTCATCTGGCGCACGAACAGCATGAGATCGAGATCGCTCACCCGGTCGCCGAACAGGCGGGGCAGGTCGAGCTTGAACGCCCCGCCCGCCTTGGCCGGCTTCACCTCGACCGGGATCAGGCCCGAACGCGCGAGCTCGTCGGCCACCGCCTCCGGGCTCGCGCCCTCCAGGCGGCCGGTGAGCAGCTCGCCCCGGGCGTTGCGCGCCTTGTAGGCGAAGGCCGGCATGCGCGATCAATCCTCGGACTGGTGGGCGGCGCGCATGGCCTCGGCCACGCTGGTGACCCCCTGGGCCGCCAGGCGCACCGCCTCGTCGTGCAGGGTGCGGCCGGCCAGCTTGCGCCTGGCCGCCTCGTAAAACAGCTTGGTGTTGCCGGCATTGAGCAGGCCGGCCAGGGTGGCGTCGATCTCCAACAGCTCGAACACGCCCTGGCGCCCCTTGTAGCCGGTGAAGTTGCAATGCGGGCAGCCGCGCCCGCGCTTGAGCGCGCCAGCATCGAGCCCCCGGTCCAGTTCGGGCTTGAGCCAGGCCCGCTCGGCGGGCGTGAGCGGGGTCACCTCGGCGCACATGGGGCACAGCTTGCGCACCAGGCGCTGGGCCATGATGCCGATCAGCGCGCTGGCCAAGAGATAGGGCGGCGCCCCCATGTCCATCAGCCGGGCGGCGGCTGCGGCGGCGTCGTTGGTGTGCAGGGTGGACAGCACCAGGTGGCCGGTCAGCGCGGCGCGCAGGGCGATCAGGGCGGTCTCCTGGTCGCGCATCTCGCCGACCAGGATGATGTCCGGGTCCTGGCGCAGAAAGGCGCGCAGGGCGCGGGCGAAGGTGAGGTCGATCTTGTCGACCAC
>DDKN01000028.1:2439-4044 GCA_002339725.1 Thiobacillus sp. UBA2597
ATCTTCACCTCCGGGCTGTTCAGCTCGGACAGGGCGCCGTAGAGCGTGGTGGTCTTGCCGCTGCCGGTCGGGCCGGTGACCAGCACCAGGCCATTGGGCTTGCGGATCAGGCGCCGGAAACGCTCCAGGGTGTCGGCCGGGATGCCGGTGCCCTCCAATGCCACCTCGCCGCCGCCGGCCAAAAGGCGCATCACCGCCGATTCGCCATACTGGGTGGGAATGACCGAGAGGCGCACGTCGACCTGCTTCTGCTGCACCCGGACCACGAAGCGGCCGTCCTGGGGCAGGCGCTTTTCCGCGATGTCCATCTCGCCCATCAGCTTCAGGCGCTGGATCAGGGCCGGCCCGATGCGGCGGTCGGCCTCGGTCGAGACGTGGAGCACGCCGTCGACCCGGACCCGGATCTGCAACCGGCTGTCGGTGGGCTCGATGTGGATGTCGGAGGCGCCGATCTGCAGGGCGTCCTCGAAGATGCTCTGCAGCAGCCGCACCACCGGGGCGTCCTCGGCCGCCCCGGAGCTGGCCAGCTGGCTGATGTCGATCGCCTCGCCGCCCAGCTCCTCGGACAGACTGCGGGCGAGCTCGCTGATCTCATCGGTCCGGCGATAGACCGTGTCGATGAACTGAGCGACCGCGCTCTCGGTCGTCACCGCCAGATCGACCGTCTTTTTCAGGATGCGCACGATCTCGTCGTAGGCGAACAGGTCGGTGGGATCGGCCATGGCCACCAGCACGCTGCTGTCGCGGTTTTCCAGCACCACGGCCCGGAAGCGCCGGGCCGACTGCTCGGGCAGCAGGCGCACCACATCGGATTTGACCTGGATGCGGCGCAGATCGACGTAGGGGATGTTCATCTGATGGGCGATCGCCAGCGAGATCTGTTCCTCGCTGGCATAGCCGTTCTCGACCAGCACCCGCCCCAGTTTGCGCCCGCTTTCCCGTTGGCGCTCGAGGGCGTCGGCCAGCTGGGCCTGTGAGATCACCTTCTGCGCCACCAGCACATCACCGAGTCGGATTCTCTCCGGACGTGCCATCATTCCCCCTTCGCTCAATTGCCCGTAACTTATCGGCTCGGCGCCGCCAGCTCAAGCCATGTTCGACATTTTGCTGTTCCAACCCGAGATTCCGCCCAATACCGGCAACATCATCCGGCTGGCCGCCAACACCGGCTGCCGCCTGCACCTGATCGAACCGCTGGGTTTCGCACTGGAGGACAAACTGCTCCGGCGGGCCGGCCTCGACTACCACGAATATGCCGATCTGCGCGTGCACAAGGACTGGGCCGCGGCCCGGGCCCATTTCGCCGATCGCCGCCTGTTCGCCTTCAGCACCCGCGGCCGGCGGCTTTACACCGAACCCGCTTACCAGCCGGGCGATGTCCTGCTGTTCGGGCCGGAGACGCGCGGCCTGCCGCCCGATGTGCTGGGGGAAATCGCCGAGGCAAGCCGCATCCGGCTGCCCATGCGGCCCGGCCAGCGCAGCCTCAACCTGTCCAACGCCGTGGCGGTGACGGTGTTCGAAGCCTGGCGCCAGAACGGCTTCTCCGGCGGCAGTTAAGGCAACGCCGCGCAGCGGCACCGCGTCCCCCTCTCCCCTCCGGGGAGA
>DDKN01000106.1 GCA_002339725.1 Thiobacillus sp. UBA2597
AAGGCCATGCCGGTCAGCTTGCCATTCAGCTCGGGCAGCACCTTGCCCACGGCCTTGGCGGCGCCGGTGGAGGACGGAATGATGTTCTCCAGGATGCCGCGGCCGCCGCGCCAGTCCTTCTTGGACGGGCCATCCACGGTCTTCTGGGTGGCGGTGGCGGCGTGCACGGTGGACATCAGGCCGCGCTTGATGCCCCAGTTGTCATGCAGCACCTTGGCGATCGGGGCCAGGCAGTTGGTGGTGCAGGAGGCAGCGGAGACGATGGCCTGGCCGGCGTAGGTGCTGTGGTTCACGCCGTACACGAACATCGGGGTCTTGTCCTTGGAGGGGGCGGACATCACGACCTTCTTGGCGCCGGCCTTGAGGTGGGCCTGGCAGGACTCGTCGTCCAGGAAGAAACCGGTGCACTCGAGCACGATGTCAGCACCCGCCTCGTTCCACTTCAGGTTGGCCGGGTCCTTTTCGGCGGTCAGGCGGATCTTCTTGCCGTTGACGACCAGATAGTTGCCGTCGACCTTGATGTCGCCCTTGAAGTTGCCGTGCACGGAGTCGTACTTCAGCATGTAGGCGAGGTAGTCGGGCTCCAGGAGGTCGTTGATGGCGACCACCTCGATATCCGGGAAGTCCTTGCTGATCGCGCGGAAAGCCATGCGGCCGATGCGGCCGAAACCGTTGATGCCAACTTTGATAGCCATGTGGTTACTCCTGTGTTTATTGAAGTTGCAAAACCGACAGGGGCGCCCGCGGGCACCCCTTGAATGCTTACAGCACGCCCTTGACGACCTTCACGGCGTTCTCGACCGTGAAGCCGAATTCCTTGAACAGCACGCCGGCCGGGGCGGATTCGCCGAAGCGGTCGAGGCCGAGCACGGCGCCGTCCAGACCCACGTACTTGTACCAGCCGTCGCGCACGCCGGCCTCGATGGCCACGCGCTTGACGCCGGCGGGCAGCACGCTGGCCTTGTAGGCCGCATCCTGGGCATCGAACACGTTGGTCGAAGGCATCGACACCACGCGCGCGGCGATGCCCTCGGCCTTCAGGGCCTCCTGGGTCTTGAGGGCGAGCTCGACCTCGGAGCCGGTGGCGATCAGCACCACCTTCGGGCTGCCCTCGCAGTCGGACAGCACGTAGCCGCCCTTGCGGATGGCCTCGATCTGGGCATCGCTGCGCTTGACGTAGGGCAGGTTCTGGCGCGACAGCACCAGGCTGGTCGGACCGTCCTTCTTCTCCACGGCGGCGGCCCAGGCGACCAGGGTTTCCATGGTGTCGCAGGGGCGCCAGACGGTCATGTTGGGGATCATGCGCAGGGTGGCGGTCTGCTCCACCGGCTGGTGGGTCGGGCCGTCCTCGCCCAGGCCGATCGAGTCGTGGGTGAAGACGTAGATCACCCGCTGCTTCATCAGGGCCGACATGCGCAGGGCGTTGCGGGCGTATTCCGAGAACATCAGGAAGGTGCCGCCGAAGGGCAGGATGCCGCCGTGCAGGGCCATGCCGTTCATGATGTGGGCCATGCCGAACTCGCGCACGCCATAGGAGATGTAGTTGCCGCCCGGATTGCGGTGCAGGGTGTGGCAGCCGGGCCAGTTGGTCAGGTTGGAGCCGGTCAGGTCGGCCGAACCGCCCACGCGCTCGGGCAGGGTGGAGACCAGGCGCTCGATCGCGAGCTGGCTCGCCTTGCGGGTGGCCACGGTCTCGGCCTTCTCGGCGGTCAGCTTGAGCGCGGCCTTGACCCGGTCGGCCCAGTCGCTCGGCAGTTCACCTGCCATGCGGCGCTTGAACTCGGCGGCCTCGGCCGGATACTGCTTGGCGTATTCGGCGAACTTGTTGTTCCACAGCTTCTCCAGGCCCTCGCCCTTGGTCTTGGCGTTCCAGCCCTCGTAGACATCGGCCGGGATCTCGAACGGGCCATGCTTCCAACCCAGATGCTTGCGGGTGGCCTCGACCTCGGCCTCGCCCAGGGCGGCGCCGTGCACGTCGTGGGTGCCTTCCTTGTTGGGCGAGCCCTTGCCGATGATGGTCTTGCAGCAGATCAGGCTGGGCTTGTCGGTGTGCTTCTTGGCTTCCTGGATGGCGGCCTCGACCGCTTCGAAGCTGTGGCCGTCGACATTGCGCACCACATGCCAGCCGTAGGCCTCGAACCGCTTCGGCGTGTCATCGGTGAACCAGCCCTCGACATGGCCGTCGATGGAGATGCCGTTGTCGTCCCAGAAGGCGATCAGCTTGCCCAGGCCCCAGGTGCCGGCCAAGGCGCAGGCCTCGTGCGAGAGGCCTTCCATCATGCAGCCGTCGCCCAGGAAGACATAGGTGTGGTGGTTGACGATGTCGAAGCCGGGGCGGTTGAACTCGTGCGCCAGCAGCTTCTCGGCCAGCGCCATGCCGACGGCATTGGTGATGCCCTGGCCGAGCGGGCCGGTGGTGGTCTCCACGCCCGGGGTGTAGCCATACTCGGGGTGGCCCGGGGTCTTGGAGTGCAGCTGACGGAACTGCTTGAGGTCGTCGATCGAGACGTCATAGCCGGTCAGGTGCAGCAGGGAGTAGATCAGCATCGAACCGTGGCCGTTGGACAGCACGAAACGATCGCGGTCGGCCCACTTGGGGTTGGCCGGGTTGTGGCGCAGGTGGTGGTTCCACAACACTTCGGCGATCTCCGCCATGCCCATGGGCGCGCCGGGGTGGCCGGAGTTGGCCTTCTGCACGGCATCCATGGAAAGCACGCGGATGGCATTGGCGAGTTCGGTGCGGGTTGCCATTTCTTCTGTCCCTTCAATAAAAAAAATCCGTTCGGTCCTGCCGCGGACGCAAAGAAGGTCGATTATGCCCACGGCGACGGACCAGGGCAAGCCAAGGAATGGCCCATCCCGCGCGGGTTAGGGGCCAATATCCGGTTGAATGGCGGGAAAAATCGGGGGTTTGGCGGCCCGGCCGTTTGAATAGAACTTTTTTATTGCGCCGGGGTGCCGGCTTATCGCGCCTGGCGCAGCCAGGCGCGCCAGTCGGCCAGCAGGGCCGGGTTGAGGGCGGCGATCACCGGCCGCTTCCAGACGTCGTCCTGCCAGAAGTCGTCCTGCTCGAAGGTCGCGGCGGCGCCGCCGGCCTCGAACAGGATGAGCGAGCCGGCCGCATAGTCCCAGAGCTTCTGGCCGCCATGCAGGTAAAGATGCAGCCGGCCGGCCGCCAGATAGCACCAGTCCAGGGTGCTCGCGCCCAAATTGCGCTGGGAGCTGTAGGGGTGTGCCTCGGCCAGGCGCACGGCCAGGGCCTTGTTCAGGCGCTTGAAGTCGACCCCGGCGATGCAGCGTTTCAGCTCGGCGGGGGGGCGCTTGATCGGCAGCGCATCGCCGTCCAGCCAGGCGCCGCCGCCGGCCTCGGCATAGAACAGTTCATCGCCCCGGGGATCGTAGACCACGCCGATCACCGGCCGGCCCTGCTTGATCAGGGCGACCGAGATGGCGAAGAAGGGCAGGCCGGTGACGAAATTGGTGGTGCCGTCGATCGGGTCGACGCACCACAGGCCGTCCTGGCCCTCGGCCCAGCGGCGCCGCTGTTCGGCCTCGGTCATCTCCTCGCCCAGCACCGGGTAGGGGGCGATGCGGCCCAGTTCCTCGATCAGGGCGTGCTGCGTGGCGACGTCGGCCTCAGTCAGCAGGCTGCCGTCGGTCTTGCGTTCGTGCGCCACCTTGAGATAGCGCGGCATCACCTGCTCGCGCCCGATCTTGCGCACCGCGACGCAGACCTGCTGCAACAGTTCGCTCATGCCCGCCACTTGATCGAGCAGCCCATGCTCGGGATCTGTTCGCGCGGTCCCTGGCCGGTACGGGCCACCTCGAGCATGGCCTCGAACAGATCGCGCCGGGCATCGGCCGGGGCGGTCTCCTTGCGCGAGGCATCCAGCCGGCCGCGGTATTGCAGCTCCAGCTTATTATTGA
>DDKN01000042.1 GCA_002339725.1 Thiobacillus sp. UBA2597
AAAGTAGGTCATCGTCAGACTCTTATTCCAAGGATTATCCGGCAGCGCCGGATACCCTTAGCCAAAAAGCCCCCCAGCTAGGCTCGGGGGCTTTTTATTTGTCCGGTCAAGGCTGATTCTTGACAGTCTGGTGTGCGGGCTTAAACTTTCAATTCCCCATCGATCGTGATTTCTCTTGGATAGCATCCCTCTCGGTGCGCTGCTGATCGCGCTGGCCATCCTGCTCGTTGCCTCGGCCTTTTTTTCCAGCTCGGAGACGAGCCTGATGGCGGTCAATCGCTATCGGTTGAAAAACCTGGCGAAGGCCGGGCATCGTGGCGCGCGACTGGCTGAACGCCTGCTGGCGCGCACCGACAAGCTGCTTGGCGTCATTCTGCTTGGCAATAATCTGGTCAATGCCGCCGCCGCCGCTTTGGTTACCGTTATCGCCTTTCGTCTGTTTGGCGAGAACGAGCTCGCGCTGTCGCTGGCGACAGTCTGTGTGACCTTTCTGATTCTGGTGTTTTCCGAAGTCACGCCGAAAGTCATGGGGGCGGCCTACCCCGAGCGCGTGGCGCCGGCGGTCAGCTACATCCTGGCGCCGTTGCTGAAATTGATGCAGCCGGCGGTCTGGTTCATCAATCTCTTCGTCAATGGCTTGCTCAGGCTGCTGCATCTGCGCAGGCCGGATCTTGCCGCCGGCAGCGTGATGGGGGTGGAGGAGTTGCGGACTTTGTTGGCGGAATCCGGCCATATGCTGCCCAAGGCGCATCGTGGCATTCTGCTCAACCTGTTCGAACTGGAGAAGATCACGGTGGATGACGTCATGCGGCCACGCAGCCAGATCGAGGCGCTTGACCTGCTGGCAGCGCCAGACGAGCTGTATCAGGAATTGGTCACCAGCCACCATGCGCGCCTGCCGGTTTACGAGGGGGAACTGAACAATGTCGTCGGCGTGGTCAAAGTACGCCGGGTTCTCACCCACTGTGTCGATGGCAAGGTGGACATCGAGTCGTTGCGGGAACAAATCCGGCCTCCCTATTTCATACCGGCCGGCACACCCCTGTTGACTCAGCTGCATGCCTTTCAGGAAACGCACCAGACCTTCGGTTTGGTGGTCGACGAATATGGCGATCTGCAGGGGTTGGTGACGGTCGATGACATTTTGGAAGAGATCGTGGGCGAGTTCGCCGTGGCTGCGCCGTTTCAACGCCCGATGGTGATCGCCGAGGAGGGCGGCGGCTGGCTGGTGGAGGGTTCCAGCAGCGTGAGAGAATTGAACCGCCGCCTTGGATTGGATCTGCCACTGGGCGGGGCGCGAACCCTCAATGGCCTGATTCTCGAGCATTTGGAAGCGATGCCGGAGCCCGGCGTAAGCATCATGATCGCCGGCTACCCGACCGAAATCATTCAGGTGCAAGATCGGATGGTGAAGACCGCGCGGATCTATCCGAGGCGGCAGGAGCCCTCGGCCGAGCCGGCCAGCCTTTGACTTCTGCCCTGGAGTTGCATTTAATAGCCGTATCTGACTGATTGACAATGGATAACGGAACAAAGGGTGGTCGCAGCCAACGCCTCTAACACCTTGACTGGATTGTGTCGCGCCTTGGTTCAGCATGGCCTGCTGAATCCGGAGGAAGGCCAGTCCCTGCAGGAGCAAGCCAGGTCGGCAGAGCAATCATTCCTGGCTTACATCGTAAGCACCCGGCGCTTCAGCCCGGCCCAGGTCGCCGCCTTTGCCTCCCAGACGTTTGGCTTGCCGTTCCTCGATCTGAACGCGATTGAGCCGGACGTCATCCCGCGCGTGATCAAGGACCCCGGCATTCTTGAGAAGCACCGGATCGTCCCCCTTGCCTTGCGGGGCAATCGCCTGTTCGTGGGAATTGCCGATCCCAGCAATTTGCAGGCGCTCGATGAGGTCAAGTTCCAGACCGGGCTGACGGTCGAGCCGGTGGTGGTGGAGGACGACAAGCTCAGCAAGCTGATCGCCAAGCTGGCTGAGGGCAGCCAGGAGAACGTTCTCAAATCGATCGAGGCCGAGGATCTCAACCTCGAATTCACCGATGAGGCGGCGCAAGTCGCGGCAGTGGATGAGGGGGCGGTCGATATCGACGATGCCCCGGTCGTGCGATATTTGCAGAAAATCATGCTGGACGCGATCAACTCCGGCGCTTCCGACATCCATTTCGAGCCCTACGAAAAGTTTTATCGCATCCGCTATCGCATGGATGGGGTGTTGTATGAGATCGCGCAACCACCCCTGGCGATCAAGGACAAGATCGCTTCCCGGATCAAGGTGATATCCAAGCTCGACATCTCGGAGAAGCGGGTCCCACAGGACGGCCGCATCAAACTGGTGGTGTCGCGAAACAAGGCGATCGATTTCCGGGTGAGCACCCTGCCCACCCTGTATGGCGAAAAAATCGTCATGCGCATCCTCGACCCGAGCAGCGCGACCAAAGGGATCGAGTCGCTCGGTTACGAGCCACAACAGCTTGAGGCCCTGCTCCACGCGATCAATCGCCCCTACGGTATGGTGCTGGTGACCGGCCCGACCGGAAGCGGCAAGACGGTGTCGCTCTACTCCTGCCTCAACATCCTGAACAAGCCGGACATCAACATCAGCACGGTCGAGGACCCGGTGGAAATCCAGTTGCCGGGCATCAACCAGGTCAACGTCAACGACAAGGCGGGTCTTACTTTCGCGGCGGCATTGAAGGCCTTCCTGCGTCAGGATCCCGATATCATCATGGTGGGCGAGATTCGGGATCTCGAGACGGCCGAGATCGCCATCAAGGCGGCGCAGACCGGCCACATGGTATTGTCCACCCTGCATACCAATGACGCACCGTCGACCCTGACCCGGCTGGCCAACATGGGGGTCGCCACATACAACGTCGCCGCCTCGGTGCTGCTGATCACGGCCCAGCGCCTGGCGCGCCGGCTCTGCTCAAACTGCAAACGCCCGATCGACATCCCACCGGAGGCGCTGCTCAACGCCGGCTTTAGCGAAGCCGACCTGGACGGCTCCTGGCACGCTTATACCCCGGTCGGATGCGACGCCTGCAAACAGACCGGTTACAAGGGCCGGGTCGGCCTGTACCAGGTGATGCCGATCTCGGAAGAAATCAATCGACTGATCCTGAAAAATGGCAGCACCATGGATATCGCGGAGCAGGCCAAACGCGAAGGCGTGCTTGATCTGCGCCAGGCCGGCCTGCTCAAGGTCAAGGCCGGCATGACCTCGCTGGAAGAGGTTCTGTCAGTCACCAACGTATAAGACGGGCAAGCAGGAGATCAAAAGATGGCGGTTGCCAAGGCTGCTGCGAAGCAATTCACCTTCCTCTATGAGGGCACCGACAAGACCGGCAAGCGGGTCAAGGGCCAGTTGCTGGCCGGGGGGGAGACCATGGTGCGTGACGTCCTGCGGCGTCAGGGCATCGTGGTGCAAAAGATCAAGAAACAGAGCCGGCTGGCCGGCGCCGGCAAGAAGATCACCGAGAAGGACATCGCCTTGTTCACCCGGCAGCTGGCGACCATGATGAAGGCGGGGGTGCCCCTGCTGCAGTCGTTCGAGATCACTGCCCGCAGCCATGCCAATCCGGCGGTGCAAAAGCTGCTGGGCGAAATCAAGGCCGATATTGAAACCGGTACTGGCCTGAGCCAGGCCTTCCGCAAACACCCCAAATATTTCGACAGCTTGTTTTGCAACCTGGTCGCCGCCGGTGAGCAGGCCGGCATCATGGATACGGTGCTGGACCGGCTCGCCATCTACAAGGAAAAAATGCTGGCGATCAAGGGCAAGATCAAGTCGGCCCTGATGTACCCGGCTATCGTGATCGTGGTGGCCTTCGTCATCACCGCCGGCATCATGATTTTCGTCATCCCGGCCTTCAAGCAGCTGTTCGAAAGCAGCGGCGGCGAGCTGCCGGCCTTGACCCAGATGGTGATGGATTTCTCCGACCTGTTCGTCGAGTACTGGTGGCTGATCTTTCTTTCGATCGGTGCCGGGGTGGTCAGCTTCGTCGAGGCAGTGAAGCGCTCGCCCAAATTCGCCGCTCAGGTGGATGCCTGGGTACTCAAGCTGCCGGTGTTCGGTGCCATCATCGAAAAGGCCACCATCGCCCGCTGGGCGCGGACCTTTTCCTCGCTGTTCGCTGCCGGGGTGCCGATGGTCGAGGCGTTGGACTCGGTGGCCGGGGCATCGGGCAATGCGGTCTATTACGACGCCACCATGAAGATCAAAAGCCAGGTGGCAACCGGCACCAATCTTACTGCGGCCCTGCAGGACGCCAAGATCTTTCCCAATATGCTGGTGCAGATGGTTTCGATCGGCGAGGAATCCGGCTCGCTCGACAGCATGCTGGGCAAGGTGGCCGACTTCTACGAGCGCGAGGTGGATGATGCGGTCGATGCCCTGTCGAGTTTGATGGAGCCTTTGATCATGGTGATCCTCGGCAGCCTGATCGGTACCATCGTGGTCGCCATGTACCTGCCGATCTTCAAGATGGGCAGCACGGTTTGAGCGCTGCCATGTCCCGGTTTGCGCCCGTCGTCCGATGATGGCCATGTACGAGCAGGCAGGCTACCTGACCGGTCTGGCTGTCCTGTTTGGTCTGGTGATCGGCAGCTTTCTCAATGTGGTGATTCATCGCCTGCCCCAGATGCTGGATAGGCAGTGGCGCGCGCATTGTGCCGAGCTCAGGGGCGAGCAAATGCCGGCTGCGGCGCCATACAACCTGCTGGTGCCTGGCTCGAGCTGCCCGGCCTGTGGCCATCGCATCGCCTGGTACCAGAACATCCCGCTTTTGAGTTATCTGCTGCTCAAGGGGCGCTGCGCCGCCTGTCAGGCCCCGATCGCCTGGCGTTATCCCGCGGTCGAGTTGATCACGGCGCTGCTGTTCGGTTTTGCGGCCTGGCAGTTCGGGGCGGACGGCCGCACGCTGGCGGCCCTGATCCTGCTGGCGCTGCTGATTGTTTTGGCCTTCATCGATTTTGACACCTATCTGCTGCCGGACAACCTGACCCTGCTTTTGCTCTGGCTCGGCCTGGCATTCAATCTGCAAGCCCTGTTCGTGCCGATCGAACAGGCCGTGCTCGGTGCGATGGCGGGTTATCTCAGCCTGTGGGCCGTGTACTGGCTGTTCAAACTGGCCACCGGCAAGGAAGGCATGGGCTATGGCGACTTCAAGCTGCTCGCTGCCCTGGGTGCCTGGCTTGGCTGGAAGATGTTGTTGCCCATAGTGTTGACGGCCAGTGTGCTTGGCGCCGCGATTGGCATCGGCCTGATCCTGTTCGCCGGACGCGACCGGGCTCGCCCCATCCCGTTCGGTCCTTACCTGGTGCTGGGCAGCATCGTCTGTCTGTTCTGGGGGCCGGTCCTGGTCCGGCTCTATCTCCCGGTCTGACGCCTTGGCTGCGCGTCGTCCTTTCTGCATCGGCCTGACCGGCGGCATCGGCTCGGGCAAGAGTACAGTGGCCGAATTGTTCGCCGGCCTGGGGGTGGCGATCATCGACACCGATCAGATTGCACGCGAGCTCACCCGGCCGGGCGGGGCGGCCCTGCCCGCCATTCGCGATGCATTCGGTGCCGAGGTGATCGGGCCGGATGGCGGTCTGGAGCGGGCGCGCATGCGGGCCCGGGTTTTCACCCAAAGTGATGATCGACGTCGTTTGGAGGCGATCCTGCACCCGATGATCCGGGCCGAGGCGGAGCGCCGCTTGCTGGCCGAGCAGCTGGCGCCCTACGTCCTGCTGGTGGTGCCCTTGCTGGTCGAGACCGGTGCCTATGGCCAGCTGATCGACCGCGTGCTGGTGGTCGATTGCGATGAGGCCACCCAGTTGCAGCGCATTCAAAGCCGTGGCCTGAGCGAGACCGAGGCGCGTGCCATCATCGCCGCCCAGGCCTCGCGTCAGGCGCGGCTGGCTGCCGCCGACGACGTGCTAAAGAACGATGGCCCGCTGGAACGACTGCGCCGCGAGGTCGAGGTGCTGCATCAGAAATATCAGAAAATGGCCCGGGCCAGGGCGCAAAGCATTGCATAAACCGCGAACCTTCCTGCACAATCGGCAGTCAATGCGGGATAACCATCGGGCTGCCTGGCTTGCCGATCACATACGAATTTCCACTCCACGAACGCATCCGCACCTGGCTCAGGCTGGAGGATTTGTTCGACAAGGTGCAATATTTCATCAGCATGGACAGTCCCCGCGCGCACCATGCTGCCTTGCTTTCCCTGTTCGAACTGGCCGAAGTCACGGCACGGCCTGAGCTCAAGAGCGAGCTGATCCAGGAGCTCGAGCGCCAGAAGTCGGGCCTGGAGGGACTGCGCAGCAATCCGGCGGTCGACCAGGCGCGGCTCGATGCGGTGCTGGCCGAGATCGCCTCCAACCTGTCCGATTTACATGGCATCAGCGGCAAGGTCGGTCAGCACCTGCGCGAGAACGACTGGCTGGCCGGCATCAAGAGCCGCTCCAGCCTGCCCGGCGGGGTGTGCGGTTTCGATGTGCCGTGCTATCAGCACTGGTTGCACCAGCCCTGGGTCGAACGGGCGACCGACCTGAACGAGTGGCTTGCCCCGACCCTGCCCATCCGCAATGCGGTTACCCAGGTCTTGCGCATCCTGCGCGACAGCGGTCATGCCGCGCGCCATGTCGCGGCGGCGGGGGCATTTCAACTGATGCTGGGCGGGCGGACCGCGCATCTGGTGCGGGTGGAGGTTGACGACAGCGTGCCCTGTGCACCCGAGATCAGCGCCAACAAATATGCGATCAATATCCGCTTCGTCCAGCCGGAAAAATCACAAAAACCGAAACCCTGCGATCAGGATGTGAGTTTTTCGCTCACCCTGTGCAATCTCTAGGGCCTGTCTCAGGCAGGGTAGATCGCGCCCAGCAGCCGGGGTCCGGCCGCCCCGGTCACCTCGGGCAGGTTGCCCGGTTTGCCCTCGATCGTCCTGGCGGCCAACCAGGCGAAGGCCATGGCCTCGACCCAGTCGACCCCCACCCCCAATGCGTCGGTCAGGCCGATCTCGACACCCTTGAGCCTGGCGCGCAGGCTGGCCTTCAACATCGGGTTGTGGGCCCCGCCGCCACACAGAAAAAGCTGCTGGGTGTGCGGACAGTGCAGGCGCAGGGCGTGGGTGATCGCGGCGGCGGTGAATTCGAGCAGGGTGCGCAGGACATCGGCTGGCACCTCCTGGCCGCTCAGCAGGCTATCGAGCCAGGCCAGGTTGAATTCCTCGCGTCCGGCGCTCTTGGGTGGCGCACTGGCCAGGAAAGGGTGTGCGAGCAGGCGTTCGAGCAGACCGGGCAGGACCTCGCCCTGGCTCGCCAGCATGCCGTCGGCGTCATAGGCCTGATACCAGTGGCGCTGGACCCAGGCGTCCATCAGCATGTTGCCGGGCCCGCAGTCGAAGCCGGTGACCGGGCCGGCAGGCGGCAGGTAGGTCAGGTTGGCGATGCCGCCGATATTGACGATGGTGCGTGGGATATTGGCATCGCGAAACACGGCGGCGTGGAAGGCGGGTACCAGGGGCGCCCCCTGACCACCCGCGGCGATGTCCCGGCTGCGGAAGTCGGCCACCACGCTGATGCCGCTGCGTTCAGCCAGGCGGGCGGCATTGACCAGTTGCAGGGTGTAACCATCGGCCGGCCGATGCCGCACTGTCTGGCCATGGCAGCCGATGGCACGAATGGCGCGGGCGGGCAACTGCGCCTTGGCTAGGAGTTGGCTCACGCCGTCGGCGTAAAGATCGGCCAATTGGTTGGCCAGACGCGCGGCCCGGTCCAATTCGTTGACCGACGGTTCATGCAAGGCGAGCAGGTCTTGGCGCAGGGCGTCTGGGTAGGGCAGCCAATGGCTGGCGAGCAGGGCGGGCGCCGGCTGCATCGAAACGATGACGGCATCGACCCCGTCCAGGCTGGTGCCTGACATCAGGCCGATGAACAAATCTTGCCGGGAGGAATTCAATCCAGGAAGGCGGTGCGGCTGTTGCGCGCCATATCCAGGCGCGCAGCCAAGGGCTGGGTCGTGCTTGCGAACAAACTGCGGTATTGGGCGGCCAAGGGATAGGCATTCGGCAGCTTCAGGGTCAGCGGGTTCTTCTGTTCGCCATTGATGCGGAATTCATAGTGCAGATGCGGCCCGCTGGCCAGGCCGGTACTGCCGACATAGCCGATGACCTGACCCTGGTTGACCCGGGCACCGCGTTTGATGCTGGGGGCAAAACGGGAGAGATGGCCGTAGGCCGTGCTGTAGGGGCCCTGGTGGTCAAGCACAATCAGATTGCCGTAGCCGCCTTGGCGCCCGGCGAAACTGACCACAGCGTCGGCGACTGCGCGGATCGGCGTGCCGGTGGGGGCGGCGTAGTCGATGCCGCGGTGGGCGCGCCATTCCTTCAGCACCGGGTGATAGCGGGAGTTCGAGAAGCCCGACGAGATCCGGGTGAAGGGCATGGGCGACTTGAGGAAGGCGCGCCGCATGTTCTGGCCATTGGCGCTGTAATAGCCGTCGCGGCCCTTGGGATCGCGGAAGTAGAAGGCCCGGTAGCTCTGGCCGTTGTTGACGAACTCGGCGGCGAGCAGGCGCCCGGTCTTGATGGTGCTGCCCTGGTAGCTGTAGCTCTCGTAGATGACCGAGAAGCGGTCGCCCTTGCGCAGGTCGCGGTGGAAGTCGATGTCGCTCGAGAAGATCTCGGCCAACTGCGAGGCGATGCTGTCGGGCACATTGGCGGCATCGGTCGCCCCAAACAGCGAGCCGTCGATGGTGCCGCCCCGGGTGACGAGCTGGACCTCCGGCTGGATCGCGCTTTCCTGGACACGGAAGGCGTTGTTGACCCGTTGCAGGGTGATCAAACGGTCCTCGGCCGGCAGGTATTGCAGCGAAATCAGACGACCGGTGGAGGTGACGCGGGCCAGCACGCTGCGGCCGACGGTCAAATGGCCGAGTGCCTTGGTCTCGCGGCTGGTGGCGAGCACGGCGCTGATTTCTTCCTGGGCCACACCCAGGCGCTGCAACAGATGCGACAGGGTTTCCCCTGAGCCGATGCGCTCTTCGCGCCAGAAATCGAAGCTGCCGCTGTCGGTCAGACGGGGGCTGGGCAACTCGATGGGCTGGCTCCAGATTTCCTGGGCGATGTCTTCGGTGACGGTATCGGGCGCCAGACCAAAGGCGGCGACGACCCCGAACATGGGTAAGGCGGCGAGAACGAGTATCAGGCGCTTCTTTGCGAACATGGGTTGTTGCTGTTGTCCCTACCCTGAGCGGCTGCCTGAAGGCAGCAAACGGCGCAAGGTTAACAAAAAAACCACGGTGGCAAAAGGCCCGGGATTAGTTAAGGGGTTGCCTTTAAGGATTTACCTTGACGGGCAGGGCGCTGGCCTGTTCGATCTCGCGCGCGAAGTTGGCCAACCAGGACTCCGGCAGGCGGGACAGGCGCGGGGCCTCGGGTTGTAGCGAGGGGCGCGCCAAGCCGTACAGCAGCACACCCTGGAGCGGCAGCTCATCGCGCCTGGCCCGTGCCAGCAGATCGAGATAGGCGGCCTGTTCCGCCTGGGGCGGCGGCTCGCCGTCCAGGGCGAACAGGCAGGTTTGCAGCCAGGTCGGACAAAGTCGGGCGGCGATTTGCAGATTGGCGTAGGCCCGCTCGGGCGTGAGCTCGGCATTGTTGATCAGGCGCATGCCCTCGCGCGTGGCGCGGTCGAGCTTGAACCAGACCTCGCCGCCCAGGGCCTGCATGCGCTGGAGCCCTTCCTGGACATAGGCCTTGTGCATCAGGCTGCCGTTGGTGATCAGCACCAGCTTGATCTTGCCCAGCAGCCCGAATTCGGCCAGCAGACGCCCGATCAAGGTGATGACCCGGGGAAACTCAGGCGCGCTGGTCGGCTCGCCATTGCCGGAGAGGGCGACATCGTTCAGACGCCGCATGCCTTCCGGCACCTGGCGGGTCAGGAAGTCGCCTTGCACGACGTCGGTCAACATGCGCCGCAGTTCCGCCTCCAACTGTGTAAGGTCGATCGGCGGCGGCCCGCCGCGTGAGAGGTTGGGCACCTGGCAATAGATGCAGCGCCAGTTGCAGGCGTTGTTCGGATTCAGGTTGACCCCGAGCGAGAGGCCGGCCGAGCGGCGTGACACGACGGGGTATACATAGGTCATGCCCGCGCTGGCGCGGTCGTGGTTGGTGGTGGTCAGCGTGGGTTCCGGCATGACGCGATTGTGGCACACTGATTCCATGGATGAGACATTCGCCACCCGCCTGATCGCCTGGCAGCGCGCGCGCGGCCGTCACGACCTGCCCTGGCAGCACAGCCCCGATCCGTATCGGATCTGGCTGTCCGAGATCATGTTGCAGCAGACCCAGGTCGAGACGGTCATTCCGTATTACCGGCGTTTTCTCGCCCGCCTGCCCGATATCCAGGCCCTGGCCAGCGCCGGTGAAGACACGGTGCTCGCCCTTTGGAGCGGCCTGGGCTACTACAGCCGGGCGCGCAATCTGCACAAGGCGGCAAAGATCATCGTGCAGGATTTCGGCGGCGTCTTCCCCCGACAGTTCGAGCGGATCATGGACCTGCCGGGAATCGGCCGCTCCACGGCGGCGGCGATTGCCGCCTTCGCCTACGGCGAGCGGCGCGCCATCCTCGACGGCAACGTCAAACGGGTGTTCTGCCGGGTGTTCGGGGTGGAAGGCTGGCCGGGCGAGCCATCCGTGGCGAAGCGTCTGTGGGCGCTGGCCGAATCGTTGCTGCCCGAGCACGATATCGCCAGCTATACCCAGGGCTTGATGGACCTGGGCGCCACCCTGTGCCGGCGCGGCCGACCCGACTGCGCGGCGTGTCCCTGCGCCGACGCCTGCGTGGCCAGGCGCCAGGGGCGGCAGGCCGAATTGCCGACGCCCCGCCCACGCAAGGCCCTGCCGGAACGGCACACGACCATGCTCCTGTGCCTGCATGCGGGCGAGATACTGCTGGAAAAACGGCCGCCCAGCGGCATCTGGGGCGGGCTCTGGAGCCTGCCGGAGTGCCCGGCCGAGGCCGATGCCGCACGCTGCGCCAACGGCCTTGGCCTGCAGGCGCAGATTCTGGCGCCCCTGCCGCGGCTGACCCATACCTTCAGCCATTTCCGCCTGCACATCCGGCCCCAGCCGCTGTGGGTTGAGCAGCGTCCGAGCCGGCTGGAGGCGCCGGGCCGCTTGTGGCTGCCGCTGGCCGAGGTGCGCGAGGCGGCCCTGCCCAGCCCGGTGCGCCGGCTGATCGAACAACTGGAGGCGATGCGTGGCAGCGAGCAGAAGACATCATAGAGAAGACGCGGCCCAACACCTCACGGCAGCGGTGCACCGGGCGCGCCCTGACGACCGTGTCGCCGCCGTGCGCGAGGGCCTGGCCGGGCGCGAACTGGACGACACCGAGATCGTCTGCGTGGTCGATGACAACGACAAGCTGGTGGGGATTTTGAGCTTCGCCGAGCTCTTCCGCCTGCCGGGCGAGACACGCCTGCACGATGTCATGCGCTCCAGCCCGGCGGTGCTGGCGAGCGAGGACCAGGAAAAAATCGCCTCCATCGCCCTGCACTTCGGCCTCAACAGCGTGCCCGTGGTCGACAACGGCCGCCGCCTGCTCGGCGTGGTGCCGGCCAAGGCTTTGCTCCAGATCCTGCGCCACGAACACGTCGAGGATATCCACCGGCTGGCCGGTATCCGGCGTGAAACCAGTATGGCGCGTCGGGCGCTCGACATACCACCCATGCGTCGGGCGCGCGATCGCCTGCCCTGGCTGATCGTCGGTCTCATCGGCAGTATGCTGGCCACTTTCGTCATGAGCCGGTTCGAGGGCGCGCTCAACGAGAAACTGGCCCTGGCCTTTTTCGTGCCGGGCCTGGTCTATCTGGCCGACGCCATCGGCACCCAGACCGAGGCGGTCGCCGTGCGCGGCATCTCGCTGTCGCACATCGGCATCACCCGGATGTTGGCCGGTGAACTGCGCACCGGCCTGATCATCGGTCTGGTCCTCGGTGGCCTGACCTTTCCCGCGGTCTGGCTGGCGTTTGGCGATGCGCAACTCGCCTTCGCCGTTTCGATCACCTTGTTCGTCGCGGGCGGTCTCGCCACCACCATCGGCCTGGCGCTGCCCTGGCTGCTGACCAAACTCAAACGCGACCCGGCCTTCGGCAGCGGCCCTTTGGCGACGGTGATCCAGGACGTGCTCACCCTGCTCACCTATTTCGCCATCGTCAGTCTGCTCTATGGCCACGGCACCTGAGCCGCCTGACACGTCACCTTTGAATCGCCCCGCTTCCGCCGAAAACCGGCTTTGCCGGTTTCAGTGAAGACTAATGCCTGCGAATGCAGGCGTTATGTCGGAGCTAAATCCCCGGCGTCGCTGTCATCATGCAGGCGGCGAAAGAACTCGCTTCGCTCAGACAGCTTTCGCCGGCCTTCGACTTCCCTGCATGACGCCATCGTCGCCGGCGGCGTCAGAGGGGGATGGCAAACCTACTAACGCGCTGAATTCCGCAAGCGGGAATGCTGTTTGTTTTGAGAGAGGGGCGGCGCGGCGCGCCGCCCCTCTGGGTTTGGGGTTGTGGGTTTGGTTTTGGCTTTTCAGTCCCCTCTGAGCCGCCGATCTTGAACCAAATGATTGTGCGGCTGCGTAACTCGCCGACTGCCCCCAATCATTTGGTTCAAGAGCGGGAAGCCGAAGGCCGGCGAAGCGGGGTGTGCTTTAGTTCTGGCATAACGGCCGCATGTGCGGGCATTAGCCT
>DDKN01000116.1 GCA_002339725.1 Thiobacillus sp. UBA2597
CCCTGCACGGTCATGCCCAGGGAGTCGCCGACCAGCAGGATGTCGACCCCGGCGCGCGCGAGCACGCGGGCGAAGCTGGCGTCGTAGCAGGTCAGCGCGACCAGTTTTTCGCCTTGGGCGGTTTTGGCCAGCAACTGAGGTAGGAACATCAGGCCCCCCGGTTGAAGAATTCGCGCGCGCCGCGCATCTCGCAGATGCGCTGGAACAGGAGCTCGAAGTCCTCGTCGCTGTCGGCGAAGTTGAGCCGTTCGCTGTTGACGATGAGCAGCGGCGCCGCGTCGTAATGATAGAAGAATTCGGTGTAGAGCCGGGCCAGCTCGGCCAGATAGCCCTCGCCCATGCCCTGCTCGTAGGGCAGGCCGCGCCGGCGCACGCGCTGGGCCAGGGTGGCGGGCGAGGCCTGCAGATAGATGACCAGGTCGGGTGTCGGTGTTTGCGGCTGCAGGTCCTGATAGAGTTTCTGATAGAGGCGGAACTCGGCTTCCTCCAGGTTGAGCCGGGCGAACAGCATGTCCTTGTCGATCAGATAGTCCGACACCGTGGCGCCGGCGAACAGGTCGCCCTGCGACAACTGCCGGCATTGCTCGGTGCGCGAGAGCAGGAAGAACAGTTGGGCGGCCAGGGCGAAGCGGCGCTTGTCCTCGTAGAAACGGGCGAGGAAGGGATTCTCCGCCGCCTGCTCCAGCATCAGCTCGGCCGAAAGGCGCGCGGCCAGGCGCCGGGCAAGGCTGGTCTTGCCCACGCCGATGGGGCCTTCCACCACGATGTAGCGCAAGCGTTCCAACAGCATCAGTTCAGCTTGGCCGCGAGGTTTTCAGGCGGGAGTTTGTGCAGGTCATGCCAGTCGATGCCGCGGATGGCGGCGGCCGGGCCGATGCCGGGGATGCGGCAGTCCGGCGCGATCTCCAAAAGCGGCAGCAGCACGAAGCCGCGCTCGTGCATGCGCGGGTGCGGCAGGGTCAGGCCCGGCTCGTGCATGATCAGGCCGTTGTAGAGCAACAGGTCGAGGTCCAGCGTGCGCGGGGCATTGCGGAATTCGCGCCGGCGCCCGTGGCGCTGTTCGATCGCCAGCAGGGCCTCGAGCAGGGCGCGTGGCGTCAGGGCGGTTTCGAGCTCGGCCACGGCGTTGATGAAATCCGGCTGGTCGGTGTAGCCGACCGGCTTGGTCAGATAGAGCGAGGAACGTGCGAGCAGCCGCGTTTCCGGCAGCTGGCCCAATTCGGCGAAGGCGCGTTCGATCTGGCTGGCCGGGTTTTCCAGGTTGGCGCCGAGGGCGATGAAGGCTTGTACTGGCTTAGGCAAGGCTGGAGACTCCGTCGCCGCTGCCGGTTTTCGGCTTGCGCCGGCGCCGGCGCCGTTTGCCCTCGCCAGCCTTGGCCGGCTGCAGCATGGCGGCGCGTTCGGTTTCATTGGCGTCCTGGAAGCGGGTCCACCAGTCGGCCAGCTCCTGCGGCGCATCGCCGCCCTTGGCCCGGATCAGCAGAAAATCATAGCCGGCGCGGAAGCGCGGGTGGCTCAGCAGGCGGTAGGGCCGGGCGCCGCTGCGCTGCTCGAAGCGCGGCTGCAGGGCCCAGATCTCCTTGATCATGCCGTCGAAGCGGCGCGGGAAGGCCAGCGTCTCGCGTTGCTGTTCCAGCACCTGGTCCATGGCTTCATACAAGGCCGCCGCAGCCGGTTCGCCCGCCTGTTGCAGGCGCTGCCAGGCGCTGTTCATGTCGAACCAGAGCAAACAGGCGATCAGGAAGGCGGGCGAGGCCGATTGCCCGTTGCGCACGCGCTGGTCGGTGTCGTGCAGGGCGGCGTGGATGAAGGGTTGCCGTTTGGGATCGTCGAGGATCGCGTCGAGCATGGGGAAGATGCCGTGATGCAGGCCTTCGGCCCGCAGCTGGCGCACGCCCCGCTCGGCATGGCCCGAGAGCAGGAGCTTGATCATCTCGTCGAACAGGCGCGCCGGGGGAATCCGCTCCAGGAGCGGTGCCAGCTTGGCGATCGGCGCCCGGGTGGCCGGATCGATATGAAAATCGAGTTTGGCGGCAAAGCGGGCCGCGCGCAGCATGCGCACGGGGTCTTCCCGGTAACGCGCCTCGGGGTCGCCGATCATGCGCAGAATGCGTTTTTTTGCATCGTTCACGCCGCCGTGGCTGTCCCAAATCTCCTGCTTTTCCGGGTCGTAGTACAAGGCGTTGACCGTGAAATCGCGCCGGGCGGCATCCTCGGCCTGGCTGCCGAACACGTTGTCGCGCAGGATCATGCCGTCCTCGGCAGTGACCCGGTCATCCTCCGCTTCGGGCTCGCCCTGGCTGGCCCGGAAGGTGGTGACCTCGATGGTGTCGGCGCCGCAATAGACGTGGACGATCTGGAACCGGCGGCCGATGATGCGTGAGCGGCGGAAGCAGCGGCGCACCTCTTCCGGGGTGGCGTCGGTGGCGACGTCGAAGTCCTTGGGCTCGCGGCCGATCAGCAGGTCGCGCACGGCGCCCCCGACCACGAAGGCCGAATAGCCCGCTTCGGTCAGGGTGCGGGTGACCTTGAGGGCGCAAGGATGGATCTGCTCCCGGCGGATGCCGTGGCGCTCGAGGGGCAGGATGGTGGGGCCGGGGGCGGTGCCACTGCCGAAGACGCCGCCAATGACTTTGCGAATCAGGCGACGGATCATTCGCAGCGCGGCCGGGCGTAATGGAAGATGAGGCAAAACAGGCGCATGGCGCAGGCGTTGGGCATGGTATGCGGCATTATACACGGCACCCAGGCCGCGCCGGCTTGCCCGGTAACCCTGGTGCCAGTAGAGTTACACGCTTCACAACCCGGAAGGAATCGGCAGTGTTAGCCCTTATCGAAGCCGCTGGCTGGCCCATCTGGCCGCTGATCGTCGCCTCCATCATCGCCCTGGCCATCATTTTTGAACGCGTGTACACCCTGCGGCGCAACCAGATCGTGCCACCCCGTCTGCTGGAACAGACCTTGGAGACCCTGCGCCGGCAAGGGGCGGGCCCTGAGGTGCAGCGGGCGCTGGCCGAGAATTCGCCCATGGGCCGCATCTTCGCCGCCGGCCTCAAGAACCTCTCCAGCAGTCGCGAGGTCATGAAGGAATCGCTGGAAGAGGCCGGCCGTGCCGTCGCCCACGATCTCGAGCGTTACCTCACCTCGCTCGGCACCATCGCGGCCGTGGCGCCGCTGCTCGGCCTGCTCGGCACCGTGGTCGGGATGGTCGAGATCTTCGGTTCCCAGTCGCCCACCGGCAGCAACCCGGCCATGCTGGCCCACGGCATCTCGGTCGCCCTCTACAACACCGCCTTCGGTCTGATCGTCGCCATCCCCAGCCTGATCTTCCATCGCTTCTTCCGGGGCAAGGTCGAGGCCCTTCTGGTGGAGATGGAGCAGGAGGCGATCAAGCTGGTCGAAATCGTGCACGGCGAACGGAAGTGACCTGTCCGCACCGTCGCTTGCGCTAACTTTGTTGGGGCTCGCTCAAGAATGCTCATTTACTTGCATGTAAACTCCGCTTCTTTCGCTTCGCCCCTGTCGCGTTATCGCGGCGCTTTAGGTGCGGACAGGGGAACATTTTTATGAACTTCCAGCGCGGCCATCGTCGGGAAGATCCCGAGATCAATCTGATCCCGCTGATCGACGTCTTGTTGGTCATCCTCATCTTTCTCATGGTGACGACGACCTATGCCCGCTTCGCCGAGCTGCAGATCAACCTGCCCCAGGCCCAGGGGGAAACGGCCAAGGAGCAGCCGGCCCAGATCGAGGTCAACGTCGATGCCGCCGGCAATTACCTGGTCAATGGCGGCAAGGTGGCCCAGGCCGGGGTGGATGCTCTGGCCGCCGCGCTGACCCAGGCCGCAGCCGGTGCCAAGGAGCCCGTGGTGGTGATCAGCGCCGATGCCAACGCGAGCCACCAGTCGGTCATCCGGGTCATGGATGCCGCCCGGCGTGCCGGTTACAGCCGGGTGACCTTCGTCACCCAAACCTCGGCGAACGAGTAAGCGTGGAGCGGCTGGTCCGCTGCTGGTACCGTCCCTGTCCCTGGCGCTATCTGCTGGCGCCGCTGTCCCTGCTGTTTTACCTGGCCGTCGGCGCGCGCCGCCTGGCATATCGCCGGGGCTGGCGCCGGGCCGAGCGCCTGCCGGTGCCGGTCGTGGTGGTCGGCAACATCAGCGTCGGCGGCACGGGGAAGACCCCCCTGACGATCTGGCTGGCCGGGCAATTGCGTCAGGCCGGTTGGCGGCCGGGTATCGTCAGCCGGGGTTATGGCGGCCGGCGGCGGGACAGTGCCCCGGTACGGCCGGACAGCAACCCCCACGAGGTCGGCGACGAGCCGGTGCTGTTGGCGCAGCGCACCGGCTGCCCGGTTTGGGTCGGCCGTCAGCGAGCCGAGGCCGCCCGCCAGCTCCTGGCCTTTCACCCCGAGGTCGATGTCATCCTCGCCGACGACGGGCTGCAACATTACGCCCTGGCGCGCGATGTCGAATTGGCAGTGATCGATGGCGAGCGTGGTTTCGGCAATGGCTGGCTGTTGCCGGCGGGCCCCCTGCGCGAGCCGCCGGCGCGTTTGCGCTCGGTGGATGCCATCGTGGTCAACGGCGGGCAGATCCTGCCGGATCTGCCGGTGCCGCAATTCGGCATGACCCTGACCGGGCGCCGGTTCTGGAAGCTCGGCCAGCCCGAAACCGTGGTCGATGCGGATTATTTCGCCGGACGTGAGGTCGTCGCCCTCGCCGGCATCGGCAACCCGGAGCGCTTCTTCCGCACCCTGGCCGAGCTGGGCATTCGTGCCACGCCCCGGCCCCTGCCCGACCACCACCGCTATCGGGCGGCGGACCTGCCGGCGGGTACCGTGCTCATGACCGAAAAAGATGCCGTCAAGTGCGCGGCGCTGAACCCGCCCGATGCCTGGGCACTGAGGATTGACGCCGAGGTGGCGCTCGGACTAAAACGCATCATTCTCGACAAGTTAGGATCGCCGCATGGACCCCAAACTGCTTGATATCCTGGTTTGCCCGCTGTGCAAGGGCCCGCTCGTCTACCTGAAGGAGGCGCAGGAGCTGGTGTGCAAGGCCGACCGTCTGGCCTTCCCCATTCGCGACGGCATCCCGGTGATGCTGGAAGACGAGGCGCGGCGCCTGGCGGAGACGGAAGAAATCCAGTAACAGCGATGGCCCGGTTTTCGCTGCAGCCGCTGCTGGAGCATACGCAGCATCGGATGGAAGCGGCGGAGCGGCTGCTGCGCATGCTCAAGCGCAAGCAGGATGAGGCCCGGCGCCAGCTGGAACAGCTGCATCAATTCCAGGGTGAATATCAGACGCGCCTGAAGCAGGCGACGGCCTCGGGCATGAGCATTCAGCAGTTGCGCGAGTACCAGGGCTTTCTGGCCAAGCTGCAGGGCGCGATCCAGCATCAGCAGCAGGAGGTGCGGCTGGCCGAACAACGGTGGGCGGCGGCGCACAAGCAATGGCTGGAGCAGCGGCAGAAGGTCAAGGCCTACGAAACGCTGGCGGCCCGACACCAGGCCCAGGAGATACGACGTCAGGAAAAGCGCGAGCAAAAGCTCAGCGATGAGCGCGCCACGCGGCGGCTTGCCCCTTCCCAGTCCGACGACGAGGAACTGGCATAAGCCTTGCTTTTATCCGGCCATCACCATCCTACGGGTCGATCATGATGGCGGAGATTCAGACAACCCCCTCGGTTCTCGCAATAAGCCCCGCCGCCGGGCCGGGGCAGGCCGCTCAGGCCGGCCCTGCGGCCGCCGGCTCGGATGTTTTCGCCAATGTCCTGTCCGGACGCATGGCGGCCGTCGCCCAGGGCGATGCGCCGGCCAAAGGGGCCGGGCTGGCCGCTTTTGCCGGCAATGGCCGGCTGCTGGGCATTCCCGGTCTGTTGTTGGCGGACAAGGCGACGCCGGCGAGCGAGGCCGCGGCCGGCTTGGACCCGGCGCTGCTGGCCGCTTTTGCCGGCGCGCAGCCGACGGATCCCGCCCTCTTGGCCATGCTGGCGGCCGGCAGCGGGATGCCGATGCCGGCCGTCGTCCCGGGGGCGGCAGATGTTGCCGCCGATGGCAAGGAATTGCCGCTTGCGCCCCTGGGCGATGCCGGCCGCCGGGCCCTGCCGGGGTCGAACCCGTCACGCGTGCTGAACGAAGGTTTGGCGGCGGAGCGGGCCGGCGTCGATGAGGCGACGACGCGGGAGCCGGCCAAAGGTGTGCAGTCGGGACCGGCTGGCGTGCAGGCCCAGCTCGAATTGAAGGCCCTGGAGGCGCCGCTCAAGGCCGCCAATGTCCAGGTCGGTGGCGAGGCCCTGGCGGCCACGGGTCAGGCCGTGGCACGCAGTGACGAACTGGCCCTGGCCGGCGTGGTGCAGCACAAGGGGGCATCCGATGGTGCCTCACAGGTGGTGCTGAACGTGCGCACGCCGCTGCAGGCGGCGAACTGGGCGGCCGATTTCAGCCAGAAGGTGGTCTGGCTGGCCGGGCGTGAATCCCAGTCGGCCCAGATGATCCTCAACCCGCCCCAGCTGGGCGCGGTCGAGGTGCGCCTGACCGTGTCCGGCACCGAGGCCGGGGCGCAATTCTTCTCGCCGCATCAGGGGGTGCGCGAGGCGATCGAGGCGGCGATTCCGCGTCTGCGCGATCTCATGGCGGAGGCGGGGCTGTCGCTGGGGCAGGCCTCGGTCAGCCCGGAGTCATTCCGCCATGCCTCCGGCCAGGGCGAGCCTCAGGGTCGGGGCGCTGGCTCGGCCGATGGCGAGAATGCCGAAGTTGTCAGGGTCGTGAACGCCGCGACGGCTCAGCGCGTGATGGGGCAGGGCTTGGTCGATTTGTACGTCTGACGGTCTGTCTTGCCTTGTTGCTCGCGAGCAAATCCCCGTTCTGGCGCGGCCAGGGGCTTGCATTTCGCCTTGCCCTGTCGTAATAAAAAACTTAAGCTTGCGCAGAGAACCTGCTGTTTTATTGAATCTTTCGCGGGTTCGCGTCCGGTGAGTGATTGGGGGTGGCATGGCCAAAGGCAAAGACGACGATCAATTGCAGGATGAGGCGCTCGATCAGGGACCGGCGCCCGGCAAAAAGAAAAAACTGCTGTTCATGCTCATCGGCATCGTGGCCTTGCTGGTCTTGGCCGGTGGCGGCGTGGGGGTCTGGCTGCTGATGACGCCGGCCGACGATGCCAAACATGCCGAAAAGGCCGCCGTCAAAGAGGAGGAAGGTCCCCCCATCTACGAAAAACTCGACACCTTCACCGTCAACCTGGCGGATCGGGAGCATTATCTGCAGGTCGAGATCGCCCTGAAGCTGTCCGATGTCAAGGCGCAGGACAAGGTCAAGCTCTATATGCCCGAGGTGCGCGATGTCCTGCTGCGCCTGCTGTCGAGCAAAACCTATGAAGAACTCGCCACCCAGGAAGGCAAGGACAAGCTGGCCAGCGAGATTCAGAGCCAGGTCAACGACGTGCTGCGCATCCCGGAAGCGGGCAAGGGTGTGAAGGGCGTGCTGTTCAACTCATTCATCGTTCAGTGAGAGGGGCGTGGCGGACGATATCCTATCCCAGGAAGAAGTCGATGCGCTTCTGCGCGGTGTCACCGGCGAGCCGGAAGAGTCGGCCACGGAAGAGACCGGGGAGGGTATTCGCTCCTACGACATCGGCCGCCAGGAGCGCATCGTTCGCGGGCGCATGCCCACGCTGGAGATCATCAACGAGCGCTTCGCCCGCAATTTCCGCATCGGCCTGTTCAACCTGATCCGGCGCACCGCCGAGATCTCCGTCTCGCCGGTCACCGTCATCAAATACAGCGAGTTCGTGCGCAACCTGGTGGTGCCCACCAACCTCAATCTGATCCACATGTCGCCGTTGCGCGGCACGGCACTGTTCGTGTTCGATCCCAACTTGGTGTTCCTGGTGATCGACAATATGTTCGGCGGTGATGGCCGCTTTCACATGCGGGTGGAGGGGCGCGACTTCACCCTGGCCGAGCAGCGCATCATCAAGAAGATGCTGGAAGTGACCTTCGAGGAATACCGCAAGGCCTGGGAGCCGATCTACCCGATCCAGTTCGAATACGTACGCTCGGAGATGAACACCCAGTTCGCCAACATCGCCACCCCGACCGAAGTGGTGGTGGTCTGCACCTTCAACATCGAACTGGGCGCCGGCGGCGGTGATTTCCACGTCTGCATGCCATACAGTATGATTGAGCCGATTCGGGATCTGCTCACCAGCACCATGCAGGCCGACCGCGCGGAAGCGGACGAACGCTGGGTCTCCCAACTCACCTTGCAGGTGCAGGATGCGCAGGTCGAATTGGTGGCGAATCTCGGGCAGACCTCGGTCACGCTGCGTCAGATCCTGGATCTGAAAGTGGGCGATGTGATCTCGCTGGACTTGCCCGAGGCCGTGGTGGCGGCGGTCGATGGGGTACCCCTGTTCGAATGCCAATATGGTCAGAAGAACGGGCAATATGCCCTCAAGGTAGGGCGGGTGCTGGAAGGATATGAGCGCGTATCCCTAGCCGGAGGCAAGCGATGAGCGAAGAGGCCGAAAAGGAAATTTCCGCAGATGACTGGGCGGCCGCGCTGGCCGAGCAGGAATCCGCGGACCAGGCGGCGGCAGGTGCCGGGGCGGACGACTGGGCCGCGGCCATGGCCGAACAGGCCAAGGCCGACGCGGCTGCGCCCGCCGCCCAGAAGGCCCAGGTATTCCAGCCGCTGACGCCGGATGCGACGCAACCGGCGGCGGCCAACAATCTTGACCTGATCCTCGACATCCCGGTCTCGCTCAACGTCGAACTGGGGCGCACCAAGCTGGCCATCCGCAATCTGCTGCAGCTGGCCCAGGGCTCGGTGGTGGAACTGGACGGACTGGCCGGCGAGCCGATGGACGTGCTGGTCAACGGCACCCTGATTGCCCAGGGTGAGGTGGTGGTGGTCAACGACAAATTCGGCATTCGCCTGACCGATATCATCAGTCCGGCCGAACGGCTGCGCCGCCTAAACCGGTAACCATGCGGCAGATCCCGCTTCTGCTGGGCCTAGCGGCCCTCGTGCCGGTGCATCCCGTGCTGGCTGCCGATGCCGGCACGGTGCAGACCTCGACCCTCGGCGCCCTGTTCCAGACCTTCCTCGCCCTGGTGGTGGTGCTCGGCATTCTCTATGCCTTTCTCTGGCTGCTGCGCCGCTATGCCCCCACCCAGACCGGCGCCCAGGGCGTGGTCAAGGTGATCGGTGCGGTCATGGTGGGCCCGCGCGAAAGGGTGGTGGTGGTCGAGATCGGCGATACCTGGCTTCTGGTGGGGGTTGCGCCCGGCCGGGTCAATGCCTTGCATACCCTGCCCAGGCCCGAAGGTTACAGCGCCGGCCCGATTGCAGCTCCGATGCCCAATTTCGCCGGCAAACTGGGCGAACTTCTGTCCCGTCGCAAAACCTGATCATGCGCGGGTGGTGGCTGGCCTTGTTCCTGATGCCTGCCGCGGCCTGGGCCGCGCCCGGCATCCCCGCCTTCACCAGTACGCCAGGCCCCGGCGGCAGCACCAATTACAGCTTCAGCCTGGAGGCCCTGCTCCTCCTCACTTCGCTCACCTTCCTGCCGGCGGTGCTTTTGATGATGACCGCCTTCACCCGTATCGTCATCGTGCTCGCCCTGCTGCGCCAGGCGCTCGGCACCATGCAGGCGCCGCCCAACCAGGTCCTGGTCGGCCTGGCCTTGTTTCTCACGTTTTTCATCATGGCCCCGGTATTCGACAGGATCTACGCCGAGGCCTGGCAGCCTTACTCGAAAAATCAGATCAACTTTGTCGAGGCCATCGACCGCGGGGCCCAGCCGCTCAAGGCCTTCATGCTGAAACAAACCCGGCAGGAGGACCTGGCCCTGTTCGTGCGGATTTCGAATCACCCGCCCCTGCAGACCCCTGAAGACACCCCGATGAAGATCCTGGTCCCGGCCTATGTCATCAGCGAGCTGAAAACGGCGTTCCAGATCGGCTTCATCATCTTCATTCCCTTCCTCATCATCGACATGATCGTGGCCAGCGTGCTGATGTCGATGGGTATGGTGATGCTGTCGCCGGTGTTGGTTTCCCTGCCGTTCAAGCTGATGCTGTTCGTGCTGGCCGACGGCTGGAGCCTGCTGGTCGCCTCCCTGGTGCAGACCTTCGCGCTATGACCCCGGATACCGTCGTGACCATCATGCGCCAGGCGTTGGAAGTGGCCATGCTGGCGGCTGCGCCGTTGCTCATCGCCTCGTTGGCGACCGGCCTGTTGATCAGCATCTTCCAGGCGGCGACCCAGATCAACGAGATGACCCTGACCTTCATCCCCAAGCTGGTGGTGATGTTCGTGGTTCTGGTCATCACCGGGCCGTGGACCATCGAGTTGCTGGTCGATTACACCCAGCGCCTGCTCAACAACATCCCGGGTATCATCGGCGGATGATCAGCGTCACGTCAGACCAGTTGACTGCCTGGCTGGCGCTGTTTTTCTGGCCCTTCGTCCGCATCATGGCCTGGCTGTCGGTCGATCCGCTCCTGGGCAACCGTTCGGCGCCGACCTCGGTGCGCGTGGCCTTCGCCTTCGTGCTGACCCTGGTCGTTGCCCCGGTATTGCCCGAGATGCCCAGGGTGCCGCTGGTCTCGGGCGAGGGCCTGCTGCTGTTGATGCAGCAGATCCTGATCGGTCTGAGCATCGGTTTCGTGCTGCGCCTGGTCTTCGCCGCCATCGAATTTTCCGGCCAGTTCATGGGGCTGCAGATGGGCCTGTCCTTCGCCACGCTGTTTGACCCCATCCATGGCGCGCAGACGCCGGTCCTGGCCCAGTTCATGGTACTGATGGCCGCGCTGATGCTGTTCGCCAGCAATGGCCATCACCTGGTGATCGGCGCCCTGGTCGACAGCTTTCACCAGGTGCCGGTTGCGCCCGAGCCCTTGTCCGCGCACGGGCTCTACATCGTGCTCGAATGGGCCGGCAGCATCTTCTCGACCGGACTGCAGATCGCTTTGCCGGTCAGCGCCACCCTGCTGGCGACCAATCTGGCGATCGGCATGATGACGCGCGCCGCCCCGCAGTTGAACATCTTCGCGGTCGGCTTCCCCCTGACCCTGGCCGCCGGCTTCTTCATCCTGTACGCCGCCATCGGTTATTTCCCGCCGCTGATCGAGCGGGTCTGGCACGAGGCGATCGGGGTGATGGGCGCCACCGCCCGGGGCTTGGCGCCGTGAACGCCTCGCCCTGGGTCGAGCGCTGGGCGCCGAGCATTCCCAGCGGCGGCCGGGTGCTCGACCTGGCCTGCGGGAACGGCCGGCATGCCGTGTATTTGGCCGGGCGCGGCTATCGGGTCGATGCCGTCGACCGCGATCTCGAGGCGAGTCAGGCGGTGCGCGCAACGCCCGGTATCCACTGGCAGCAATGCGATCTGGAGCGGGGTGACTGGCCCTTCGCGCCGGCGGCCTATCAGGGGGTGGTGGTGGTGAACTACCTGCACCGGCCGCTGTTCCCGCATTTGATCGAAACCCTGGCGCCCGGTGGCGTGCTGATCTACGAAACCTTCGCCCTGGGTCAGGAACGCTACGGCCGGCCGAAAAATCCGGCCTATCTCCTGCTGCCCGGGGAACTCCTGGAACTGGCCCGGGGTCGGCTTCGGGTGTTCGCCTACGAGGATGTCACCGAAGCCGCGCCGGCCCGTCGGGTCCAGCGCCTGTGCGCGGGCAAACCCTAAGCCCCTGCTTTTGAGTACAATCCTCTAATTTTTCGGACCCGATGGACATGTTTACCGGCAGTCTCGTTGCGCTCGTCACCCCGATGCAGGCCGACGGCACCCTCGATCTCGAAGGCCTCAAGCGACTGATCGACTGGCACGTCGAACAGGGCACCGACGGCCTGGTGATCGTCGGCACCACGGGGGAGTCGCCCACCGTGAGCCAGGAAGAGCACTGCCTGCTGATCCGCACTGCCGTGGAGCATGCCGCGGGCCGCATCCCGATCATCGCCGGCACCGGTGCCAACTCGACTGCCGAGGCCATCGAACTGAGCCGTTGCGCCAAGGCGGCCGGGGCCGCGGCCGGGCTTTCGGTCGCGCCCTACTACAACAAGCCGACCCAGGAAGGCCTGTACCGGCACTTCAGGACCATCGCCGAGGCGGTGGAGCTGCCGATGATCCTGTACAACGTGCCCGGCCGCACCGTGGCCGACATCGGCAACGACACCGTGTTGCGGCTGGCGCAGGTGCCGGGCATCGTCGGCATCAAGGACGCCACCGGCAACATCGAGCGCGGCAGCGACCTGATCAAGCGCGCGCCCCAGGGCTTTGCCATCTACAGCGGCGACGATGCCAGCGGCCTGGCCCTGATGCTGTTGGGGGGGCATGGCGTGATCTCGGTCACCGCCAACGTGGCACCCCGGCTGATGCATGAGATGTGCGTGGCCGCCTTCGCCGGCGATCTGGCCCGCGCCCGGCAGATCAACTTCAAGCTGCTCGGGCTGCATCAGAAGCTGTTCCTGGAGGCCAACCCGATCCCGGTCAAATGGGCCCTGGCCGAGATGGGCCGGATCGGGCGCGGCATTCGCCTGCCGCTGACCGAACTTTCTGCAACGCACCATGAAACCCTGCGTAGCGCCTTGCGCGAGGCGGACGCCCTTTGAGGATATAGCTATGCGCACGACAGTCTTCGCCTTGTTCGCCGCAGCCCTGGTTCTGGGTGGCTGTTCATTCACGGAATCCAAGAAGATCGACTACAAATCGGCCGGGACCGTGCCCAGCCTGGAGGTGCCGCCCGATCTGATCCTGCCCAGCGGTGACAAGCGTTTTGCCGTGCCCGATGTCAGCCCGAAAGGCAGTGCAACCTATTCCGCCTACAGCGCCGAGCGCAGCGGTCAGCGCGTGGTTGGCAGCAGCGAGGTGTTGCCGGCGATCGAGCGGGTCAGTGTCAATCGCGCTGGCAGCCAGCGTTGGCTGGTCGTGCAAATGCCGCCGCAGGAGGTCTGGCCCGTGGTCAAGGACTTCTGGCAGGAGCTGGGCTTCATCATCAATCTGGAGCTGCCGGATGCCGGGGTGATGGAGACCGACTGGGCGGAGAACCGGGCCAAGATCCCGCAGGATGCCATTCGCAACTTTTTGGGCAAGGTGATCGATTCGGTCTATTCCACTGCCGAGCGCGACAAGTTCCGCACCCGCCTGGAACTCTCTGCCGACGGCAAGGCGACCGAGATCTACATCAGTCACCGCGGCATGTATGAGGTGTACGAAGGCACGGTCGGCGGCGGTGACCGGGGCACCGGCCGCACGGTCTGGCAGCCGCGCCCGGCCGATCCCGAACTCGAGGCCGAGATGCTGCGCCGCCTGATGGTCCGTTTCGGGGTCGAGGAGGCGCGTGCCAAGAGCCAGCTGGCAGAGAAAGCGGCGGAGCCGCGCGCCAGCCGGATCCAGGCAGCAGACGGGACGGCCATGCTCAGCCTGCCGGAAGGCTTCGACCGCGCCTGGCGCCGGGTCGGCCTGGCCCTGGACCGGGTCGGCTTCGCCGTCGAGGACCGTGATCGTGCGGCCGGCATCTACTATGTCCGTTATGCCGACCCCGATGCCGGCGGCAAGAAGGACAAGGGCTTTTTGTCCAGACTCGCCTTCTGGAGCAGCGACGACAGCAAGGCCCTGAGCCAGCGCTATCGGGTGCAGGTGACCGAGCGGGGTGAGGCGACCCAGGTGCTGGTCTTGGCCGAAAACGGCCAGGCTCTGAAGAACGAGACTGCCCAGCGCATCGTCAATCTGCTGTATGAGCAGTTGAAATAGGACGCATGCGCTTCGCCTGTCTTGGCAGCGGCAGTCGGGGCAATGCCTGGTTGGTCGAGGCGGGCGCCACCCGGCTCTTGGTCGATTGCGGCTTCAGCGCCCGGGAAACCGCGCGGCGCCTGGCACGGCTGGGGGTCGCGGCCGATTCGATCGACGCCCTGCTGTTGACCCACGAGCATGCCGACCACGCCCGCGGTCTGGCCGGCTTCGCGGCACGCTATGGCAGTGTGGTCTGGCTGACCCATGGTGCCCGCACCATGCTGCAAGCCATGGATGCCTTGCCTGGGCGCGTGCGCGAGATCGATTCGCACTCGGTTTTTGCGCTGGGTGACCTCGAGATCACGCCGGTCGCCGTGCCGCACGATGCGCGGGAACCGGTCCAGTTCGTGTTGTCCGACGGCCGGCGCCGGCTGGGCATCTTGACGGATGCCGGCCACGTCACGGCGCACATGGAAGCCATGTTCAGCGGCTGCGATGCCCTGGCCATCGAGTGCAATCACGATGTCGAGCTGCTGCGCCAGGGCAGTTATCCGCCAGCCCTGAAGGCCCGTATCCTCGGGCGCTATGGCCACCTGGACAATGGCACGGCCCAACGGCTGCTGGCCCGGCTCGCCACGGACCGCTTGCAGCATGTCCTGGCGGCGCACCTGAGCGAGGAGAACAACCGCCCGGAGCTGGCCCGGCGCGCCCTGGCCGGGGCATTGGGGTGCGCGGATGATTGGATCGGCGTGGCGGATCAGGAACGGGGCAGCGACTGGCGCCAGATTGTATGAACCGAGTGATATTGGAGCGTGATGAGTGAGTCACCGGCCTTGGAGGCCGCCACCAGCTTTGCCGAATTGAACCTGAGCCCGGAGATCCTGCGCGCGCTGGATGACCTGGGCTATCAGACCCCGACGCCGATCCAGAAGCAGGCCATCCCGCTGGTTCTGGCCGGGCGCGATCTCATGGCCCAGGCCCAAACCGGGACCGGCAAGACCGCCGCCTTCGCCCTGCCGCTGCTGCAAAAGATGCTGCCGTTCGCCAATACCAGCACCTCGCCCGCCCGGCATCCGGTGCGCGCTTTGGTTCTGGCGCCGACCCGGGAGCTGGCGATCCAGGTCTACGAGAGCATCGTCGCCTACGGCAAATACATTCCCCTGCGCAGCACCGTGGTCTACGGCGGGGTCAACCTGGATACCCAGACCCCGCAACTGCGGGCCGGGGTCGAGGTGCTGGTCGCCACACCCGGCCGGCTGCTCGACCACGCCGGCAGCCGCACGCTGAGCCTGGCCCAGGTGGAGTATCTGGTGCTGGACGAGGCGGACCGCATGCTGGACATGGGCTTTCTGCCCGATCTGAAGCGCATCCTCAATCTGCTGCCGCAGCAGCGCCAGACCCTGCTGTTTTCCGCCACCTTCGATGACAACGTCACCCGTCTGGCGCAAAGCTTCCTGCGCGATCCGCTCAAAATCGAGGTGGCCCGGCGCAATACGGCGGCTGAGACGGTGGAGCAGGTGGTGCACAAGGCGCGGGAAGAAGACAAGATCGACGCCCTGCTTCGGGTGGTCAGGGCGCGTGAGATCAGCCAGGCCATCGTCTTCACCCGGACCAAGCTGACCGCCGACCGGCTGGGCCGCCAATTGCAGCGGCGCGGCCTCGATGTCGCCGTGATCCATGGGGACAAGGCGCAAAGCGAGCGCCTGCTGGCGCTGGAGGGCTTCAAGCAGGGCAAGAGTCGCCTGCTGGTGGCGACCGACATCGCCGCGCGCGGCCTGGATATCGCCGAGCTGCCCTGCGTCATCAATTACGAGTTGCCCTATTCCCCCGAGGACTACGTTCACCGCATTGGCCGAACCGGGCGGGCCGGCGCCGAGGGGCTGGCGGTCTCCCTGGTGGCGCCGGATGAGGAAAAGCTGCTGGCTGCCATCGAGAAATTCATCAACAAGCTGCTGCCGGTCGCGCCTTTGCCCAAGCCAGCCGCCCCCGCCACCCCGAGTTGGGTGGCGCCGTCGGCGCCGGTGCCTGCCAAGGGCGCAGGCGGCGTGCGCGGCCGTCGGAGCGAGCCGGTTTGCGCCTTGCTCCTGCCGCCGGTGCGGCCCGAGGGCGAAGCCAGCCCCGAATGAGCGGCGAATGGCTGCTCGTCCTGGTGCTGTGCGGCCTGGGCTGGCTCTGGTGGGATGGCCTGCAAAAACGCGAGCTCGCCATCCAGGCGGCGCGCGCCGCCTGTGCCCGGGGCGCGGTCCAGCTGCTGGATGAAACGGTATCGCTGCAGCGCCTGCGCCTGCAGCGGGATGCGCGGCGGCAGGTGCGGCTGTATCGGGAGTTCGCCTTTGAATACACCCGCACCGGGGATGAGCGCCTGCCCGGGCGGGTATACCTGTTGGGCCGCGAAATCCTGGCCGCCCAGCTGATCGAGCCGGCATAACCGGGTGCGTGCAGGCTTGGCGAAGCGGTTCGCCGGGCATATAAATAAAACCTTCAAGCCGGCGTGGTAAAAAGCGTTGACAGGGTGAACGGGCAAAAATAAACTTCATCCAGGATTTAGATTTACTCTAAACCATACCCCGCAGCCCGGCTCGGGAGTCAGCTGGGCGAATTCAGCAAAAGGAGTAGACCATGCAACTGAAAGGTTCCAAGACTGAAGAGCATCTGAAGGCTGCCTTTGCCGGCGAGTCTCAGGCCAACCGTCGTTATCTGTATTTCGCTGCCAAGGCCGACGTCGAGGGCTACAACGATGTCGCGGCCGTGTTCCGCTCCACCGCTGAAGGCGAGACCGGCCACGCCCACGGTCACCTGGAATACCTCGAGGCCTGCGGCGATCCGGCCACCGGCCTGCCCATCGGCAGCACCGCTGACAACCTCAAGGCCTCCATCGCCGGCGAGACCCACGAGTACACCGACATGTACCCTGGCATGGCCAAGGATGCCCGCAGCGAAGGCTTCGACGAGATCGCCGACTGGTTCGAAACCCTGGCCAAGGCCGAGCGTTCGCACGCCAATCGCTTCCAGAAGGCCCTGGACACCCTCGGTCAGTAACGGCAATACCAGGCGGGCAGGCTCAGGCTGCCCGCCTTTTTTGTCTGACAAGCGCCGCAAAATAAATTTCAAGGAGTTGCATCATGCCCCCACGCGAAGGCAGCCTCGAAGCCCCCACCCGGCACGCGCTCGATTGGAAGAACCCCAAGTTCTACGACGAGGCGGACCTGTTCCACGAATTGGAGCGGGTCTATGACATCTGCCACGGTTGCCGCCGCTGCGTGAGCCTGTGCACCGCCTTTCCCACGCTGTTCGACCTGGTCGACGAGTCGTCCACCATGGAAGTCGACGGCGTCAAAAAAGAGGATTACTGGAAGGTCGTCGATCAGTGCTATCTGTGCGACCTTTGTTTCATGACCAAGTGCCCCTACGTGCCGCCGCACGAGTGGAACCTGGACTTCCCGCATCTCATGCTGCGGGCCAAGGCGGTGAAGTTCAAGAAGGGCGAGGTCAAGTTCCGCGACAAGCTCTTGTCCAGCACCGATGCCCTGGGCAAGCTGGCCTCGATTCCGGTGGTGACCCAGGTCACCAACTTCGCCATCCACAACGGTGCTGCGCGTGCGGTGATGGACGGCGTGCTGGAGATCCACAAGGAGCGCCAGCTGCCCGACTACGCCGGCCGTACCTTCCGCGCCTCGGCCAGGCCGCGCCACGATTTCCCGGTCAAGCCGGGTGAGCGCACCCCGGGCAAGGTGGCCATCTATTCCACCTGCTATGTGAACTACAACGAGCCGGGCATCGGCCATGACCTGATCAAGCTGCTCGAGCACAACGAGATTCCGGCCATCGTGGTCGAGAAGGAGGCCTGCTGCGGCATGCCCAAGCTGGAGCTGGGCGACCTGGACACGGTGGCCAAGCACAAGGACATCAACATCCCGGTGCTGGCCAGGCTGGCGCGCGAAGGCTATGCCATCCTGACCGCGGTGCCGTCCTGCACCCTGATGTTCAAGCAGGAGCTGCCGCTGATGTTCCCCGACGATGCCGACGTCAAGGCCGTGCAGGAGGCGATGTACGACCCCTTCGAATACCTGATGCTGCGCCACATGGACGGCCTGCTCAAGACCGACTTCAAGCAGCCGCTGGGCAACGTTTCCTATCACGTGCCCTGTCACCTCCGGGTGCAGAACATGGGCAACAAGACGCGCGATGCCCTGAAACTGGCCGGCGCCGAAGTGAACATGGTCGAGCGCTGCTCCGGTCACGACGGCACCTGGGGTGTGAAGAAGGAGTACTTCGACAATTCCATGAAGATCGGCCGCCCGGTCTTCAAGCAGATGGGCGACAAGGCGCCGCAGTGGATCAGCTCCGACTGTGCCATCGCCGGGCGCCATATCCAGCAGGGTATGGGTGAGGCCGGCGGCCAGGTGCGCAAGGAGCATCCGCTCACCCTGCTGCGCATCGCCTACGGACTGTGACTTGAAATTGAACTGCGCAGGACGCCAAGGACATGAAGCATAAAACATGCGGCTTACCTGGCATCAATGCCTGACGTTGTGGTTCTTTCGTGTCCTTCGCGCTCTTTGCGGTTAATGCACTTAGGAAAGAAAACACACCATGCCGAAGATCACCCGTGACAGCCTGATGACGCTCGAGGCCTACGCCAAGGCCCGGCCCGAGTTCCGCGCCAAGATCATGGCGCACAAGAAGAATCGTATCGTCCCCCTGGGTGCCCACATCACCCTGCACTTCGAGGACGAGCTGACCATGCGCTACCAGGTGCAGGAGATGCTGCGCGCCGAGCGCATCTTCGAGGAGGAGGGCATCCAGGAAGAGCTCGATGCCTATAACCCCTTGGTGCCCGACGGCAGCAACTGGAAGGCGACCATGATGATCGAGTACCCCGATGTCGAGGAGCGCAAGGTCAAGCTGGCCGAGCTCAAGGGCATCGAAGACAAGGTCTGGGTTCGGGTGGCGGGGCACGACAAGGTCTATGCCGTCGCCGACGAGGATCTGGAGCGGGAAAACGAGGAGAAGACCTCCTCGGTGCACTTCATGCGCTTCGAGCTCACGCCGGCCATGGTCAGCGCAGTCAAGGCCGGTGCCGCCATCGCGGTGGGCGTGGATCATCCGGCGTACACGGCGGCGATCGATCCCCTGCCGGCCAATATGCGCGATTCGCTCGCGGCGGATCTGGCCTGATCACCGACATTTCGGCGCGATCGCATTCGGGGTGGGTCGCACCGGCTGCGCGCTCCCGGGTGGCGCGTTATGATTCGGGGCTGACCAACCGGAGTGACCCCATGCGCCGCCTGCTGTTCTGTCTTGCCCTGTTGTTAGCGCAGCCCGCCTTCGCCGCCAGCCCAAGCTGGGGCAGTTTCGAAACCGACTTTGACGAAGAGCAAAAACCCTGGCAGGAGATCCAGGCACAACTGCCACCGGCTCCCCAGGCCAACGCCCTCATCCCTTTCAGCGTGGATGCCACCGCGACCGCCAAGTACTACATCGACAACAACTCACTGTCGGTCGGCGAGGATGGCGTGGTGCGCTATACGGTGGTGATCGTGTCGGCCCAGGGTGCCCGCACCGTCAACTTCGAGGGCATGCGCTGCGCCACCGGCGAGCGCAAGATCTATGCCTTCGGCCGGCCCAATGGCGAATGGGTACGCAATCGTTATCCACGCTGGGAGCCGATCAAGGCCCGGCAGCAGGCCAGCTATCAACGCGAGCTGTACTTCTCCTACTTCTGTGCCGGGGGCGAGGGCCTGGCCAGCCTCGCCACGATTCGATATCGCTTGAAGACCGGCGGCTATCGCCAGCCGGAATGAATATAGCCGGCGTACAGATGTTTCTTGATCTGAATCAATAGGCCCGGGTTTTCGATTTCCCGTTCCAGGCCATCTCCGTTAAAATTCTTTCCGCTTCAGGTGTCCGCAATCGAGAGATTGCGGGTGAAACTGGGAAACAGGTGCGATGCCTGTGCTGCCCCCGCAACGGTAAGCGAGTGTGGGTGGGTTCTGGATGCCACTGGGCAAGATTGCCCGGGAAGGCGACCCACCATGTTCTTGCAAGCCCGGAGACCGGCCTGAGGTGAGCTGCGGACTACGGGGATGTGGTCGGCGACGCCACCTCGCGCGTTCCTATCAAGCCCTTCCCCTGCCCGCGTGACCACAACCCAACCCCGCGGGCGGCGGGGAAAACGAAGGGCATTCCATGAAACAAAAACTCATTGCACTGGCCGTAATGGGCCTGCCGGCCATTGGCCATACCGCTGACAGCGAGCGCGAACTCGACACCATCATCGTCACCGCTACCCGCACGGCGCAGACGGCGGATGACTCCCTGCAGTCGGTCACGGTCATCACCCGCAAGGAGATCGAACAGAGCCAGGCACGCGACCTGATGGGCCTGCTGGGTGAACAGGCCGGCATCAACGTGGCCCGCACCGGTGGCGAGGGCAAGGGCACGAGTGTCTATCTGCGCGGCACCTATGCCAAGCATGTTCTGGTGTTGGTCGACGGCGTGCGTGCATCCGCCGCGACGACCGGCGAATACGACTGGAACGCGCTATCACCTGAGCAGATCGAGCGCATCGAGATCGTGCGCGGGCCGAGGGCCAGCCTGTACGGCTCGGATGCGATCGGCGGCGTCATCCAGATCTTCACCCGCCGGGCCACGCGGCCAAGCGTGTCCGTCACCGTGGGCAGCCGCGGCACTCGAAGCGTCAATGCTGCGCTGGGCGGCGGCGAGGCCTGGCATTACAGTCTGGAGGCGGGCCGGGACGTGACCGATGGCATCCCCACCTATGCCAATGGCTCCAAGGCCTATGGCTTCGACCGCAGTCACTTCAATTTCGGCATCGACGGCAATGCCAGCCAGTCACTGGCGCTGGCCTTCAAGCTGGCTCAATCCTGGGGGCGCAGCGATCTCGATCCCAGCACCGGCGACAGCGATTACAAGAATCGAACCGCCAGTCTCAAGCTGGCCCATCAAGTGAACGATGGCTGGCAGCAGACCCTGACACTCGGCGACACGCTCGATCAATACACCTCGCACAGTCCATACCTGCCGGCGACCATCGAGACCATGCGCCGGAGCCTATCCTGGCAGCACGACGTGTCGCTGGCCGGCGGCCTGTTTTCCGCCGGTCTCGATCATTGGAACGACGAGGCGAGCAAGGACCGCAGCGGCACCATTGACAAGCGCATCGAGAACACCGGCGTGTTTGCCCAATACCAGTTCACGGCCCTGGCCTCTGACTGGCAGCTTGGCGCCCGACGCGATCACCACGACGTCTTCGGCGGCCAGACTACCTGGAATTTGAGCTGGGGACGTGACCTGGGCGGCGGCTTCCGGCTCACGGCAGGCTACGGCACGGCTTTCAAGGCGCCGAGCGTGAACGATTTCTTCTGGCCATACAGCACCAGCCAGGATAATTACAGCTTTGGCGGGGTGTTCTACAGCGATACCTATGTCACCCAAGGTAATCCGAATCTGCGGCCGGAAACCTCGCGCAGTGCAGAGATCGGTCTGCGTTATCGCGGCAAGGGCGGGGTGGAGTTGGCCGCCAATGCCTATGAGACCCGCATCCGCAACCTGATCGACTGGGTCTACGACATCCTGCCGGGTGGCGGCGACGGCAGTGCCGGCAACCCCTACCTGACCACGTACAACTGGTATCCGGACAATATCGGCTCGGCGCGGATACGGGGTTTGGAGTTGACGGCGCGCGTAAGCTGGCTGGCCTGGGACTGGCAGGCGAACTACACCCGCCTGCATGCCGAGAACCAGGAAACCGGCTTGCAGCTCGACCGGCGTGCGCCCAGCAGCGTGTCGCTCAAGGCGGTGCGCAGCTTGGGCCCGCATCGGGTCCGCCTGGAGGCGGAGGCCTATACGCAGCGCATGGATTCCAAGGGCGCCCGCACGCTCGACGGCTATGGCCTGCTGCATGCTGGCTACGAATATGCCATGGGCAAGGACACCTTGCTGGGTGTGCGGGTAGAGAACCTGCTCGACCATGAATACGCCTTGGCACGTACATACTCGCGGTACTATGCTGCACCAGGCCGCAGCGTGTTCCTGAACCTGCGCCACCAGTTTTGATTTACTCCACCGTTGGGAGACTTCACCATGCAAGCCATCAGTTCCCGTAACCAACTCTTCATCGGTCTCGGCCTTGCCGCACTCATGGCGCTCACCCGCAGCCATCACTTCGCCGGCCTGCACCACCTGCCCGAGGCTTCGTGGGCGGTGTTTTTCCTGGCCGGGGTATATCTGTCCCGCGCCTGGGTCTTCCCGGCCCTGTGCCTGGAGGCGGCGTTGGTCGACTATGTCGCCATCGCCTACGGGGGCACCAGCGGTTTTTGCGTGACCCCGGCCTATGCCATGCTGGTGCCGGCCTACGGTGCACTGTGGCTGGCCGGTCGCTGGTATGCCAAGCATCACCGCGATGCGATCGCGACCCTGCTGCCTCTTGCCGGCAGCGTGCTGGTCGGCGCCATGCTGGCCGAGGCGTTTTCCAGCGGTGGTTTCTATCTCTTCTCCGGCTACTTCACTGCGCCCAGCCTGGCCGAATTTGCCGCGCGCGTGGCCCGTTACTTCCCGGCCTATCTCGGCGCCATGGCCCTCTATGTCGGCGTCGCCGCGCTGGTCCACGCTGCGATTGCAGCACGTGGACGGCAGGCGAGCGGCAATGCTGTCCAATAAGTCGTGACCGATCAGGACAAGGCGGAGCGCCATCGCCAGCGCATGCAGCGCAAGAAGGCGGTGGTCGATGCCGGCATCGAGCGCGCCACCGAGGAACGCGGTTTGCTTCTGGTCAACACTGGCAACGGCAAGGGCAAGAGCTCGGCCGCCTTCGGCTTGGTCGCCCGTGCCTTGGGGCACGGCATGAAGGTCGGGGTCGCCCAGTTCATCAAGGGCCGCACCGACACCGGCGAGGAGGCCTTCTTCAGCAGGCAGCCGGGTGTGGAATGGCATGTGCTGGGCGAGGGCTTCACCTGGGAGACACAGAACCTGGAGCGCGACATCGCCACCGCGCAACGGGGCTGGGCCGTGGCCCGGCGCATGCTGGCCGATGCCAGCATCAACCTGGTGGTACTGGATGAACTGACCTATCTGCTCAGGTACGGCTGGCTCGACACCCAGGACGTGCTGGCCGATATCGCCGCCCGGCCGCCCATGCAGCACGTGGTGGTCACCGGTCGCTCCGCGCCGCCGGCCCTGATCGATGCGGCCGACACCGTGACCGAAATGAACGAGATCAAGCACGCCTATCGGGCCGGGGTAAAGGCGCAAAAGGGCGTCGACTGGTGAGTCTGGCGCTGCCGGTCGTGGCCGCGGTGGCGCTCGATCGCGCCCTGGGTGAGCCGCGCCGCTGGCATCCCCTGGTCGGCTTCGGGCGCTATGCCGCGCGGATCGAACGCATGCTCTACGGCAACGGTGCCTCGCGTTCGCGTGGCGCCCTCGCTGTGCTGATCGCCATCCTGCCCTTTGTCCTGCTCGCCTCGGCCACCGCCTTGCTGCCTTATGGTTTCCTGTTCGATGTCCTCGTGCTCTATCTCGCCCTCGGCTGGCGCAGTCTCGACGAGCATGCCCGCGCGGTGGGGGCCGCGCTGGCCAGCGGGGACATTGCAGAGGCCCGTCGCCGGGTCGGCCGCATGGTCAGCCGCGACACCGCCGGCATGATGCCAAGCGAGGCGAGCAAGGCGACGGTGGAATCGGTGCTGGAGAACGGCAACGATGCCGTGTTCGGCGCCCTGTTCTGGTTCATGGTGGCCGGCGCGCCGGGGGTCGTGGCCTATCGTCTGGCCAATACCCTGGATGCCATGTGGGGATACAAGAATGCGCGCTACCGGCAGTTCGGCTGGGCGGCGGCGCGCCTGGACGACCTGCTCAATTTCACTCCGGCCCGCCTGACGGCGTTGAGCTACGCCGCCTTCGGCCGCACCGGCCAGGCCCTGGCCTGCTGGCGCCGGCAGGCGCCGGCCTGGGACAGTCCGAACGCCGGCCCGGTGATGGCCGCCGGCGCCGGCGCGCTCAACCTCGCGCTCGGCGGTCATGCCCGTTACGAGGGGGTGGCCCAGCAACGGCCATCGCTCGGCCGCGGCAGCGAGGCGACGCCGCCGGATATCGAGCGCGCCCTGAGCCTGGTGCGCCACAGCCTCCTCCTGTGGTTGGTCGTCATCGTGGCGTGGGAGGGGCTGCATGCTTGAGCACGGCGGCCGCCTGCGGCGCGCGGCGCAGCAATACGGCATCCCGGCCGGCGACTGGCTCGACCTGTCGACCGGCGTCAACCCGCAGGCCTGGCCGGTGCCGCCGATTCCCGATTCGGTCTGGGCACGCCTGCCCGAAGACGAAGACGGTCTGATTGAGGCCGCCTGCGCATACTACGGTTGCGCCCATGCCCTGCCGGTCGCCGGCTCGCAGGCGGCGATCCAGGCCTTGCCCCATCTGCGACCGCGCGGCCGGGTTGGCGTGATCAGCCCCGGTTATGCCGAGCATGCCCACGCCTGGCGCATTGCCGGCCACAACGTGATGGCGCTTGGGCATGAATCGCTCGGCCGCGAGATCGGCGCCTGCGATGTCGTGATCCTGATCCAGCCCAACAACCCCACCGGCACACGCTGGCCGAAAGAGGCGCTGCTGGCCTGGCATGCCGAGCTGGCGGCGCGCGGCGGCTGGCTGGTGCTGGACGAGGCCTTCATGGACGCCACGCCCGAGGACAGCCTCGCCGCCTTCAGCGATCGGCCCGGCCTGATCGTGCTGCGCAGCCTGGGCAAGTTCTTTGGCCTGGCCGGCGCCCGGGTCGGCTTCGTGCTGGCCCGGCCCGATCTTTTGCAGCGCCTGGCCGAGCGCCTGGGGCCTTGGCCGGTGGCCGGGCCGGCGCGCTATGTCGCGGCACAGGCCCTACGCGACAGCGCTTGGCAGGAATCGGCGCGGCTGCAGGTGCATTCGGCCGGCCAACGTCTGGCCAAGCTGTTGCGTGCACACGGCCTGGCCCCGGACGGCGGTTGTGCCCTGTTCCAGTGGCTGCGCAGCGAGACTGCGCTCGACCTGCATAAGCGGCTGGCCCGGCGCGGCATCCTCACCCGCCATTTCGAGGCGCCGGCCAGCCTGCGCTTGGGCCTGCCCGGCAGCGAGGCCGAGTGGGCGCGGCTGGCCTCGGCCTTGTCGGAGCTGAAAGCGTGAAGGCGGCCACGCTGATGGTGCAGGGCACCACCTCGGACGCCGGCAAGAGCCTGCTGGTCACCGCGCTGTGCCGCTGGCTCGCGCGCCAAGGCGTGCGGGTGGCGCCGTTCAAGCCGCAGAACATGGCGCTCAACAGCGCGGTCACCGAGGACGGCGGCGAGATCGGCCGGGCCCAGGCGGTGCAGGCCCAGGCCTGCTATCTGACGCCGCACAGCGACATGAACCCGGTGCTGCTCAAGCCCAACACCGATGTCGGCGCCCAGGTCATCGTCCAGGGCCGCGCCATCGGCAACCTGGATGCCCAGGACTATCACGCCTACAAGCGGCGGGCGCGGGCGGCGGTGCTGCAATCGTATGAACGGCTGGCCGGGCAATATCAAGTCGTCGTGGTCGAAGGCGCGGGCTCGCCGGCCGAGATCAACCTGCGCGAGGGCGACATCGCCAACATGGGCTTCGCCGAGGCGGTGGATTGCCCGGTGCTCCTGATCGCCGACATCGACCGCGGCGGCGTCTTCGCCCATCTGGTCGGCACCCTGGCCTTGCTTTCGGAGCGCGAGCGGGCGCGCGTGGCCGGTTTCGTCATCAACCGCTTCCGCGGCGACCTCGCCCTGCTCAAGCCCGGCCTCGACTGGCTGGAGCGCGAGACCGGCAAGCCGGTGCTCGGCGTGCTGCCCTATTTGCAGGGCCTGCATCTGGAGGCGGAGGACGCCTTGCCGTGCGAGGTGAATGGGCAAGCCGCAGAAGGCAAACTGCGCGTGATCGTGCCGGCCCTGCCGCGCATCAGCAACCACACCGATTTCGATCCCTTGCGCCTGCATCCACAAGTGGTTTTCCAATTCATCGGGCCCAACCAGCCGATCCCCCC
>DDKN01000111.1 GCA_002339725.1 Thiobacillus sp. UBA2597
TATCGCTTTGCCCTGGACGACTTTGTCTGCCTGCCGGAATACCAGCCCCTGCTGCCCCTGGTCGATTACATCAAGCTCGATGTGCTGGAGCAGCCGCCCAAAAAGACCATTGAAATCATTCGCCACATCCGCAGCCTGTATCAGGGCAAGCTTCTGGCGGAGAAGGTGGAAACCCAGGAGATGTTCGAGCTTTGCAAGGCGGAGGGCATCGAATGCTTCCAGGGGTATTACTTCGCCCACCCGGAAAACATCGCCAACAAGACCATCAAGCCGACCCAGGCCGCCGTGTTGGAGCTGATGAACAAGGTGCGCGCCTGCGAGGACCTGAAGCAGATCGAGGACGCGCTGCGACGCGATGCCGCGCTGACCATACGCCTGCTGCGCTTTGTCAATTCGGCCAGCTTCAACCTGGTGCAACAGGTGCACAGCGTGCGCCAGGCCCTGGCGGTGATCGGCCTGCAGTCGCTCTACCGCTGGTTGTCACTTTTGCTGGTGACCGCGAGCGAGCAGCCGACCATGCCGCTGCTCGCGCGCACGGCGGCCTGCCGGGGCCGGATTTGCGAGCTGCTGGGCAGTCGACATCACGATGCGCAGGGCCAGGAGGAATTGTTCATCACCGGCATGTTTTCCCTGATCGACGCCCTGCTCGATGCGCCGATGGCAAGCATCCTGGAGCGCACGCCCCTGCCGGAGCCGGTGAACGCGGCCCTGCTGCACCGGCGCGGCCCGTATGCCCCCTATCTCAGCCTGATCGAGGCGTGTGAAAAGCAGAACTTCGCCGACATCGAGCAATCGGCCAGTGCCCTGGGATTGGACCCCGCCGAAGTCAATGCCGCGCAACTTCAGGCCATGGCCTGGGCCGATGGGCTGGCCTTGGCCTGAAGGGCTGGGTTCCCCTTGAAGCCCCCCGGCGCATTGCGCATAATCGGGCCAAAGAGGCATTTTGGTCCATGACTAACCCGACAAGAATCCCCGATTTCGAACTCCCCGGCACTTCTGGCAAGACTTTTCGCCTCGCAGACTACCGCGGCAAGCTGCTCGTCCTCTATTTCTATCCCAAAGACAACACCCCGGGCTGCACCACCGAGGGACGCGATTTCAGCCAGCTCTATCCCGAGTTTCAGGCCCTGGGTTGCGAGGTGTTCGGCATCTCGCGCGATAGCGTGAAATCGCACGAGGGTTTCAAGGCCAAGCAGGGTCTGGCCTTCGAGCTGTTGTCCGATGCCGGGGAAACGGCCTGCCAGCTGTTCGATGTCATCAAGCTGAAGAATCTGTATGGCAAACAGGTGCGTGGCATCGAACGCAGCACCTTTGTCATCGACGGTCAGGGCAGAGTGGTCCAGGCCTGGCGCGGGGTGAAGGTGCCGGGGCATGCCCGGGCGGTACTCGACTTCGTCAAATCCTTGAATCCTTAATCTGCAATACGGCAAGAGGCACATACACAGATGGCGCGTAAATCCGGCAAGTCGACCAAACTCTTCGTCCTCGATACCAACGTCCTGCTGCACGACCCCACCTGCCTCTACCGCTTCCAGGAACACGACATCTATCTGCCGATGGCCACCCTGGAGGAACTCGATCACAACAAGAAAGGCATGTCCGAGGTCTCGCGCAATGCACGCCAGGCCAGTCGCTTCATCGAGGAAATCGTCAGCGCCTGCGAGTTGGACATCGCCGAAGGCGCCCCGCTGGCCGAACACAGCCACAAGGCCGCGACCGGCCGGCTGATCCTGCAGACCCATCCGATCACCAGCGATGCCATGGCCGTGCTGCCGCACAGCAAGGTGGACAACCAGATCCTGGGCGTGGTCAGCTATCTCAGAGGGCACCAGCCCGAGCGCCAGGTGATCCTGGTGTCGAAAGACATCAATATGCGCATCAAGGCGCGCGCCTTGGGCATCCTGGCCGAGGACTACTACAACGACAAGGTCCTGGAAGATACCGATCTGCTCTATACCGGGGTGCGTGAGCTGCCCGCCGATTTCTGGGAGACGCATGGCAAGGGCATGGAGTCCTGGCAGAAGGATGGGCGCAGTTATTACCGCGTGACCGGACCGCTCAGCCCCTCCCTGCTGGTCAACGAATTCGTCTATCAGGAAGGCGAGCGGCCGCTGCATGCCATGGTGACGGAACTGGCCGGCAAGACCGCGGTGCTGGCCACGGTGAAGGACTACACCCACCACAAGAACGCGGTCTGGGGCATCACCGCGCGCAACCGCGAGCAGAACTTCGCGCTCAACGTGCTGATGGACCCGGAGATCGACTTCGTCACCCTGCTGGGCCAGGCCGGCACCGGCAAGACCCTGCTCACCCTGGCCGCGGGCCTGACCCAGACCCTGGAGAGCAAGATCTACAGCGAGATCATCATGACCCGGGTGACCGTGCCGGTGGGCGAGGACATCGGCTTCCTGCCCGGCACCGAGGAAGAGAAGATGACGCCGTGGATGGGGGCGCTGGAGGACAACCTCGACGTGCTGAACAAGACCGACGACGAGGCGGGCGAGTGGGGCCGGGCGGCGACCCAGGATCTGATCCGCTCCCGGATCAAGGTGAAATCGCTCAACTTCATGCGCGGCCGCACCTTCATCAACAAGTTCCTGATCATCGACGAGGCGCAGAACCTCACGCCCAAGCAGATGAAGACCCTGATCACCCGGGCCGGCCCCGGCACCAAGGTGGTCTGTCTGGG
>DDKN01000112.1 GCA_002339725.1 Thiobacillus sp. UBA2597
CCTCCCCCACAAGTGGGGGAGGGGTCTGGAGCCGGGTTGGCTTTGAGCCCCTCCCGATCTCCCACGTCAGTGGCAGAGGGGGGTGCTCCCTCCCCGCGTGCGGGGAGGGTTGGGGTGGGGAGGCTTGGGCTGGAAAGATTGGCCAGCTCGGCGCGCAAGCCGGGCAACAGGCGCAGGCTGTCGCGCAGGCCGGAGAGGTCGCGCGGCCGGGCCGATTTCAGGGCGATGCGGGCGGCGATGCGTTCGAGGTCGCTCATGCCCTTGAGCGCCTCGCGCAGGCGCAACGCCACCTGCGGCGCCTCGATCAGGCCGCGGATGGCGGCCAGGCGCGGCAGGCGGGCCTGCGGCTGGCGCAGCGGGTGGTGCAGCCAGGTCTTGAGCAGGCGGCTGCCCATGCCGGTGATGCAGCGGTCGAGTTCGGAGAACAGGGTGGGGGCGGCCTCACCGCGCAGGGTCTCGGTCAGCTCCAGGGTGCGGCGGGCGGCGGCGTCGAGCGCGACATAGGCATCGTCGCGCTCGATGGCGAGGCCGGTGATGTGGGGCAGCGCGGTCTGCTGGGTCTGCCGCGCATAGTCGAGCAAGAGGCCGGCGGCGGCCTGCAGCAGGGGCGCATCTTCGCAGCCGAAGGCAGCAAGGTCGCGGGTGCCGAAGTGTTCGGTCAGGATACGCCGGCCGCGTTCGGCGTCGAACTGCCAGGCGGGGCGCCGGGTGAGGGCGATCCTGTCGCCGGGCAGGGCGCCTGAGTCGAAGTCGTCGGGCAACAGCAGTTCGGCCGGGCCGATGCGGGCGAGCTCGCCGGCCAGCCGCTCGGGCGCGACGCGCTTGGCGGTGAGCCGGCCGCTGGTCAGGGCGAGCCAGGCCAGGCCCAGCTCCCCGCGGCCGGGTGCCAGGGCCATCAGGATGGCGTCCTGCTTCTGTTCCAGCAGGGCGTCGTCGGTCAGGGTGCCGGGGGTGACGATGCGCACCACCTTGCGCTCGACCGGGCCCTTGGAGGTTTTCGGGTCGCCGATCTGCTCGCAGATGGCGACCGATTCGCCCAGTTTGATCAGCTTCGCCAGGTATTGCTCGGCGGCGTGATAGGGCACGCCCGCCATGCGGATGGGCTGGCCGGCCGATTGGCCGCGCGTGGTGAGGGTGATGTCGAGCAGGCGGGCGGCGCGCTCGGCGTCCTCATGAAACAGCTCGTAGAAGTCGCCCATGCGATAGAACAGCAGCATGTGCGGATACTCGGCCTTGATGCGCAGGTATTGCTGCATCATCGGCGTGTGCTGGGCGAGGTCGGCGTGAAGGGGCGCGGGCTTGTTCATGGGCGAGCCCGGATTATCCCCGAACCCGGGCGCCTGGGGGAGCCGGCCGGGCGGCTCAGGCCTTGCCGTTGTAGCCGATTTCGCCCGTGGCCAGGACCACCCGGTTGCGGCCGCGCTTCTTGGCCTGGTACAGGGCGGCGTCGGCCGTCGTGAGCAACGATTCGGCGCTGCTGCAGGTGGGGAAGCTGGCCACGCCGGCGCTGAAGGTGGCGGTGAACTCGATGTCCAGCTTGTCGCTGGTATGGCGGATCTGGCCGAAACGGATGCGCAGATCGTTCAGGATCTGTCCTGCCTGTTTGTCGCTGCAATTGGGCAGGATCATGATGAATTCCTCGCCGCCGTAGCGGCCACCGATATCGGTGCTGCGCAGGCGTTCCTGGATCAGGCGGGCCAGGGTCTTGATCACCCGGTCGCCCACCGGATGGCCGTGCGCGTCGTTGATGGCCTTGAACTGGTCGATGTCGACCATGGCAATGGCAAGCGGGGCGTTGTGGCGGCGCGCCCGGGCGACCTCGGCCGCCAGGGCCTCCTTCGAGCGGGCGTGGTTGAGCAGGCCGGTCATGCTGTCGCGCACCATCAGGGAATTGAGCAGGCGGAAACGCTCGGCCCGGATCCGCACCGACTGCACCAGCCGGGCCGGCTCGATCGGCTTGATCAAAAAGTCGTCGGCGCCCGTGCGCAGGGCGGCCAGGTGGGTGTCGGGGTTGTGTTCGGACGAGAGAAAGACGATGGGCAGGCTGTCGAAGCTGCCGTGCTGGCGGATCAGCTGGGCCAGCTCCTCACCGCTGCAGTCGGGCATGTACATGTCCATCAGGATCAGTTCGGGGTTGAAATGATCGATGGCCTGCATCGCCTCCAAGGCCCGGGAGGCGATGGCGGTTTCCATGCCCGCCTCGCGCAGCAGGCTCTCGATGTGTTGGGCCAGGGCGGCCTGGTCCTCGATGATCAGGATGCGATAAGGGGTGGGCAGCGAGGTCTTGAACAAGGCGTCCAGCACGTCGACCAGTTTGTTGGCGTCGACCGGCTTCAGGAGATAGGCGGAGCCGCCGGCGCGCACCGCCTCCAGGCGGGCGGTGATGTCGTCCCGGGTGGAGACGAAGACGATGGGGATCTCCTTGTGGTCGCTGCCGGCAAGCTGGCGGGCCAGCTGGATGCCGGCCATCGGACCTTCCTTGAGCATGATGTCGAACACCATGGCCGTCGGGCGCTCCCGCCCGAGTTGGATCATGAGCGGCGCGATTTCCTGAAAATGCCTGACCTGATAACCGAAGTGCCCAATCTGGGCGGCCAGGAAGGCGGCCTGGGCCGGATCGTCTTCCAAAAGGTAGACCAGGGCCTTGGCCTGCAGCGGCAGGGGCGGCACTTCGGCGTCGGTTGGTTTCTGGGTGTCTGACGATTCCCGGGCGAGTTCGCTCAAGGCGGCGAAGCTGGTGTCGAGCTCGGCATGGCTGGCGGCATCCGGCAGGCTGTTGCGCTCCAGCCAGCCATACAAGGCCTTTTCGATCGCCTTGGCCTTCAGGCCGAGCGCGTTGAAGCCATAGGTCCGGCTGGTGCCGGCCAGGCTGTGCACCAGCCGGACCAGCTCCTGCAGGTCGACCAGCCTGGCCTTGCCGGTCCGGATGCCGTGCCAGAGCTGGCTGATGTCCTGAATCCGCTGCGGGATCTCGGCGATGAATTCCTGACGCAAGGCCTCGAGCGAGGCCTCGAGCGAGACCTCGGGGTCAGGCTTGGTTACGGCGGCCGGCATGCTGCTGCGGGCCTGGTCCCAGCGCGCGCGCACCTCGGCGGCCAGGTTCATGGGATCGAACGGCTTGGCGATGACGGCGATGGCGCCGTGGGCGATCAGGGCCTCGATCTCATGGGTTTGCGCCTTGGCGGTGAGGAAGATGGCGGGCGTGGCCTGATGCTCGGGGCGCAGGCGGATGCGGCTCAAGGTGGTGGGACCATCCATGCCCGGCATCATCACGTCGAGCAGCAGCAGGTCGGGCTTGAACTGGTCGAGTGCGACCAGGGCCTCTTCGCCGGAACCGGCGACCATGACCTTGAAGCCGCCGACGGTCTCCAAGGCCAGGCGGGTGATCTTCTGGATGTCGGGATCGTCTTCGACGACCAGGATGTGCTTGAGTGTGCTCATCTGCAAAATGGGCTCGACGCCCCATTGTAGGCAAATTCCGCCCGGCCGGTGAGCGGAGGCGGGCGGAGACGGTCGGCGAGTTGCGCGGGGTGTGGATTTGATGCCCGCGCGGCGACTCAGCCTTTGAGGCCTGGCGTCAGGTGCGGCCCGATGGCCTGCAGCAGTTGCACGAAGACCTTCGGATTGCCGGCCACGATATGTCCGCTCTTGAGATGGCGGTCCTCGCCGGTAAGATCGCTCACCAGGCCGCCGGCCTCGGTCACCAGCAGGCAGCCGGCGGCGATGTCCCATAGGTTGAGGCCGATCTCGAAGAAGCCGTCGGTGCGGCCGGCCGCGGTCCAGGCCAGGTCGAGCGCAGCCGAGCCGGGGCGGCGCAGGCCGGCGGTCTTCTGCACCAGGTCGCGGAACATGCCGAGGTAGGCGTCGAGATGGCTGAAGTCACGGAAGGGAAAGCCGGTGCCGATCAGCGCTTCTTTCAGCTTGGCGCGTTTGGAGACGCGGATGCGGCGGTCGTTGAGGAAGGCGCCGGCACCGCGGCTGGCGGTGAACAGTTCGTTGCGGGTGGGGTCGTAGACCACGCCGTGCGTGGGCACACCCTTGTGCAGCAGGGCGATGGAGATGGCATATTGGGGAAAGCCATGCAAAAAATTGGTGGTGCCGTCGAGCGGATCGATCACCCACTGGAACTCTGACTCGCCGGTGACGCCCGATTCCTCTGCTAGAATCGCGTGGCCCGGATAGGCCGTGAGCAGGGTGTCGATGATGGCCTGCTCGGCGGCATGATCCACCTCGCTGACGAAATCGTTCTCCCGCTTGCTGCGCACGGTGAGCTGATCCAGGTCGTTGGAGGCCCGGTTGATGATGGCGCCGGCACGCCGGGCGGCCTTGACCGCCGTGTTGAGCATCGGATGCATGGCTGACTCTGAAAAAAACAGTTGACCGCAAAGGCGCAAAGGGCGCAAAGAATCGATATTGACGGGCATGCCGGGAGGTTTTGGCCAGACGGGAATGCCTGATTCTTTGCAGTGACAGCCAGATTTTCTTTGCGACCTTCGCGTTCTTTGCGGTTCAAATTTAAAGAACATCGAAATCCCCGGCATTTTACCGTGAATCGCGACTCCCCTCTGGACAATCTCCGCGTCGTGCTGGTCGAGACCAGCCATCCCGGCAACATCGGGGCGGCGGCGCGCGCCATGAAGGTGATGGGGCTGTCCCGGCTCTACCTGGTCAATCCCAGGTGCGCCATCGACGACGAAGCGCGGGCCCGGGCCTCGGGCGCGGTCGATCTGCTCGAGGCGGCCGTGCTCAGCGACAGCCTGGACGCGGCCCTGGCCGACACCGTGTTGGCCGCGGCCTGCACCGCGCGCCGGCGCGACCTGCCGCACCCGGCCTATACCCCACGCCAGGCGGCACCTTTGTTGTTGAGCGAGGCGCGGGCCGCGCCGGTGGCCCTGGTGTTCGGTTCGGAGACCTTCGGCCTGTCCAACGAGCAGCTCGCGCGCTGCCGCTGGCTCATCAACATCCCGGCCAATCCGGCCTATATGTCGCTCAATCTCGCGGCGGCGGTGCAGGTGCTGGCCTACGAGCTGCGCAGCAGCCTGCAGGATGCCACCATCCCCCTGCCCGCGTTCGAGCCCGCCCGCCACGAAGAGGTGGAGGGCTTCTTTGCCGAGCTGGAGCGCACCCTGGTCGCCATCGGTTTTCTCGACCCGGCCAGTCCCAAGCGGCTGATGCCGCGGCTGCGCCGGCTGTTCGCCCGGGCCGGCCTGGAGAAGGAGGAGGTCGCCATCCTGCGCGGCATCCTCGGCGCCATCAACAAACGCTCCGGGCAATAACCCTCGACGCCCTATGGCCTTTGGCCGGCCCGGTCGCTATAATTGACCGCTTTAGTCGGGAATTGCATACTGCCCTCGTACAGCGATTGCGAATATTCCAATGTTTGCCAGGCTACGCGAAGACATCGGTGTGGTATTTGAACGGGATCCGGCGGCGCGCACCTTTTTCGAGGTGCTCACCACCTACCCCGGGGTGCACGCCATCCTGCTGCATCGCTTCAATCATGCCCTCTGGGGCCTGGGCCTGAAGTGGCTGGCGCGCTTGAGCGCCATGCTGACGCGCTGGTTGACCGGGGTCGAGATCCACCCGGGCGCGCGCATCGGCCGCCGGGTGTTCATCGACCACGGCATGGGCGTGGTGATCGGCGAGACGGCGGAGATCGGCGACGACTGCACGCTGTATCACGGTGTCACCCTGGGCGGCACCTCCTGGCAGAAAGGCAAGCGCCATCCGACCCTGGAAAATGGCGTCATCGTCGGGGCCGGCGCCAAGATCCTCGGCCCGATCACCCTGGGTGCCGGGGCCAAGATCGGCTCCAACGCCGTGGTGGTCAAGGATGTGCCGGCCGGCGCCACGGCGGTGGGTATCCCGGCCCGGATCCTGGACGGTGCGCGCGAGCGGGCGCGCAGCGAGCAGGCCGAGAAGATGGGCTTCTCGGCCTATGCCATCAGCGCCGACATGAACGACCCCATGGTCAAGGCGATCCACGGCCTGGTCGACCACAGCGCGGCGACCGACCGGCGCATCGACTGGATCGTGGCCGAGCTCAAACGCCTGGGGGGCGCGGCGGAAGAGCCGAAAAAGCCGGGCGACGGCTTCGATCCGGACTATCTGAACAAAATCGTGGATTGATGGTCTCATGCAGTGAATAGTTGACTATTTTTATCGGGATTTATACACTGCGTGTACTGGATACCTTGAGAGGGGTGAATCATGAGACTGACGACCAAAGGACGTTTTGCGGTAACCGCCATGATCGATCTGGGCCTGCGCCATCAGCGCGGCCCGGTGACCCTGGCCGGCATCAGCGAGCGCCAGCGCATTTCGCTGTCCTACCTGGAGCAGTTGTTCGGCCGCCTGCGCCGGCAGGGCCTGGTCGAGAGCGTGCGGGGTCCGGGCGGCGGCTATTGCCTGGCCAAGCCGATGGCCGAGATTTCCGTGGCCGACATCATCCGCGCCGTGGACGAGCCGATCGACGCCACCCAATGCGGTGGCCTGGGCAACTGCCATGACGACCACACCTGCATGACCCACGACTTGTGGACCAATCTCAACGCACACATCTATCAATACCTGGAGTCGGTCAGCCTGAACGAACTGGTGACCAGCCAGATCGAGAAGCAGAAACAGGAAGCCAAGCAGGAACGGCGTGTGCTCGGCACGGCCGAACTGAAGATGGCCATGAGCAGCTGACGGAGCGAAAACCATGGTTAAGACCCCGATTTATCTGGACTATTCCGCTACCACCCCGGTTGACCCCCGGGTGGCGGCCAAGATGATTCCCTACCTGACCGAGCATTTCGGCAACCCCGCGTCGCGCACCCATGTCTTCGGCTGGGAGGCGGAGAAGGCGGTGGAGGTCGCGCGTGAGCAGGTGGCCAGCCTGGTTAACGCCGACCCGCGCGAGATCGTGTGGACCTCGGGGGCGACCGAGTCGAACAACCTGGCGCTCAAGGGTGCGGCCCACTTCTATCAGGGCAAGGGCAAGCACATCATCACGGTGAAGACCGAGCACAAGGCGGTGCTCGACACCTGCCGCGAGCTGGAGCGTCAGGGCTTCGAGGTGACCTATCTGCCGGTGCTGGAGAACGGGCTGGTCGATCTGGCCGCCTTCAAGGCGGCCATCCGGCCCGATACCATCCTGGCCTCCGTCATGTATGTGAACAACGAGATCGGCGTGATCCAGGATATCCCGGCGATGGGCGAGATCTGCCGCGACAAGGGCATCATCTTCCACGTCGATGCTGCCCAGGCTGCGGGCAAGGTCGACATCGACCTCGCCAAGCTGAAGGTCGACCTGATGTCGTTCTCGGCGCACAAGGTCTACGGCCCCAAGGGCATCGGTGCCCTGTATGTGCGGCGCAAGCCGCGCGTGCGGCTGGAGGCCCAGATGCACGGTGGTGGTCATGAGCGCGGCTTGCGTTCGGGTACCCTGCCGACCCATCAGATCGTCGGCATGGGCGAGGCCTTCGCCATCGCCAAGATGGAAATGCACGCCGAGACCGAGCGCATCCGCATGCTGCGCGACCGACTGTGGCAGGGCGTGTCCGACATCGAGGAGGTGCACGTCAACGGTGACATGGCCAGCCGCATCGCCGGCAACCTCAACGTCAGCTTCAGCTTCGTCGAAGGCGAGTCGCTAATCATGGCGATCAAGGACCTCGCGGTGTCGTCCGGCTCGGCCTGCACCTCGGCCAGCCTGGAGCCATCCTACGTGCTCAAGGCCCTGGGGCGCGACGACGAGCTGGCGCACAGTTCGATCCGCTTCACCATCGGCCGCTTCACCACCGAGGAAGAGATCGACTACACGATCAAGCTCTTGCACGACAAGATCGGCAAGCTGCGCGAGATGTCGCCGCTTTGGGAGATGTACAAAGACGGCATCGATTTGAAATCGGTCCAGTGGGCCGCCCACTGAGTCTGGCAAGGACAAGGAGAAAGCATCATGGCATACAGTGACAAAGTTCTCGACCACTATGAAAACCCCCGCAACGTGGGTGCTTTCGACAAGAACGACGCGCATGTCGGTACCGGCATGGTCGGCGCACCGGCCTGTGGTGACGTGATGAAGCTGCAGATCAAGGTCAACGAACAGGGCATCATCGAGGATGCCAAGTTCAAGACCTACGGCTGCGGTTCGGCCATCGCCTCGTCTTCCCTGGTCACCGAGTGGGTCAAGGGCAAGAGCCTGGACGAGGCCATGGCGATCAAAAACACCCAGATCGCCGAGGAGCTGGCCCTGCCGCCGGTGAAGATCCACTGCTCGATCCTGGCGGAGGATGCGATCAAGGCGGCCGTGGCCGACTACAAGCAGAAGCATGGTCTGGCCGGCGCGGAATATACCGCCTGCCATCCGCCGGTTTCGGCGCAGGAGGCCTGATCATGGCGATCACCCTATCCGAACGTGCCGCCAAGCATGTCAGCAACTTCCTGGCCAAACGCGGCAAGGGCCTGGGCGTCAAGCTCGGGGTGCGCACCTCGGGCTGTTCGGGCCTGGCCTACAAGCTGGAGTTCGCCGATGTCGAGGACCCGGAGGACATCAAGTTCGAAAGCCACGGCGTCACGGTCTATGTCGATCCCAAGAGCCTGGTCTATCTGGACGGCACCGAGCTGGATTTTGTCAAGGAGGGGTTGAACGAAGGCTTCAAGTTCAACAACCCCAACGTCAAAAACCAGTGCGGCTGCGGCGAGAGTTTCAACGTTTGACGCCAGCCGTGGTCAGCCATCAGCACTCAGCCGAATAGGTTTTGCTGACCGCTGACCGCTGTTGGCTGATTGCCATGCTGGATTTCAACCGCAACCACTTCGAACTGTTCGGCCTCAAGCCCGGCTTCGCCATCGACGCCGGGGCGCTGGAACAGGCCTACCGCAGCATCCAGTCGGAAGTGCATCCGGACCGCTTCGCCCATGCCGGCGAGGCCGAGAAGCGCCTGTCGATGCAGTGGACCGCGCGGGTGAACGAGGCCTATGCCACGCTGCGCAAACCGTTCGAGCGGGCGCGCTACCTGCTGGAGTTGCAGGGCATCGAGGCGCTGGACCCGAACAACACCCGGATGCCGGCCGATTTCCTGGTGCAGCAGATGGAATGGCGCGAGGCTTTGGCCGAGGCCCAGGCCGCCAAGGATTTGGCCGGCCTGCAGCGGCTGGAACAGGAGATGCGCCGGGTGGCCGACGGTTTGCAGGTGCAATTGGCGGCGCTGCTCGACGAGCGCCATGACTACGCCCAGGCGGCCGAGGTGCTGCGCCAATACCGCTTCATGGAAAAACTGCTGGCACAGATCGATGACGCCTACGAGGAGATCGAGTGAGGCATGAGGGGTGAGGCGTGTGACGGGGCTGCCCTGTCCGACGCCTCAGCCCTCACGCTTAAACCCTTGATGAAAATTATGGCTTTGCTGCAAATCGCCGAACCCGGCCAGAGCACCGCGCCGCACGAACACCGCCTGGCGGTGGGCATCGACCTGGGCACGACCAATTCCCTGGTGGCCACGGTGCGCAACGGCATCTCGGTCGTGATCAACGACGAGTATGGCCATCCCCTGTTGCCCTCGGTGGTGCACTACCAGGCCGACGGCACGGTGACGGTGGGTTACGAGGCACAGGCCCGGGGCAATGAAGACCCGCACAACACCATCGTCTCGGTCAAGCGCTTCATGGGGCGCGGCATCAAGGACATCCCGGACCTGGCGACCCTGCCCTACCATTTCGTCGATGCCCCGGGCATGGTTCAGCTGAAGACGGCGGCGGGGGTGAAGAGCCCGGTCGAGGTCTCGGCCGAGATCCTCAAGGCGCTGAAGGCGCGGGCCGAGGCGGCCCTGGCCGGCGAACTGACCGGCGCGGTGATCACCGTGCCGGCCTACTTCGACGACGCCCAGCGCCAGGCGACCAAGGATGCCGCGCGCCTGGCCGGGCTCAACGTGCTGCGCCTGTTGAACGAACCGACTGCGGCGGCGATTGCCTACGGTCTCGACAACGCGGCCGAGGGTGTCTATGCCGTATACGACCTGGGCGGCGGCACCTTCGACATCTCGATTCTGAAATTGACCAAGGGCGTGTTCGAGGTGCTGGCGACCAACGGCGACTCCGCCCTGGGCGGCGACGATTTCGACCGCCGCATCTATTGCTGGATTCTGGAGCAGGCCGGGCTGGCCGCGATCGGCGACCATGACAAGCGCCTGCTGCTCACCCGCGCGCGCGAGGCCAAGGAGATGCTGACCGACCACCCGGTGGCCGACATCACGGCCATTCTGTCGTCCGGTCAGGTGGTCGATCTCAAGCTGACCGAGCAGGCCTTCCACGACATGACCGAAAGCCTGGTCAACAAGACACTGCTGCCCACACGCAAGGCGCTGCGCGATGCCGGCCTGCAGCCGGCCGATATCAAGGGCGTGGTGATGGTCGGCGGTTCGACCCGGATGCCGCGCATCCAGGCCGCCGTGGGCGAATTCTTCGGCCAGACCCCGCTGACCAACCTGGACCCGGACAAGGTGGTGGCCCTGGGTGCCGCCATTCAGGCCAACGTGCTGGCCGGCAACCGTGCCGGCGACGACTGGTTGCTGCTCGACGTGGTACCGCTCTCGCTCGGCATCGAGACCATGGGCGGCCTGGTCGAGAAGATCATCCCGCGCAATTCCACCATCCCGACCGCCCGCGCCCAGGAGTTCACCACCTTCAAGGACGGCCAGACCGCGATGGCCATCCACGTGGTGCAGGGCGAGCGGGAGCTGGTGAGCGAGTGCCGCTCGCTGGCCCGCTTCGAGCTGCGCGGCATTCCGCCCATGGTGGCGGGCGCGGCGCGCATCCGGGTCACCTTCCAGGTCGATGCCGATGGCCTGCTGGCGGTATCGGCGCGCGAGATGAGCAGCGGGGTCGAGGCCCATATCGAGGTCAAGCCCTCCTACGGCCTGACCGATGACGAGGTGGCGCGCATGCTACGCGATTCCTACGAGCATGCCCGCAGCGATGTCGAGGCGCGGCAGCTGGCCGAGCTCAAGGTCGATGGGCAGCGCCTGGTCGAGGCGACCGAGGCGGCCCTGGCCGAGGATGGCGAGGCCCTGCTCGATGCCCGGGAACGCGCGGCGATCGACGCCCTGTTGCAGGCCATGCGCGAGGCCCTGCAGGGGGATGATGCCAAGGCGATCAAGCGCGCGCTGGAGGCGCTGAACCAGGGCACCGGCGACTTCGCCGCCCGGCGCATGGATGCCAGCGTCCGGCGCGCCCTGACCGGGCACAAGCTGGAAGAGCTCGATATCTGACAGGGGATGGCCATGAGTGCGTTCGATGCCGATTTCATCCGTGGCCTGCAGGACAGGCTGAACCGTCACCCGATCTACGCCGCCCTGCAAACGATCGATGACCTCAAGGTGTTCATGCAGCACCATGTCTACTCAGTCTGGGACTTCATGTCCCTGATCAAATACCTGCAGCACGCGGTGGCGCCGGCACGCTGGCCCTGGACGCCGGGGCCCGACGCCAGCGTCGCCCGCTTCATCAACGAGCTGGTGCTGGAAGAGGAGACCGACCAGGCAGCGCCGGGTGGCGACGGCTTTGCCAGTCACTTCGAGCTGTATCTGGGCGCCATGCGCGAGATCGGCGCCGATACCGCGCAGATGGAGCGCTTCGTCGCCACGGTCAGGCAGCAGGGCCTGGAGCCGGCCCTGCTCGGCACCGGCGTGCCCGAGCCGGCCCTGCGCTTTACCCGGGTGACCTTCGGCTTCATCGATTCCGGTCGGCCCCATGCGGTCGCCGCCGCCCTGGCTTTGGGGCGCGAGCATGTCATCCCGGCCATGTTCCGCGCCTTCCTCGCCCGCATGGCGGTGAGCGAGCAGGCGGCGCCGACTTTCCATTACTATCTCAACCGCCACATCCATCTGGACGAGGATTTCCATGCCCCGCTCAGCCTGCGCCTGCTCGACGCCCTGTGCGGCGGCGATGCCGGCAAGCAGGCCGAGGCGCAGGCCGCGGCGGTGCAGGCCATCGAGGCCCGCATCGCGTTCTGGGATGGCGTGTTGGCGCTGTTGCCGAGCCAGATTCAACAGAAGGAAGCTGTATGCCCCAATTGATCGTCCTGCCGCACGAGGAACTCTGTCCGGACGGTGCCGTGATCGAGGCCCAGAAGGGCGTCTCCATCTGCGACACCCTGCTGGACAACGGCATCGAGATCGAGCACGCCTGCGAAAAATCCTGCGCCTGCACGACCTGTCATGTGGTGGTGCGCGAGGGCTATGATTCGCTTTCCGAACCGACCGAGGCCGAGGAGGACCTGCTCGACAAGGCCTGGGGTCTGGAGCCGACCTCCCGCCTGTCCTGCCAGGCCTTGGTCGGCAGCCAGGATCTGGTGATCGAGATTCCCAAGTACACCATCAACATGGTGAAGGAAGGAGGGCACTGAGATGCAGTGGACCGACACCCTGGATATCGCGCTCGCCCTGGTCGAGCATCACCCCGATGTTGACCCGCAGTATGTGCGCTTCACCGACCTGCACCGCTGGGTGATGGAACTGCCCGGTTTCGAAGGCGACCCGAATCAATCGAACGAAAAGATCCTCGAGGCGATCCAGGCCGCCTGGATCGAAGAGGTCGACTGAGCGGCGCGCTCAAATATTGATCCAGCGGCTCGCGGCCTCGAGCCGCTCGGTCATGGGCACCACGCCCGGGTTCTGGCAATGCAGCAGGGCGACGCTCCAGCGCCGCCGGTCGCGCCCGATCATGTCGACCAGGCGGATCTCGCGGCCTTGGCCCGGCTCACGCTTGATACCCATGTCATCGAGGTGGAGGGTGACCGGCTCCAGGCGCAGATACCTTTCGGGCTGCAACAGCACGGCATCCAGGTAATCGGCATAGCGACGCAGGTCGAGCTGCTCGGTGCTCGCGCGCAGCTGGGTCAGGGTCTCTTCCAACTCGGCCTGCAGGCGGCTGCGCTCAACGGCATCGGCCGTGTGCAGGCGCGCCATGAGTTCGCCCCGTTTCTGCTCGAGCGCCTGCTTGGCCTGTTTGAGCTGTTCGATGCGATCGGCCACCTGGCCCACCAGGCTGTCCAAAAAGCTTTCGGTCAGCAGCTCACGGGTCTCGGCCTCGCTCCGGCTGATGCTGGTCAGGGTGTGGTCGGAGAAGCAGACCGCGGTCTGCGGCACGTCATGGCGCACGGCATCGCCGATCATCTCCATCCCGAGCACGCCTTTTTCCCGCCGGCGCATGCCGACCACGGCATAAAGCTGGCTGCCGATGCTGCAGCTATGCCCCTTGAGGTAGTCCTGCATGGCGCGGCTCAAGCAAAGCGCCGCCTGAAATTCGTCGGGCGAGGCGAAGATGGCGCGAATGAAGGGGTTTTTGGTGTAGGCCTCGCGGTTGATGTCGACCGGGCCCGGCACCTGTTGGGCCAGGTTGCGGGCATAGCGCAAGGCGTGCGCCACCGAGGCGCGATAGCGCTGGGGATAGCCGCCGGCGAGCTTGAGCCTGGGCTCGAGGCGGGCGATCACCCGTTCCACCGCGGCGTCGAGTTCAGGGTCGGCAGGGGCTGGCCGCAGGCCGGAGAACAGAGATTTCAGAAAGCCGGGCATGATGGGTTCGGTTCAGGCTGGGCTCACCGCATTATTCGGCGCTGTCAGGCAAAAGTCATCCCGCCGCATGCAGGAACCCGATCCAGAGCGGCAGGGTGAGCATGAACACCACGCTGCTCCAGGCCGCGGTGAGGGCGGCGGCCCGCACGTCGAGCCCGAAGCGGTCGGCGAAGGAGGCGGCCATGATCATGGTCGGCATCGCAGTCTCGATCACGGCGGCGGTCTGGGCGTCGCCCAAGGGGCCGATGAGGGAGCGGGCGAGCGCCCAGACCGCGAGTGGGCCGACCACGAGCTTCACCGCGACCGCGGCCAGGGTCTGCCGGCAGGGCTTGAGGTCACCCCAGGGGATGGACAGCCCCAGCGCGAACAGCATGATCGGGATGGTGGCCTGGCCCATGAACTTGGCCGCCTTCACCAGGGGCACGATGTCGATGCCGGCGAAGTTGACGGCGAAACCGAGCACGAAGCCCCAGACCGGTGGCAGCCGCAGCACGATGCGAAACAGGCTGACGCCGTGGTTGCCTTCGTGGCCCAGGCGGGTGGCGATCCAGACCCCCAGGGTCCAGAGCAGGGGGGTGCCGGCCAGCACGTCGGCGAAACCGGCATAGCTGCCGCCCTGGTCGCCATAGAGGAAGGTCAGGGTGGGATAGCCCATGAACAGGATGTTGCCGAACATGCCGGTGAGCAGGATGGCGGCCCGGGTCGGCCGTCTGACGTCGCGCCCGAGCGGCGAGTGGTAGAGCAGGAGATAAAGCAGGGCGCCGTTGATGAGAACCCCGCTGCCGACCAGCAGCGGCACGGTCAGCAGGTCCCAGCTGATCTCGGCCTGGGCGGCCAGGGCGAACAGCAGGGTCGGGGCGAAGACGTCGACCACCAGCCGATTGAGCTGCACCCGCAATTGCGCCGCCGGTACCTCCGGCCGATAGCGGGCCCACAGGCCGCCGGCGGCGACCAAGAGCACGATGGGCAGCCAGACCTGGAGGAAGAGTTGGCGGAGGAATTCGGCGCTCATGCCCCGATTGTAGCCGGCCGCCCTTGCCTGGGGCCGCCGGGGCCGGGCGACTTAGCCCTTGTGCGGCTCGCCGCCGTTCTCCAGACCGAGCTCCTGAATCTTGCGGGTGAGGGTGTTGCGGCCCAGGCCGAGCAGGTGGGCCGCCTCGATGCGGCGCCCGCCGGTGTGGTCGAGCGCGGTACGGATCAGGGTGCGTTCGAATTCGGCGGCAAGGTCGTCGATGATGCCGGCCTCGCCGCGGGCGAGCCGGGCCTGGGCGGTGCGCGCCAGGGCCTCGGCCCAATCCAGGGCGGAGTGTGCCGGCGCCTCCAGGGCCTCGGGGGGCAGATCCTTGGGCTCGATCACCTGGCCCGGCGCCATCACCGTCAGCCAGTGACAGAGGTTTTCCAGTTGGCGCACGTTGCCCGGGTAGGGCAGGGCCATGAGCTGTTTCATGGCTTCGTCGCTGACCTGCTTCATTTCCACGCCGAGTTCCTGCGCGCTTTTTTGCAGGAAGTGGCGCACCAGGAGCGGGATGTCCTCGCGCCGCTCGCGCAGGGGCGGCAGCTTGATGCGGATGACGTTGAGCCGGTGGAACAGGTCCTCGCGGAACAGGCCCTGCTTGACCCGTTCCTCCAGGTTCTGGTGGGTGGCGGCGATCACCCGGACATTGGCGCGCACCGGCTGGTGGCCGCCGACCCGGTAGAACTCGCCGTCGGCCAGCACGCGCAAGAGGCGGGTCTGCAGGTCGGGCGGCATGTCGCCGATCTCGTCGAGAAACAGGCTGCCGCCGTCGGCCTGCTCGAAGCGACCGCGGCGCGAGCCGGTGGCGCCGGTGAAGGCGCCGCGCTCGTGGCCGAACAGCTCCGACTCGAGCAAATCCTTCGGGATGGCGGCGGTGTTGAGCGCGATGAAGGGCTTGTCCTTGCGCGGGCTGTGCCGGTGCAGGGCGCGCGCCACCAGCTCCTTGCCGGTGCCGGTCTCGCCGGTGATCAGCACCGTGGCATGGGATTGCGCCAGCCGGCCGATGGCGCGGAAGACGTCCTGCATGGCGGGCGCCTGGCCAAGCATGGCCTGGCCGGTGAGCGCCGCTTCGCCGCCGGCCTCCTCGCTGCGGGCTGTCTCGTCCAGGGCGCGGTGGATCAGTTCCAGGGCGTGATTGACGTCGAACGGCTTGGGCAGGTATTCGAAGGCGCCGCCCTGAAAGGCGGAGACGGCGGAATCGAGATCGGCATAGGCGGTCATCACGATCACCGGCAGTTTGGGATGCCGGGCCTTCAGGGTATCCATGAATTCCAGGCCGCTGATGCCGTCCATGCGGATGTCGGTGAGCACCGCGCCCGGCGTCTCCTGGTCGAGCGCGCGCAGGGCGTCCTCGGCGCTGTCGAAGATGCGGTGCGGCAGGTTCTCGCGCTTGAGTGCCTTGTCGAACACCCAGCGGATGGAGCGGTCGTCGTCGATGATCCAGATCGGTTTCATGTGTTTTCCTGTGAACCGGGTTTGATCGGCAGCAAAATGGAAAAACAGGTATGCCCTGGCTCGCTTTCCATGTAGATGGCGCCCTCATGTCGCTGCACCAGGTTCTGCGCCAGGGTCAGCCCCAGTCCGGTGCCGCCGTCGCGGCCGGAGATGAGGGGGAAGAACAGCGTGTCGTGCAGCTCGGCCGGGATGCCCGGGCCGTTGTCGATGATCTCGATGCGCATGGCCAGCTTCCAGCGCTTCATGGCCAGGGTCACCTGCCGCGCGATGCGGGTGCGGAACTGGATGTCACCCTGGCCGTGCATGGCCTGGGCGGCGTTGCGGGCGATGTTGAGCATGGCCTGGATCAGCTGTTCGGGATCGGCCGCGATCTCGGGCAGGCTGAGGTCATAATCGCGCCGCACGCTCAGATTCGGAAACTCGGCCAGCAACAGGCTGCGCACCCGCTCGATCACCTCGTGGATGTTGACGCGCTGGATGTTCGGCCGCTTGGCCGGGGTCAGCATGCGATCGAGCAGACCTTGCAGGCGGTCGGTCTCCTTGATGATGACCTGGGTGTATTCGGCCAGATTGGGCGCGTCCAGCTCGGCCTCCAGCAATTGTGCGGCGCCGCGGATGCCGCCCAGGGGGTTGCGGATCTCGTGCGCCAGCTGGCGCAGCAGGGTCTGGCTGGCCTGGGCCTGGGCCAGGGCCTGCTCCTCGCGCGCGATCTTCATGCTGCCGCCGACCGGATGGAACTCGAGCACCGCGGCGCCGGCTTCGAACTCGAGCGGGGTCACGGTGCAGCTCAAGTGCAATTGATGGCCGTTGATCTGGACATTGAGTTCGTGCTCGGTGAAGCTGGCACCCTGGATCAGGGCGCTGTCCAGGGCCTTGAACAGGATCTTGTTCTGGCCGAACAGGTCGGCCAGCGGGCGGCCGAGGGCGTGATGGGCCGAGACGCCGAACATGTTCTCCGCGGCCGGGTTGATGTGGCGCATGACGCGTCCCTCATCCACCAGAATGACGGCGGTGGCGAGGATGTCGAGGCTGGGGGCGGCGTAATTCATCGGGCGGAGTTTGATCAGGGTATCCCTGATTGAGCAAAAAGCAGGCCAGCCAATCGGTCGGTGGTCAGCGGTCCGTTCATCCCGGGTGGCTGCCAGTGTGACCCGCCGGGCGCCGGCGCCTAGCGGATGCGCGCCAGCTCCTGATTCAGCATCTCGATGTTTTTTTCGTGCAGGCGCACCGCCTCGGCCGCCTTCCCGGCATCGACCCCGGGTTGGCGCTGGGCGGCCTGGGCCGCGGCCAGATGGCGTTGTTCCTGCTGCAGTTCATTGAGCAGCAATTGCCGGCGCATGCTGTCGCGCTGCTGCTGGGTGGCTTGGTCGACGCGGGGGAAATAGTAGGGCGAGGGGCTGGGGGTCTTCGCTTTGGCGGGGCGGCTGGCCGCACCATTCAAAGGCTTGACGCCGGGCCGGGGGGTATTGCTGTAAGTGACGTGGCCGGTCTCATCCACGTACTTGTATATCTCAGCCTGCACCAACGTGGTGCATATCATGCCGAGCAGCCCCAGGACGATTCGCATGACCTACCTCATGACCTGTACGCGGCCAGTTTAGGGGAAGCGGGGTGGCGCGGCAACAACGGCCGGCACCATGAAAAAAGGCGCTCCGAAGAGCGCCCTTTTCGCGTGTGCCAGTCAGGCCCGATTACACCGAATAGTACATGTCGAACTCGATGGGGTGGGTGGTCATGCGCAGGCGGGTGACCTCCTCCATCTTGAGCTCGATGTAGGCATCGATGAATTCGTTGCTGAACACGCCGCCGCGGGTGAGGAACTCGCGATCCTTGTCCAGGTGCTCCAGCGCCATGTCCAGGGAATGGCAGACCTTGGGGATGGCCTTCTCTTCCTCGGGCGGCAGGTCGTACAGGTTCTTGTCGGCCGGGTCGCCCGGGTGGATCTTGTTCTGCACGCCGTCCAGGCCGGCCATCATCAGGGCGGCAAAGCACAGGTAGGGGTTGGCGATCGGGTCGGGGAAGCGGGTCTCGATCCGGCGCGCCTTGTCGCTCGCCACGTGCGGGATGCGGATGGAGGCCGAGCGGTTGCGGGCGGAGTAAGCCAGCATCACCGGGGCCTCGAAGCCGGGCACCAGGCGCTTGTAGGAGTTGGTGCCGGGGTTGGTGATGGCGTTCAGGGCCTTGGCGTGCTTGATGATGCCGCCGATGTAGTAGAGGGCGAACTCGGACAGGCCGGCGTAGCCGTTGCCGGCGAACAGGTTCTTGCCGTCCTTCCAGATCGACTGGTGCACGTGCATGCCGGAGCCGTTGTCGCCGACGATGGGCTTGGGCATGAAAGTGGCGGTTTTGCCGTAGGCATGGGCCACGTTGTGCACCACATATTTCAGGATCTGGGTCCAGTCGGCGCGCTGCACCAGGGTGGAGAACTTGGTGCCGATCTCGTTCTGGCCGGCGGTCGCCACCTCATGATGGTGCACCTCGACCGGCACGCCCATTTCCTCCAGGGCCAGGCACATGGCGGAGCGGATGTCCTGGAAGGAGTCGACCGGGGGCACCGGGAAGTAGCCGCCCTTGACGCGCGGGCGGTGGCCCAGGTTGCCCACCTCGGTCTGCTCGCGCGAGGCCCAGGCGGCCTCCTCGGAATCCAGCTTCACGGCACAGCCGGACATGTCGTCATGCCAGGTGACGGAGTCGAAGATGAAGAACTCGGGCTCCGGGCCGAAATAGGCGGTGTCGCCCAGGCCGGTGGACTTGAGATAGGCCTCGGCGCGCTTGGCGATGGAACGGGGATCGCGGTCGTAGCCCTTGCCGGTGTCCGGCTCGATCACGTCGCAGGTCAAAATCAGGGTGGGCTCGTCGAAGAAGGGGTCGATGTTGGCGGTGGCCGGGTCCGGCATCAGCAGCATGTCGGAGGCCTGGATACCCTTCCAGCCGGCGATGGAGGAGCCGTCGAAGGCATGGCCATGCTCGAATTTTTCCTCGTCGAAGGCGGAAATGGGCACGGTGACGTGCTGCTCCTTGCCGCGGGTATCGGTAAAGCGGAAATCGACGAATTTGACGTCGTTTTCCTTGATCATCTTCATTACATCGGCAACCGCCATTTCAAACTCCTCGTTAGCAAGCAAATGGAAAAGATGGGAAACTGCTGCCCTGCCATAGAGCAGGTTCCGTGCCACCCCTGAAAACCGAGCAGAGCATTGTGCCACAACGCCCTGGCTGGATTATGGAATTTTCGAATGCACCGGCGTGGTGCGTTATGCACATTATTGGTGCGTACCGGCCGGTTTGACGGGGCCCTGTCCCGGTCTTCTACAATGCCGCCCTGTCCAGGAACCCCAGCATGACCGATCGTTACGCCGTTTTCGGCCACCCCATCGCCCACTCGAAATCGCCCCGCATCCATGCGGAATTCGCGCGCCAGACCGGACAGGACTTGAGCTACGAAGCGATCCTGGCCCCGCTCGATGGCTTTGCCGCGGCGGTGCAGGCCTTCCGCGCCGCGGGCGGCAAGGGGGCCAACGTCACCGTGCCGTTCAAGGAGCAGGCCTTCGAGCTCGCCACCCGGCGCACGGCGCGGGCCGAGGCGGCGGGCGCCGTGAACACCCTGAAGTTCGAGGACGATGAGATCCTGGGCGACAACACCGACGGCGCGGGTCTCGTCGCCGACCTGACCCGCAACCTGAGCCTGAGCCTGGCCGGCCGGCGTATCCTGCTGCTGGGCGCGGGGGGCGCCGGCCGGGGCGTGGTGCTGCCCTTGCTCGGCGAGCGGCCGGCCAGCCTCTTCATTGCCAACCGCACCGCCGACAAGGCGCTGGCCTTGGCCCGGCGCTTCGCTGCGGCCGGACCCGTCGAGGGCGGTGGCTTTGAGGCCCTGCCCGGCCGCCAGTTCGACCTGGTGATCAATGCCACGGCGGCGAGCCTCGCCGGCGAACTGCCGCCGTTGCCGGATGAGGTGTTCGCCCCAGGCGCCCTGGCCTACGACATGATGTATGGCCAGGACACCCCGTTCCTGGCCTTCGCCCGCGCCCACGGCGCGCGGGTGGCCGACGGCCTGGGCATGCTGGTCGAGCAGGCGGCCGAGGCCTTCCTGCTCTGGCGCGGCGTGCGCCCGGCAACCGCGCCGGTCATCGCCCTGCTGCGGGGGGCATGATGTGGCGCCGGGTTTTCAAATGGGTTGGCATTGCGCTTGGCCTGCTGCTGGCCCTGCAGCTCTGGTACCTTGGCCATGTGCTCTGGTGGTGGCAGTTCAATCCGTCGTCCACCGCCTTCATGGAGGCCGGCCTCGAGCGCCTGCAGGAGAAGCGCCCGGACGCCGAGCTGCGTCACCAGTGGGTGGAGTATGGGCGCATCTCCATCCATCTCAAGCGCGCGGTGATCGCCGCCGAGGATGCCAAGTTCATCGCCCATGAGGGTTTCGACTGGGAAGGCATCGAGACCGCACTGGAGAAGAACCTGAAGAAGGGCAAGGTGGTCGCCGGCGGCTCCACCATCAGCCAGCAGCTGGCGAAGAACCTGTTCCTCTCCGCCTCGCGCAACCCCTTGCGCAAGGCGCAGGAGGCGGTGATCACGGTGATGATCGAGACCCTGTGGAGCAAGCGCCGCATCCTCGAGGTGTATCTGAACGTGATCGAATGGGGCAACGGCATCTACGGCGCCGAGGCGGCCGCCCGACACTACTTCAAGACCCCGGCGGCCAAGCTGGGGCCGGACCAGGCGGCGCTGCTCGCGGCCATGATCCCCAACCCGCGCTATTACCAGACCCATCTGAATGCGCGCGGCCTGCTCAAACGCAAGGCGATCATCGCCGCGCGCATGGGGCAGGTCTATGTGCCGAAATAAAGCAGGCCGGGTGGCGAGGGGGCCTGGTTGGCACTAGCGCCGGTTCATATCTTGAACTGGGTGACGATCTTGTTCAGATGCTCGGCCATGGCCTGCAGGTTCTGCGCGGATTGCGTGGTGTTGGCGGCGGCGGCGCTGCCTTCTTCCGACATATGGGCGATCTGCTCGATATGGCGCGCGATATCCTGCGAAGTGGCGCTCTGCTCGCGCAGGGCGTTGGCGATGTCGTCGACGGCGCCGATCACTTGACGGGCGCTCTCCTGAATCTGGGTGATGGAATCGCCGGCCTGGTGTGCGAGCTGCACTCCTTCCGCCACACGATTGACCCCGGCTTCCATGCTGGCTACCGCCTGATGGGCGCCCGACTGGATCTTGTTGACCATGCCACTGATTTCATGGGTGGAACGGGAGGTTCGTTCGGCCAACTTGCGCACCTCGTCCGCCACCACGGCAAAACCGCGGCCGGACTCACCGGCGCGCGCGGCCTCGATGGCTGCGTTGAGGGCCAAAAGATTGGTCTGCTCAGCGATTTCCTCAATGACCGTCACGATATTGCTGATCTCCTTGGAGTGGGTTTCCAGTTCCTGAATGACACTGGAGGCCTGGTAGACCGTGTCGGAGATGGTGCGCATTTCATCGGCGGCTTCATGCACCACCCGCCCACCCGCTTCGGATTGCTCACTTGATCGGCGTGAAAGCTCGCCTGCACCGTGGGCATATTCACCGACCTGCTCGATCGATGCGGTCATTTGTTCCATGGCGGCGGCCACGGTACTGGCCGCTTCCGCCTGGGCGTGGGATGCGCTGCTTGCACGCGCCATGTCGGCGGTCAGGCTTTGCGTGGCGGCATTGAGTTTGTCGACACCCTCCCGCAGGTAATACACGGTTTCATGAAAGTTGTTGCGGATGGCGCCGAGTGCTTCCATGAGCTTGCCGATCTCGTTGTTGCCCAAGCCTGTCAGCGGCGTGGCAAGATCGCCCTTGGCCAGTCTTTCGGCAGTGGTTACCGCCGCGCCGAGTGGCCGCAGGACGTCGAAGGTCAGCCAAAAGCCCAATGCCAGTGAGAACGCCACGCCCAGACTGCCCAGGCCGACCTGCGGCATATCGCCTTGCAGGAGCGAGCGGATAAGGAGGGCCCCGAACAGGCCGGCCACGCCCAGGGTGGCCAGCCAGAGACGCAAATCGACCCGGATGCCGCGGGCCCATGTCAACAAACGCCAGGTCAGCGAGGGCACGACCACCTGGCCATTAAGAATGATCTTGCGCGTCTTGCCCTCGCGCATGGCCTTATACAGGGCCTCGGCCTGTTGAACCTGTTCCCGGTCGGGTTTGACCCGAACGGAAGTAAAGCCGCCTTCGGCGTTGGGCCGGGCCGTGGCCTCGACCCAGTAATAGTCGCCATTCTTGCTGCGGTTTTTCACCAGTCCGCTCCAGGCGCGGCCTTTTTTCAAAGTGGCCCACAGGTCGGCAAACGCGGCCGGCGGCATGTCGGGGTGCCGCACGATGTTGTGCGGTGCGCCAATCAACTCCTCTTCGGAATATCCGCTGATGTTGACGAAGTCCTGGTTGGCGTAGGTGATGATGCCTTTGGCGTCGGTCTTTGAGATCAGAACGCAGCCGTCCTTCATGACGCGTTCCTGGTTGGTGACCGGCATGTTGATTCGCATTGTGTCCCCCTTTTTTCGGATAATCGGCCCTGCTTGTTTTTTTATGTGAACGGCATGTTGGCAAAAAACTTTAATTTGTCAATACCATGAGGCCGGAAGCGCGCTCATGAGTGGCCTCAACCATGAACGGCGCTAAGAAAACGTCGAGGACAGCCTGAGGCAGGTGGTGGCGCCTGCCAAAAGCTGGCGGAGTCGCTCATTTATAAGCAGGGCGCGGGAAGCCGGACGAGCTGCGCCCGGCCGATGTTGCCTGCATCCTGGAGGCAGTGCAGCCCGATGTCCGGCTGTTGACCGGACCGGACCAGGCGGCGCTGCTCGCGGCCATGATCCCCAACCCGCGCTATTACCAGACGCATCTGAATGCGCGCGGCCTGCTCAAACGCAAGGCGATCATCGCCGTGCGCATGGGGCAGGTCTATGTGCCCAAATGAAAACGGGCCCGTTGCCGGGCCCGTGAGCGGCGATCAAACGAATCAGAGTTGGAATTTGTTCACGGTGGCACGCAATTGCCCCGCCAGGCCGTCCAGCTGGCGGGCTGAAGCCGCGGTCTGATTGATCGTGGCGCTGTTCTCCTCGGCCATCTGGGCGATGTGCTCGATGCTCTTGGCGATGTCCTGCGAGGCCACGCTTTGTTCCTTCAGGGCCAGGGTGATGTCGTCGACGGCATGGATCACCTGCTTCGAGCCTTCCTGGATGGCCGTGATCGATTCGCCTGCCTGACGGGCCAGGCTCACCCCTTCGTTCACCCGGCTGACGCTGGTTTCCATGTCGGCCGCCGCCTTGCGCGTGTTGTCCTGGATCCGCTCGATCATGGTGGCGATCTGCTGGGTGGATTGTCCGGTGCGCTCGGCCAGTTTGCGCACCTCGTCGGCCACCACGGCGAAGCCGCGGCCCTGCTCACCGGCCCGGGCGGCCTCGATGGCGGCGTTGAGCGCCAGCAGGTTGGTCTGGTCGGCGATCTCCTTGATCACGGCGACGATGGTGGAGATCTCGTTGGAGACCGCCTCCAGTTCGCCGATGGTCTGGGCCGAGGCATTGACCGCCTCGGCGATCTTGCCGATCTCGTCGGCGGCGCGATGCACTACCTGGCCGCCGGTGCGCGACTGCTCGCCGGCCTGCTCGGAGACGCTATGGGCCTGGCGGGCGCTTTCGCCGATGTGGTCGATCGACACGCTCATCTGCTCGATGGCGGCAGCCATGGAGGCAGCCGACTCGGTCTGCGTCTCGGAGGCCTCGGCCGAGCGACTGGCCGAATCCTTGAGCTCGCGCGCCGTCTGATCCAGTGCTTGGGCGTTGTTCTGCAAAGCGGCGACGATGTCGCGCAGCCCGGCTTGCATGGTGCGCATGGCATTGAGCAGGCGGCCGGGCTCGTCCTGGCCGCCGGCCGGGATGGGGCGGCTGAGCTGCCCCTGGGCGATGGCCTCGGCGGCCTGTACGGCCTGATCGAGCGGCCGGGTGACCGAGCGGCTGATGAGCGTGCCCAAGCCGAAGGCCAGGATGAGACCGATGCCACCGACGGCCGCCAGGATCAGGCTGCTGCGGACATAGGCCTGGCCGGCCTCCTCATTGAGCGCCTTGGCGACGCTGGTTTGATAGGCGATCAGCTTGGTCAGGGCTTCGTGGGCGGCCTTGCCGGCGGTGCGGTCGGCCTGGAGGAACTCGGCAGTGCGGCCATGGCCGAAATTGCCCGCCTTCATCTGGTCAAGATAGGCGGCGGTGGTGTCGAGCCAGGCCTTGATCTTTTGCTCGGCATCGTGGGCCAGGGCCTTTTCCTCATCGGTCAGAAAGCCCTCCATGTATTTGGCCCAGAGCGCTTCGATCGCCTTGCGCTCGGCGGCGTTGTTTTCCACATGCAGGGTAATGGGATGGGTATGGATGGCGGCCAGGGGACTGGCCGGATCATGCTGGAAGCCCAGCAGGACCTGTTTTTCGACGATGAACAGCTTGCTTTCGATCTGGCCGAGGTCTTGCAGGGGGACGGCCCGGTCGAGGTAGAGCGTGTCCAGCTTTTGCTTGCCCGCACGCATCTCGAGCCAGCCGACCAGGGCGACGATGAGGATGGTCAGGCCGCTGATGGCAAGCAGCAACAGGATGCGTTTGGCGACGCCAAGGTTATTCAGAAAATGGCTGGACATGTGGGCTCCTCAAGCAGGGATATGTGAAATTTTTTTGTCGAGCAGGAAGATTAGGTTCAAGCCTTCGGTCTGTCCAGCCCGCTTCGGGGCGAGGACTGTCGCCGGCATCCCAGCATTGCGGCGGTGCCAGGCGGTTTGGGGCGGAAATGGCTTCTGGCTGCTTGCCCTCAGGGGCTACAATGCACGGCCATGAGCGATCTCAACGAAGAGCTGCGCAAAGAGAACGTCGAGGACAGCCTGCGGCAGGTGGTGGATCTCATCGCCCGCCAGAAGCTGGTGGAATCGCTCGTCCATAAGCAGGATATGCCGCGCCAGGACCTGGTCGAGGCCCTGGTGCACAAGCAGAACCTGGCCGAGTTGCAGAAGAAGCTGGACGAGCTGCACCCGGCCGATGTCGCCTACATCCTGGAGGCCCTGCCGCTCGACGACCGGCTGCTGATCTGGGACCTGGTCAAGGCCGAGCGCGACGGCGAGATCCTGATCGAGGTGTCCGACGCGGTACGCGAGTCGCTCATCGCCTCGATGGACAACCGCGAGCTGGTGGCGGCCGCCGCCAGTCTGGATACCGACGAGATCGCCGACCTGGCGCCCGACCTGCCCAAGGACGTGGTGCAGGAACTGCTCAAGTCGCTCGACGAGCAGAAGCGCGCCCAGGTGGAGTCTTCGCTGTCCTACGACGAGGACTCGGTCGGCGCCCTGATGGATTACGACTTCGTCACCATCCGCGCCGATGTCACGATCGAGACGGCGCTGCGCTATCTGCGCATTTTGGGCGAGCTGCCGCCGCACACCGACAAGTTGTTCGTGGTCGACAAGGAGAAGCGGCTGACCGGGGTGCTGCCGCTCAAGCGCCTGCTGGTGCACGATCCGGAGGCGCATATCGCGGCGATCATGGTCGACGATCCGGTGCTGTTCCACCCCTCCGACTCCGCCTCCGAGGCGGCCCAGGCCTTCGAGCGTTACGACCTGGTGACCGCGCCGGTGGTCGATCCGCAGAACCGCCTGGTCGGCCGCCTGACCGTGGACGTGGTGCTCGACTACATCCGGGCCGAGGCCCAGGAGGACATGCTGAGCATGGCCGGTCTGCGCGAGGAGGAGGACCTGTTCGCCACCGTGTGGAAGGCGGCGAAGAACCGCTGGCTTTGGCTGGCGGTGAACCTGTGCACCGCGCTCATCGCCTCGCGCGTGGTCGGCGCCTTCGAGGGCTCGATCGAAAAACTGGCGGCGCTGGCCGCCCTGATGCCCATCGTCGCCGGCATGGGCGGCAACTCGGGCAACCAGACCTCCACCCTGGTGGTGCGCGGCCTGGCCCTGGGCCTGATCAACAAGGAGAATGCCCGGCGCCTGCTCGGCAAGGAACTGGGCATTGCGCTCTTGAACGGCGCGGTCTGGGGCAGCGTCATGGGTGTCGTGGCCTATCTGCTCTACGAGAACGTCGCCCTGGGTGGGGTGATGGCGGCGGCGATGCTGCTCAATCTGCTGGTCGCTGCCATGGCCGGCTATTTCGCGCCGATCGCGATCGAGCGCCTGGGGCGCGACCCGGCCTTCGGTTCGGCGGTGCTGACCACCTTCATCACCGACTCGATGGGTTTCTTCATCTTCCTCGGCCTGGCGACGGTGGTCCTGTTGTGAGCCGGTCGTGCGTTTTCCGGTGCGCCTGTCCTGTATCGGCGGTGGCCAGATGTTCGACCTGATTCGCGCCTACTGGCCGGAATACCGGCACTATCGGGGCAAGTTGCTGCTGGCCCTGTTCGCCATGCTGCTGGTGGCGGGCTCGACCGCCGCTATCGCCTGGCTGATGAAGCCGTTGCTGGACGACATCTTCATCGCCAAGGACATGGCGCTGCTCTATGTGCTGCCGGTTTTCATCGTGCTGGCCTTTTTGGCCAAGGGCATCGGCACCTTCGCCCAGAGCTATGCCATGAGTTATGTCGGCCAGGACATCGTGCGCAAGGTGCGCGACCGGCTGCTTGGCCATCTGTTGCATTCCGACCTGGCCTTTTTTCATCGCCATCATTCCGGCCAGTTGATCAGCCGCATCACCAACGACATCAGCCGCATCCAGGGGGCGGTGTCGACCAGCCTGGCCACGCTCCTGCGCGAGAGCCTGACCGCGGCGGCGCTGATCGCGGTGGTGATCTACCAGAGCCCGGCCCTGTCGTTCGTCACCCTGGTGGTGATCCCCGCCGCGTTCTACCCGGTCAGCCTGATCTCGCGCCGGCTCAAGCGGATCGCCCACACGGCGCAGGAACGCAACGCCGAGCTCACCGAGAAGTTGTCCGAGATGTTCGCCAATGTCGAGGTGATCAAGGCCTACCACACCGAGGACTTCGAGGCCGAGCGCTTCGGCCGCAGCAACAAGGGCTGCTTCGACGCCAACATGAAGGCGGTGCGCACCGGCGGCTTGGTGGTGCCGGTGATGGAGTTGTTCGCCTCGTTTTCCGCCGCCGCCGTCATCGCCATCGGCGGGCGTCAGGTGATCGAAGGCAGCCTGACCGTGGGCGCTTTCTTCTCCTTCGTCACCGCGCTGTTCATGGCGGTCGATCCGATCCGGCGCCTGACCCAAACCTATGCCCAATTCCAGGATGCGATTGCCGCCCATGAACGGATTCAGGCCCTGCTCGCGCTCAAGCCCGAGGTGCGCGGCGGCGATCAGCCCCTGCTCGATGTCAATGCCATCGCGTTCGAGGACGTCGGCCTGAGCTATGGCGACCAGGTGGCGCTGCATGGCGTGGACCTGACGGCGCGCAAGGGCGAGGTGATTGCCCTGGTCGGTCCGAGTGGCGGCGGCAAGAGTTCGATCGCCAGCCTGCTGCTGCGCTTTTTCGATGCCAGCTCGGGCGTGGTCAGGTTCGACGGTCAGGACATCCGCCGCTTCACCCTGGCCTCGGTGCGGCGTCAGGTGGCCATCGTCACCCAGCGCGTGCACATCTTCAACGACAGCATCGCGGCCAACGTCGCCTACGGCACGGCGGTGGAGCGGGAGCGGGTGGTGGCCGCGCTGAAGAAGGCGAACCTGTGGGACTATGTCGCCGGCCTGCCCGAAGGCATCGACACTTTGCTCAACGAGGCCGGCACCAATCTGTCGGGCGGTCAGCGCCAGCGCATCGCCATCGCCCGGGCGCTGTACCGCGAACCCCGGGTGCTGATCCTGGACGAGGCCACCAGCGCCCTCGACAACCCGAGCGAGGCGGCGATCCTGGACACCGTGCGTCAGTTGGCGCCCGGGATCATCACCGTGATCATCGCCCATCGCTTAAGGAGCGTGGAAGTGGCCGACCGGATCTATCTGATCGAGCGCGGCACGGTGGTCTGTCAGGGCAGCAAGGACGAACTCATGCGCGAGTGCGCCCATTTCCGGGAACTGTATCGATGAGATTCAAGCTGAACACCTGGTGGGGACGGGCCTGGGCCTGGCTTTATGCCATGCTGGTGGAGCACAACTTCACCAATCTTTTCCGCTTCAATTTCCACCGCATCTCGGCCGAGGCCTTTCGTTCCTCGCAGCCCACCATGTGGCAGCTTCGGCGCATGGTGAAGAAATACGGCATCAAGACCATCGTCAACCTCAAGGGCCCGAACGAGCGCTCGGCCTATTGGGCCTTCGAGCGCGAGCAGTGCGAGAAGCTTGGCATCAAGCTGGTCGATGTCAACATCGCCTCGCGCAGCATTCCCGATGCCGCGCGCATCCGCCGCGCCAAGGAGGTGTTCGAGTCGATCGAATATCCCATGTGGATGCACTGCAAGGCCGGGGCCGACCGCACCGGGCTCTACGCCACCTTGTACCAGCATTTCCGCCAGGGCATTCCCATCGAGCAGACCGATCAGCTCAAGCTCTGGCCCTATGGCCACATCAAGCATTCCAAGGCCGGCAAGATCGACTATTACCTGGAGCAGTACCTCGCCTACCGCAAGGAACATCCTGAGGTGGGGTTCCTGGAGTGGGTGGAGCGGGTGGCCGATCGCGACAAGATCGATCGGGAATACCGCGTCAGCGGCCTGGCCAGCTTCATCAACGATTACATCCTGCGCCGGGAATGACGGCTCAAGGACACGGCTGGCCGGGCAGCAGGAGATAGCCCACCGCCAGGCTCGCGCTGTCCGAATAGCGGTAACGGGCCTGCAAATAGCCCGGTCTGTGTTGCGCGCTGGCCAGGTCCGGCTCGGCCAGATACGCCCGCAGGGCAGGCGGCGGCTCGCTGCCGCGCCCGCCTTCCCAGATCAGCAGGCAGGGGCCGGCCGCACGGCCCGGTGGTCGGTACTGGGGCAGGGCCGGGGTGAGCACCCGGGCCTGGGGAAAGAACAGGCGCAGGTTGCCGGCCAGGTGCAGCTCGTTTGCCACGATGGTGCCGGGCTCAACCCCCGCGCTGTGCAGCTGTTCGGCAATCCGGTCGTAGGGCGCATGAAAGCGCGTGGGTTTGTGCCATTGCGGTGCCAGATAGGTCTGTGCCGCCCAGGCGGCGATCACCAGCGGCGGCAGCAGGAAGAGGGTGAAGAGGTAGGCCGGTTTCGCCGCGCCCGCGCCATAAACCGCCTCGATGCGGCCGAACAGCCAGAGCGGGGCGAGCAGCAACAACACATGCATCCAGCGCGCCTTGATCTCGACCGGCCCGCCGGCGAAGACGACCAGGGCGAGCAGCAGAATGCCGAGCAGCAGCAGCCGTCCGATCAGGCGCAGCGGCTCGTTCAGCATGACACGCGCGGAGCGAGCCATCGCCTCCCCCTCCCTCTGGGAGGGGGCAGGGGCGGGGGCCGCCGCCAGCGGCCGGAAGGCGCGCGGAAAGGCCACGAGCAGGATCAACCACAGGGGAAAGAGGAACTGGATCAGGGCGCTGGCCAGGCTGGCCAGCCCCGTGGCGACACGGGGCAGATAGGCGGCGGGTGCGGCGTGCTGGCCCAAACCACCCAGGGCGCCGTGCAGGGCGTCCAGCCGCTCCCAGGCCCAGAGGCCGTGCGGCGCCACGACGAGCAGACCCGCGAGCACGGTGAGGACCATGCGGCGATCGAGCAGCACGGCCCGGTAGCGCGGCAGACTCAGCGCGGCCAGCAGCAGAGCGGCAGCGTAGAGGGCGAAGCTGTACTTGGCCAGCTCACCCAGCCCCAGCAATGTGCCGAACAGGAGATAGCCCGCCCAGTGCCGCTTGGCCTCCAGCCGCAGGAAGGCGAGGAAGGATGCCGCCATCAGCAGCGAGAGCAGCAGCGAGTGGGTGACGCCCTGGTGCACGCTCACCGCGAAGGGATAGGTGAGCCAGAGCGAGAGCGCCGCAAGCACCGCGGTAGCCGTATGGTTGAAGAGCTGGCGGCCGATGGCATACAGGCACAGATAGGTTGCGAACAGCAGGCCGTACTTGAGCAGGAAGAGGCTGAAAAGACCGGTGCCGGCGACTTGGTTGACCAGCCACTGCAGCCAGGTATAGAGCGGCGGCTGACGCAGGTCGCAGCCCAAGGCCAGGCTTTGGGCGCAGATCGCCTGCTCGACGTCGTCGGTGCCCAGCACCGGCGAGAAGACGAGGCGCAGGCCGAAATGCACCAGCACATAGAGGCCGGCGATCAGCAGGAAATTTCGGGTGTCGAGGCGCTGGAGCATGTGGGGCAACAGTCTGGGGCGAAAAAAGCCATGCCTTCATTGGGCTGATATAGGAAAATTGCCGCCATTCTAGCCGAGCCGGCGCGTGAACTTCGGGATTCGGGCATCGTCTCAGGCAGTCGCTTCAACGATATGGAAATGGCATGCAATCGATTTTGGCTTTTGGGAGGCTGATGCAGTTCGGCCCCCTGGTTCGTGGTGGGGCACGCCGATTGGGGACCCACCTTTTCGCCGCATTGGCTGTGGCCCTGCTGCTCACGCTGCCGGACCATCTGTACCAACTGGCCAACCCGGCTTACAAGGTGGCCTTCGATCCGGACGAGTTCGGTGCCCTGGTGGTGGTGGCCTTCCTGGTGGTGGCCATCCGCCGGGCCTGGCTGCTGGCTGGCGCCCTGGCTTTCTTCGGCCTGCTCCAGCTGTCGCAACTGCTGCACTTCGCCTATTTCGGCAGCCTGATCGCGCCGCATGCGGTTGGCCTCTTTTTTCAGGAGCAGGGCGAAATCTGGCAATCGCTGCTTGGGGTGGCGCCCTACATGCTGATGCCGGTGAGCGCGGTGGCGGTGGCCTATGCCGCCATCGTCTGGCTTTGGCGCAAGACCCATCGCCAGACCCTGAACCTGCTGTGCCCGAGCCTGATCCTGCTGGCCCTGCTGCCGATCATGCCGATGAAGGCTTACGGCACCGCCAAGCCGCAGAAGTTTTACCCCAACCCGAAGTCGACCTCGCTCAAGAACACCTATTACGCGGTGTCCTTTTTTCTGGGCAAGGACCTGCCGGAGCAGCTGAGCGGCAAGCCGCCCAAGACCTATCTGCCCTACCAGGTGATCAAGCACGCGCCGCCCGGGCCGATCAACATCGTCGTGGTGATGGGCGAGAGTCTGGGCTACAGCCATATGAGCTTGTTCGGCTACGAGCGGTCGACCACGCCCAGGCTGGAGTCGCTCAAGGGCGACCCCGGCTTCGTCTATCATCGCGCGATCGCCGGTGGCATCTCGACCAAGGCCTCGCTGCCCTTGTTCTTCAACATCCAGCGCGAGCCGGACAACGTCCAGCACATGTTCCGCTACGAGAGCAACCTCATGAAGATGGCCAAGGCGCAGGGGCTGGCCACCCACTACATCTCCAACCAGACCTCACACCTGTCGACCTATTCGGGCACCGAGTACGCCGATCACTATCTGACCAAGGAGAACATGGAGCCGCTCTACCGGAAGGAGTACGACGCCGCCCTGGTCACCGCTCTGAAACGGATCGATCTTGCCAAATCGAACTTCATCGTGCTGCATCAGCGCAACGCGCACAGCCCCTACCACTACAACTATCCGCCCGCGTTCGAACGCTATCCCACAGCCAATCTGGATCGCTACCAATTCACGGTGAATACCTACGACAACGCGGTCGGATTCACCGATCACGTGCTGCACGAGATCATTCAGACAGTGAAGCAGAGATCCAAGGTGCCGACCTACGTCTTTTTCACCGCCGACCACGGCGAGTTGATTGGCGAGGATGGCAAGTATGGCCATGCCATGCTGGAGCCGGGGGTCGCCGCCGTACCGTTCATTCTGTATGCCCATCGTGGCGATGCCGGGAAAATCGCCCAGTTCCGGGCCATGCAGCACCCCAGCCACTACGAGATTGGCAAGGCCATCGCGCGCGTGCTGGGCTATGAGGTGGTGAATCCGAACGAAAAGGACGGCGTGTTCTATATCAACGGTGCCAACCTGGACGGCTCGGCTGGCTACCTGGCTTATACGAAAGGCCCGGGCACGAACGTGCTGCGGGTGGAATAGCCGCCATCGATGTCGGCGATGCCCAAGCGTTTTTCGATCCTCATCGTGCACCGCAATGGTGTCGAGGGCCTTCTGCAGACCCTCCAACATGCGGCGCAGGCGTGCGACCCGAGTGTGGACGAGATCATCCTGATCGACAACGGCAGCAGCGATCGCTCCCTGGTCGAGGTCGCCGCCCGCTATCCCCAGGTCACCGTGATCGCGAACGGCTGCAACAACGGTTTCGCCCGGGCCTGCAATCAGGGCATCGCCCGCGCTGCGGGTGAATTCATCCTGCTGCTGAACAACGATGCCTTCCTGCCACCGGATGCACTGACCCGCCTGGCGCGCGACTTTCGCGCCTATCCGGAGGCGGGCGTCATCGCCGGCCAGCTCTTTGGCCAGGATGGCGAGCGCCAGCGTTCCCATGGCTACGTGCCAACCCCCTTGTCCGAAATGGGCCTGGTGCGGCGCAAACCGGCACTGGTCTCGGGAGATCTGCCGGTGGAGGTGGAAACCGTGGTCGGTGCCTGCATGGCGATCCGCCGTGCCGCCATTCAAGACGCCGGCTCTCTCGACGAGGATTTTTTCTTTTATTTCGAAGAGACCGAATGGTGTGTCCGGCTGCGCCGCCATGGTTGGCGTATCCTGCTCGACCCCACTCTGCATGTCACCCATCTCAAGGGCGCCAGCACCCGCGGCTATCGGCGTGAGGCGCAGATCGAGATGCTGCGCTCGCGCCTGATCTTCTATCGCAAGGTGTTCCCGCCGCTCGTCGCGCTCGGGCTCACCGGTTGGCGCATCCTGCGCCTGGCCTTCAATGTCCTCGTGCATGCCCTGGCGCTGTTGCTGACACTGGGTCTGGCACGCCGTCTGCGCGACAAGTTTTTCGTCTACTTCTGGCAGCTTGCCTGGCTGGCGATGGGACGGCCGGCATCGTGGGGCCTGCCGGGCAAGTGTCCGGATCGGGCATAGGATTAGGGCGGGACAACTCATGGCCAATCCCTATACCAAGCCGTTGCACGTGGTCCGCAAGCGGGTTGTCCGCTGGGCCGAGCGGCGTCTGATGCCCGCCGTCGATCGTGATTCGGCGGCACAACTGATCCATTACGAGACGCGGCAAAAGGATTGGGGCGCTGATCTGCCCGATTTGCCAGAGCACATTCAAGCTGTTTACCAGACCTGGCGTCGCGATCCGGACGAATCCTGGGTGCGCTTGTACGAAGGGGCAGTCACGCTCGATCCGGTGGCGGGTTTGATTTTCGTCGGCGGCAAAGTGGTTTGGGGTTCCACCGATGCCCGCCCCCGCGTGCGCGAACGCTCGCCCAAGTGGAGGGCACATTGGTCGGGGGGGCAGCGTGGTTTCGATGCCGTGATCTCGCTGCGCAGCATCTTCGAGACCAATTATTTTCATTACCTGAACGACGTGCTGCCCAAGCTGCGTCTGATCGAGCGTCTGGGCCTGCCGGAAACCATCCCCGTCGTGGTTTCGGAGCGGCTGGCGGCCTGTCGTTTCTTCGCCGATACGGTGCGGCTTGGTTTCTTTGCGGGCCGTCCGGTGATCGTTCAGGGCGCAAGCGAGGCGATTGCGGCTAAAAAGATATACGTGCCGAGCGACTTCGATTGTGACCGTGTGGCCTTTGATTGGCTCTGTGACCGCTTGGGGGCCACACCCCATGCCGAGCGGGGTGATGCCATCTATGTCCATCGCGGGGCCAGCTCGCCGAACCGCCGGGGCTATCGCAACGAAGCCGAGGTGTTCGCCCTCATGGCGCGCCATGGCGTCCGGGTGGTCGATCCGGCCGAACACAGCCTGGCCGAGCAGATCGCATTGTTTGCGAATGCCGGCCTGGTCATCGGCCCGCATGGCGCGGGCCTGGCCAATCTCTTGTTTCGGCGCGGGCCAGGTAATCTGATCGAGTTGTTCAACCCCAACATCGGCACACCACACTATTACCTCATCGCCCGCCTGCGCGGGCTGGGTTATCGCTGGCGCTACAATCTGAACCCGCAAGGCAAGGAGAATGTCGCCTCCTCCGAAATGGACATCGCTGAGGTTGATGCAGTGTTGAAGGAGCTGATGGGGTAATGCCGGACAAGCTGCCGATTTCCGTTTTCATCATCGCCAAGAACGAGGCGGACCGCATCCCGCTTGCGATCCGCAGCGTACGTGACTGGACCGACGAGGTGATCGTCATCGACAGCGGCAGCGCGGATGATACGGTGGCGGTGAGCGAGGCGCTCGGCGCCCGGGTGGTGTTCAACGCTTGGTGCGGCTATGGCCCGCAAAAGGTGTTCGGCGAGGGCCTGTGCCGCAACGACTGGCTGCTCAACATCGATGCCGATGAAGAGGTCTCCGCGGAACTGGTGGCGGAAATCCGTGCACTGTTTGCCCACGGTGAACCGCCCTGCGTGGCCTACACCCTGCCCATCCTGCCGCTCTATCCCTTCCAGGACAGGGGCCACCCCTGGACCGCTTTCCACCATCCCGTGCGGCTGTATCGAAAGGACCGGGCCGGGTTCAAGGATGCCCTGGTGCATGACTCCGTCGTCGTGCGCGAGGGCAAAATTGGTCACCTCAAGGGCATGGTCATCCACCGCTCCTTCCGCTCGCTCGCCCACCATGTCGACAAGGTCAACGGCTATTCCAGCGCCCAGGCCGAGGACATGGTCGCCAAGGGGCGCGATCCCTCCCTGCTGGCCCTGTTGCTGATGCCGGCCTTCGCCTTCTTCAAGCAGTACGTCCTGCGCCGCGAATTCGTCAACGGCGTCGACGGCATCGTGGTCAGCCATATGTATGCCTTCCAGCGCTTCATTCGCCTGGCCAAGGCGCGCGAGCTGAACCGCCTTCGGCGCAAGGCCGGCGGTCACGGCAAGTGAGCAAGACCGTCCTCTGGTGGGGCCGCTTCGACCCCGACTATTCCCGCAACCGCATCCTGCGCCGGGCCTTCCACGAGCTGGGCTGGCGTATCGTGGATTTTCACCCCCTGCTCAGCGCGGCTGCCGACTGGGAGGCAAGGCTACGCAAGTTGCCCGCCGTGGATCTGGTTTGGGTGCCCTGCTTTCGGCAGCGCGATATCGTCGCCGCCCGGCGCTGGAGTCGAAAACGGGGCCTGCCTCTGATCGCCGACCCGCTGATCTCCGCCTACGACAAACAGGTGTTCGAGCGCGGTAAGTTCGCCGAGGGCAGCCGAAGGGCCGAGCGCCTGCGTGCCTGGGAGGGCGCCTTGCTGCGCAGTGCCGATTGCCTGATCGCCGACACGCCGGCCCATGCCGAATTCTTCGCCCGGACCTTCGACATCCCATTGGCGCAAATCAAGGTCATCCACGTTGGGGCGGAGGAGCCTCTGTTCCATCCTGCGCCGATGTTGCCCTACGATGGCAGGCGTCCGCTCGAGGTGCTGTTCTACGGCAGCTTCATCGGCCTGCAGGCGCCGCAGGTCATCGTCGAGGCCGCCCGGCTATACCAGGGCCCCCCTGTGCGGTGGGTCCTGCTCGGCGAAGGGCCGCTCAAGGCCGAATGCCTGCGGCTGGCGCAAGGCTTGGAAAACGTGGTTTTCGAGCCGCCGGTGCCCTACGAGGAATTGCCGGCGCGCATCCACCGGGCGGATATCCTGCTCGGCGTGTTCGGC